>JALYPI010000004.1 GCA_030856445.1 Bacteroidota bacterium
CAGCATATCCATCTGAAAAAAGATAAAAAATGTCGTTTTTCTCTAATTTAATGACATGATCGGTAAATTGTTTTTTATTTTCATGGTAGCCCCCGATAGCTATTTTATCTCCTTTATATTCAACTAAATTCCCTTCACGAATTAGTACTAAAGGGCGATAGGCTCCTGAAAAGCAAAGTTCCATTTTTGCAAGGTCGATATTTATTAAAGCTATATCCATGCCTTCGCTGGTATGATTCAGATTTGAATTTTGCTTTAAGATATGCCTTATTTTCCCATCCAATAATTCCAGGGCAAGGCCTGTTGAACTGACTGTTTTTTCACTAATTACCTCATTGAGTACATTGTTCCCTATTATTGACATAAGTGCACCCGGAACACCATGTCCTGTACAGTCTGCAATAGCAATTGTTTTACTATTTCCATTTTCAGAAAACCAGTAAAAATCCCCACTTACTATATCCTTTGGTTTGTAATAAAAAAATAGTCCTTTAAATCCTTTTTCAATTACATTTAAAGAAGGTAAAATTGCCTCCTGAATACGCTTTGCATAATTAATACTATCGGTAATATCTTTATTTTTTAATTCAATAATGTTTTTCTGTATCACTACTTCTTTGTTCACCTTTTCTACCTTTTCCTTTTCCTGCTTTAATTCTCTTGTTCTAAAACTAACCAGCTCTTCTAATTTATTCTTGGTTTGCTTAAGTTTATGAGTTCTTGTTAAAACAAAACCATATGCAATACCTATAAAAATTATAGTAATTAATATATAAAACCAGGATGTTTTCCAAAAAGGAGGAGCAATAATAAAATTAAAAGTGGATGGGGAATTACTCCAAACCCCATCGTTATTCTTGCATTCTATCAAAAAAGTATAATTTCCAGCTTCAAGGTTTGAATAAGTGGCAAAACGGGCAGAAGTAAGAGGCTGCCATTCTTGATCAAAACCCTGTAATTTGTAACGATACTGTACTTTTTCAGCATTGGCAAATGAAATGCCAACAAAATCAAAAGTCAAATGATTTTTATTGTAAGTAAATTTATTACCAGCAGGCAATTTTTCTTCTTTTAAGAATATTCTTACTTTTTTTATATGGATTAAAGGCGCTTCTTTGTTTTCTTTAAGCAAGGAGGGATTGCATTTAACAACGCCCTTTATGGTTCCAAACCAAATATTACCTTCTCCATCAAGAGCAACAGCATTCTGATTGGTTTCTACTCCATGAAAACCTTCGTTTTTACCAAAATGCTTAATTTTACCATTACTATCAATCCTATCAATTCCATAATTTGTACCTACCCAAATATTGTTTTCATTATCACTTATAACAAGGTAAGGATTATCAGAACTTATTCCATTTTGAGTGGTATAACTTGTAAAGGTGTTAGAAAGAGGGTTGAATTTTATCACTCCTCCTCCTATACTTCCAATCCATAAATTACCCTGCTTATCTTCGGTGATAGATCCCGGGCGTTGATTTGGCAAACCATCATCACTGTTAATAGTAGTAAAAGATTCACCATCGTATTTTATTAAACCAGCATCATTTGTTCCGAACCATAAATTTCCTTTACTGTCTTTAAATATTTTCCAAATAGCATTACTTGCAAATCCTTGCTGCTTATAATAATTTACAACCTTTACAATTTTTTTTCCATTCATTATTATTTGAGAAGTACCCTCTCCAAGACTACCTGTCCATATATGACCATTTTTATCCTCATTTATAGTTAATGATAAATTTGCTGCCAGACCTTGTAGCTTTGTAATTTTAATTATTTTTTCATTGCTAGGATCAAATACTGAAATGCCATTTGCTGTTCCGATCCATATTAAATTCCTGGAATCCTGGAAAAGTGCTTGAATATTGTTATCAGTTAATCCATCCTTTTCGAATAATGATTTAACAGTTTCATTTTGGCTGACAATAGAAATTCCCTTCTCAGTTCCAATCCAAGCATTGTTTTTATTATCGATTAATATTGCCTGGACAACTTTGTAGGGCAAACCGTTTTCAACATCCCAGTTAATAAATGCTTCACCTAAATACTGATAAATGCCATCACCCATCATTCCAAACCAGATATTTCCTTCTCTGTCATTTTTGATACTCGTAATTTCAAAATCAGTTAAGCCATTTTCTTCCTTAAAAAATCTGATATTATTTTTTTCGATTTTACCCACTCCACTTTGAGTTGTAAACCATACGCTTCCATACTTGTCACTTGCTATTTTTCTATATCCTCCTGTAATTGTTTTATCAGAATATGTTTCATACACTATTGAAAAATGATTTTCTAAAGGCTGGGAGACATGATAAATACCCTCACTAGAAGATATCCAAAGTGAATTATCTTTGGCTTTTTCAATATCATAAATTGCTGTAGAAAAAACATTATCAACTGAGGATAGTTTTTTTAATGATTTTTTATTTAATCGGGCATCTATAGAATAAATTCCTTTGCTGGTTGCAATCCAAATATCGCCATTGATATTAACATGAAAATCGAAAATAGATTCAGATTCCAGTCCAAAGTCATTGTTAATATGAGTGTATTTTATTTCAGGTTCAGAAATGGAGGCTATTTCAATGGCAAATATTCCGTTTCCCCTTGTACCTGCCAGAATATATTTTCCCGCTTATGAAAAACAAGAAACCTGTTCTGTCATTTCTGGCAGATTCCCTTTTAAGGAAATTATCTTACTTCCTTTCATTATGCTAATTCCTTCATAACGATGGCCGAACCAAAAATCTCCCAATGAGTCTTGAAAAATTGAAGTTATGTGATTTTCTGCCAAACCATCTTTTTGGGTGAAGTTTTCAAATTCCAGACCATCAAATTTGGCAACACCACCTTGGGTTCCGAACCAGATATAACCTTGTAGGTCTTGATAAACACAATAAACAGAAGCTTGAGGAAGTCCTTCATCAATACTAAAATGTTTAAGGTTGTGTTTTTGGGAAAAGACAATTCCTTGAACAAAAAGTAGAATAATGAAAATGCTGAAAAGTCTCATATTGAAGTACAAAATTACCTAAAAAAAGCAATTAAAAAAAACAACAAAAAAGTTTAAAAAAACACTTTTATAAAATCAAAATAATCACATTGTTCTTTCAAACAAAATCCATTCTTTAATATTTAATTATATTTACTCCTTTCCTCATAAAAGATTTCAAATATTAAAGCGTTATTTATATTTTAACATTACCTGATTTTGATTGCTATTTTAATTCGCTGCATTAATTAGTCTCTATAAAACCATGTTAGTTGATAATACATAATGGTATTCAGCAGATTAATAATTATCGTTTGTCAAGAAAATTTGTAATAGTGAAAAGTTTAGAATTTATACAAGGTACGATTGAACAAAACTGGAGAGAAATTCTAAAAAATGAATTTACTTGTGACTATTTCATTAAGTTAATGCAGTTTCTTGAACAGGAAATAAATAAAAACCAGGTATACCCTCCTACTGATCAGATTTTTACGGCATTTAATAAAACACCTTATGGTAAAGTAAAAGTTGTAATTATAGGACAAGATCCATATCACGGGGAAGGCCAGGCACATGGGCTTTGCTTTTCTGTGGCAGATGGAATAAAGCCTCCTCCTTCTCTTGTTAATATTTATAAAGAACTTAAAAATGATCTTGGGCTATCTATTCCCACCACCGGAGATTTATCTTATTGGGCTGAACAGGGCGTTCTATTATTAAATACAACCTTAACAGTAAAAGCCCAGAATGCGGGGTCACATCAAAAAAGGGGCTGGGAAACTTTTACAGATGCAGTTATTCGCATTATTTCAGAAAAAAAAGAAGGGCTTGTATTTATTCTTTGGGGAAAGCATGCTCAAAGCAAAGAAGCCTTAATTGACCCTGGGAAACACTATGTATTAAAAGCAGCACACCCTTCTCCGCTTTCTGCATACAATGGATTCTGGGGCTGTAAGCATTTTTCTAAAACAAATGAATTTTTAAAAAAATCTGGTTTAAAAGAAATTGATTGGAGAATTAGTTATAACAGCAGTAATTAATATTATACATCTTGTTTAAGCCACTGTTTCTGATATTATATTTTTGTGGATTATTTATCCTGTCTTCAAATGCTCAGAATTCTTTTGAGTTAAAAGTAGAATTATCGGATTCTATTAATGACAATAAGTCTCTGCAAAAATTAATTTCCTCAAAAAAGAAGTTTTTAGGAGAGGCAGATAAAAACAAGCAAATTCAAAACCTGCTGTTTGCCTTTTATGACAAAGGTTATTTGTCTGCCACTGTTGACAGCATTATTCAGGACAGCTTACAAGCAACTTGTTATATGACTGCGGGAAAAACATACAAATGGGCCAAATTATCTGCCGGCAATGTAAATGAGGGAATTCTGAGCATAGCAGGCTTTCGCGAAAAAGTTTATTTTAATCAACCATTGCATTTTAATGAAGTTGAGAAATTAAGCCAAAAACTCCTGGGATGGTGTGAAAACAATGGTTATCCTTTTGCATCATTTAAGCTGGATTCAATAAAATTTTCAACAGAAGACGCAATAGAAGCATCATTAAATCTGCAAAAAAACAAACTAATTCATCTTGATAGCATTGTTATCAAAGGAAATGCAAGGATCAACCCTGTTTATTTCTATAATTATATAGGATTAAAACCCGGTGATATTTATGATGAGTCAAAGGTGAGAAAACTAACTGCAAGAATAAAAGAATTGCCTTTTTTAAAAGAGAGCAAAAGCTTTGAAATTATTTTTTCAGAAAGCATTTCCAAACTTATCTTTTTTCTTGAAGATGCACAGGCAAGCCAATTTGACGGAATTTTAGGAATATTGCCAGATGATGAAACACCAGGTAAAATACTATTAACCGGGGATTTACAGCTTAAGTTACTGAACTCCTTTGGAAGTGGTGAGTTAATTGATATCAATTGGAGAAAATTGCAAGAGGAAACCCAGGACCTAAAGGCACAGTTTGTATATCCATTTCTTTTTTCAACTCCCTTTGGTATTGATACCAGGCTTGATTTATATAAAAAGGACACTACTTTTATGAATATCAATTCAAATTTAGGTATTCAATATATTTTAAATGGGGGAAACTACTTCAAGGTTTTCATGATTACCAAAAAATCCATTATGTTGTCTGATTATGGTCTGGAATTCCTTTCTCAGCTTCCACCCTATGCTGATGTAAAAACTGTTTTATATGGAATTGGTTATAAAAACGAGCAACTAGATTATCGTTTAAACCCACGCAAAGGCCATCGATTCCTTGTAAATGGTGCTGTTGGAAACAGGCGAATAGGAGTAAACCCAAAGATCAGGGAGGAGCTTTATGAAAATTTAGTATTGAAAACAATTCAATATGATTTAAATCTTGCTGTTGACTATTTTATTCCTCTTACAAAAAGAAGCACTTTGAAACTTAGCAACTCAAGTGCATATTTAATTAGTCCTTCGGTCTTCGAAAATGAATTATACCGGATAGGTGGATTAAGAACCTTAAGGGGTTTTGATGAAGAGTCTATTTTTGCTTCCTCTTTTTCCCTATTAACAATAGAGGCACGTTATTTACTGGAGCAAAACTCTTATGCTCATATTTTTTGGAATGGAGCCTGGTACGAAAACAATACCATGAATAAGTTTGTTACCGATACTCCCTGGGGCTTTGGGGCAGGAATGAGCTTTGAGACCAAGGCCGGGATCTTTTCCCTTAGTTATGCACTTGGAAAACAATTTAATCAAGCTTTCGAACTTCGTACAGGAAAAATTCATTTTGGCTTAGTAAATTATTTCTAGCTGAATTTCCATTATCCATTTTCTCACTTCTTATTGGGCTTCTACAAATGATTTTTACACTATTTACATGGTAAGAGAATTGCAAATGCATGTAGTATCAAGAAAAACCAGCATTTTTTACAAAGGAAATCTTATGTAGACCCCTAATATAAAGTCTTACACTTAAATTCTGCTTTAGAAAAAATTATTCTTAATTTTACAGGTAGTAAATTTAGCACATGGAACTTATTTTTTTAATTATCGGATTAATCGCAGGAATTGTATCTGCCTATTTATATTTCATTAATAGGTTGACGGCTCAAAAAACCAACAATTCAGAAGGTATGTTTGACCTTCAGCAGGAAAATGTAAAACTCATTGAAAGGTTATCTATTTTAGCTAATGATGCAGAAAAATCAAAAAATGAGATAAGTGAAGAAAGAGAAAAAATGGGTATAGCTAACCAGCGATTAGCAAGGGCTGAGGAGGCTTTTAAAAACATGAATGAAAAACTGGGGACCCAAAAAGCAGAAATGGAACAACTGCAGGAGAAATTCAGTACCCAGTTTGAAAACATAGCAAATAAAATCCTGGATGAAAAAAGCAAGAAATTTACTGATCAAAACAAGGTAAACATTGACCAAATCATTACTCCATTAAGAGAACGTATAAAAGACTTTGAAGAAAAAGTAGACAAGGCTTATAAAACAGAATCAGACGAGAGAATAACGCTTAAAGCTGAAATAAAAAATCTGGTAGAATTAAATAAACAAATCAGTTTGGAGGCCAATAATCTTGCTAGGGCAATGAAAGGCGATAATAAGTTTCAAGGCAACTGGGGGGAGATCATACTTGAAAAAATCCTGGAACGCTCCGGTCTTATAAAAGACCAGGAATATAAAACCCAGGTAAACAGTAGCGATGAAATGGGTAAAAGAATATTACCTGATGTTGTTATATATCTTCCGGATGAAAAACATATTATAATTGATTCTAAAGTTTCGCTTGTTGCTTATGAGGCTTATGTAAATTCAAGCAGCGAGGAAAACAGCATTGTATTTATAAAAAATCATATTGAATCCATAAAATCTCATATTCGCAACTTAAGTGAAAAGAATTACCAAAATTCCACCAGCTTTAATTCTCCTGATTTTGTTTTGCTTTTTGTCCCTATTGAATCTTCATTTGGAGTAGCCATTCAAGCAGACCAGGAGCTTTTTAATTATGCCTGGGAAAGAAAAGTAGTTATTGTAAGCCCATCTACATTACTTGCAACTCTTAGGACTATTGCCTCTGTTTGGAAACAAGAGAGACAAAATAAAAACGCTTTGGAAATTGCCCGTCAGGGTGGAGCTTTGTTTAATAAATTTGTTAGCTTTTTAGAGGATCTTGAAAAGATTGACAAGGGAATTAAAGCTACTGCAACTGCTTATGATAATGCAAAAAAGAAATTAGAAGGACATGGCAGCCTGATTTCAAGGGCTGAAAACATTCGAAAACTGGGTGCCAAGGCAACTAAAACCATACCTGAAACTTTTTTAACAGCCGATGACACAGAACTTGTACAGGAATAAGATTAATATATCTCTAATTATTCTTTTTACCTTAATAGGTATCCTGATTTCTTGTGAAACAAATAAAAAAATCAGTAATCAGAATGTCGCTTTTTTATATAAAAGGGAAGCACCTTCATTTAATCCAGAGTTTTCAGTTCTTCATAAAAACGACAGTATTTCAGAACTGCATTTCAAAATAAGTAGTAGTCAAGTACTTTATGCCAGGCCAACTCCTAATGATCCATTTTCTGCAAATATTAGTCTCTCCTTTAAAGTTTTTGATGATTATGAAGCAAGAATAACTTCTGACACAGCAAGCATTGTTATCAATGATGTTGCTAGTGAGGATCTGTTGCGAGATTTAATAAGCAGCACAGAATTTAAAGCGTTTAAGGGTTTTAATTATATAATGGAAGTAACTGTTACTGATATTAACAGAAACAAAACAAAAAAAACATATATAACCGTAGAAAAAAACAATCTCAATAACAGACAAAACTTTTTATTGCAGTCTGCCGAAACAGGTTCTACTTTATTTAAAAATCACATTAGTAATAATAGGGTACAATTAAAATATAGTTCATCTGCAAATAAGGCTTTTGTAAGATATTATAACAGGGAATTCGAAATAGCGCCTCCCCCATTTGTAACCATAAATCATAGGCCTTTTCATTATAAAGCAGATAGTCTTTTTGAATTACCAATGAGAGGAAATAATATTTTGATTGAAGATTTTAAATTAAAAGGCTTTTATCACATTCAGGTTGATAGCACTCTTAATAAAGACGGTTATACTTTGTATCACTTTAATGGAAATTTCCCGGAAATAAAAGCAATCGATGATATGCTAAACCCTTTAAGGTATATTACCAGTAAACAAGAATTTGATGAACTTTTTAATGCAGAGAATAAAAAGGAAGCTTTGGATAAATTTTGGCTGAATCTCTCAGGCAGTAAAGATAGGGCACGAGAGCTAATCAGCATATTTTATAATAGAGTGCAGGACACTAATTTACATTTCACTTCATATATTGAGGGCTGGATGACAGATAGAGGCATGATTTATATTATATTTGGCCCGCCTAATGTAATTTACAAAAGTGTTGATAAAGAAAGCTGGATTTATG
The DNA here is from genome assembly GCA_030856445.1 of Bacteroidota bacterium. Classification (GTDB taxonomy): domain Bacteria; phylum Bacteroidota; class Bacteroidia; order JACCXN01; family JACCXN01; genus JACCXN01. The sequence continues at coordinate 8,470 of JALYPI010000004.1, forward strand.
GAGAGGATCAAAACATGATGTCAATTAATTTTAATTTTTATAAAGTTGAAAATCCTTTTTCGTCTAATGATTATAGCCTGGAAAGGTCAGTAATCTATAAAACCAATTGGTATAGGGCAGTTGATTTATGGAGACAAGGAAGAATTTTTTAGCTATTCTTTATAATTGAATTTTAATTCCAATTGCTTTATTAATCAGGATTCATTTTAAATAAACAACCTCTTTTTAATAATAAACAGTAAATAATAATCACGTGGATTTTAAGAATAAAAATAGAAATCAGGAAGAAAAAAGCCAATTGATTTTTGGCATCAGGCCTTTAATTGAAGCTGCAAATTCAGGAAAAGAAATTGAAAAAGTACTGATCCAAGTTGGATTAAAAGGGGAGAATTTTGGAGAACTAAAACAACTTTTAAATATAAAGAATATTCCTGTTCAATATGTTCCATTAGAAAAACTTAACAGAGTTACTTCCAAGAATCATCAGGGAATAATTGCTTTTATAGCTCCTATTGTTTTTGGCGACATAGAACATATCATACCAGAAGTATTTGAAAAAGGGAAACAGCCTTTTATTTTAATTCTCGACAGAATTACTGATGTAAGAAATTTTGGAGCAGTAGTTAGGACTGCGGAATGCGCAGGAGTCGATGCCATAGTTATCCCCTCGAGAGGTTCGGCTCAAATTAATGCGGATGCTTTAAAAACCTCTGCTGGGGCTTTATTTAAAATGCCTGTTTGCCGGGTAGATAATCTGAAAGGAACAATAGATTTTTTAAAGGAAAGTGGATTAAATATAGTTGCTTGTACTGAAAAAACCGAACAACTTTATGACAGAGTTGATTATACTAAACCCTTAGCAATCATTATGGGATCAGAAGAGGATGGAATATCTCCGGAATATTTAAAACGAGCCGATCATAAAGCTAAAATTCCTTTAATGGGAACTATTGGGTCACTAAATGTTTCTGTTGCCGCAGGAGTGATCCTCTTTGAGGCTGTTAGGCAAAGGCTTAAGGTTGTTTAAACACTCACTTTTTCTTTTACTACCTCAGCAAAAACACGTTTTTCTATTTTTGAATCAAGCCAGGAGATAAAATCAATATATTGCAAGGCAATTTTCTCGTTATTGTCTTTTATTATTTCCTGAAGTCCGTTTTTGATTACTTTAAAAAGGGCCTGCTTCTTTTCAGAATCAGTAGTTTTGGCCATTTTTTTAAAGTTTTTCAAAATCATCATTTCAAACTTATAGTCTCTGTTGTGTTTAATATGATAGCGCTGAGTTGATTTTGTAATATACTCCAGTAAATTCATATTATTCAGTTCAAAGTGAATAAGCATGTTAAGGATCCTGGCAAAACTGCAAATATCATGTCTTATTTTAGCCTCATTGTCGTTTAGAATTTTATTTACCCAAAGCAGCGCTTTATGATAATCCCCTGCTCCAAAACATAAATAAGCAACATTATAACAAAATAGAATTTCAGATTCTTTGTTTATCTTCCCTTCAAATTCATTCATCCCTTCTACAATAGCATCAAGGTTTTTTATTCCTTTACTAAATTCCCCCATTCTTGCATAAGCAAGAAGTTCGGAATTACTTGTTGCTGTGAAAATCTTCATCTTCAAATTAATGCTTTTATACTCTGGTATATCCATAAAACCTCTCATTTTGTCAATAAGAGCAAAAAGATTATCGTATTGTCCTAATTCATTATAAGCCAAAAGCAAATAAGTACAGGTTTTAACACATCTTTTTTGAAGGTCTTTTGTTATTAATGGATTCTTATCCATAATATCCAATGCTTTTAAAAAGCGACTAATAGTTTTTTCTAAATCATTGTTTGTAATGGCACATAAACCCTGAATATAATAACACATGGTAGAAGCTCTTACAGAGATAGCAGTGTTTTTTCCTACAATAAGAGGGTGATTGGAAACCTGTTCAACAATTTCACGTTCTTTTTCATTTCTGGAAAAACCACCTTTTCTGAAAACAAAATTTATCTTAGAATAAAGCATTTGGTATTCTCCCAGATTACGCATCTTTAAAATAATTTGCTCTTCTTCTTTATTTAATTGTTCAAGATTGGTTTCTAGTTTTCCAAACAACTGTTCCTCATCACTTAGCTGTTTCTCCCAATTTAAAATTTCAAAAATATAATCGAATTTTTCATAGTCGTAAGCCATTTTTTTTGCACGGTTTACAACTTTGTTGCACTCTTTATATAGGGTTTTGTTGTATAATATTTCTATATCCTGAAGTTGTTCTTTTAAAATTGAACTAACAGAGCTTTCGGAATGAAACATCCTTAGACTCTTGAGGATCTGGCTATATAAATGGTTTTTTTCTGAAGGGAAATGATTTATAAAAGAAGCATCTTTAAGTTTTTGCTTTATTAAATCCTCATCATAGCTGTTTTCTTTTTCAATTGCATCAAATAGTTTCAGGTAATTTTTATCCCCTGATTGCAAAGAAGAGTATAATTTAAAATAACGTTTTTCTGATTTCGATAATGATTTTATCAGATAAAACAGCTCATTTGTAGGTTTCATAATGGTTTAAGAATATTCAAAAATAAAAAAAATAACCTTAACCTACACTAATAGCTTAAAAAAACTATAGTAAACGAATATTAAAAGAAATAGATAATTATTATGAAGAGAGGGTAATCTAATGAAAAATATAATTTCTATAAATTAATTAGGAAGAAAAAACCAGGAGAATTTACTTTTTAAAAGTGGTAATTAAAAAGAACTTATAAATATATAAAAACAAAAGGCAAAAGGAGATAAATTAAAAAGGAGGGATAAAAACCCCTCCTTTTTAATAATTATTTTTTCATTGTAGCTGTTCCAGCTTTCACTGCTGCTAAAGCGTTAGCCTCTGAAAGCATAGTAGTCATTTTATTGCCTGCTTTGTCTTCACCTTGTGCCATGTAGCCACCTCTTGCGGTTTTGCTAACAACTGCTTTTAACATATCAACATTTTTTTCCTTTGTTTTCATACAATAAGCTGTAATTTTCATAATGTTTCTTTTTTTAAGTTTAATTAATAAAATAAATTCTTAATGATCTTTCTTTAAATATCAAGTATCTAAAGGGTATTGGGCAAATATATTATTTTATATATTACGAAAATCAAAGTATTTATAATTCTATTAACAGTAATAGGTTAGTAAAATTGCTGTTTTGATACAAAAATGCAATAAAGCATACTATCTATCATAATGTGAATTGACCAATTGATGAATAGTAGTAACTTTGACAAGCAAAAAAACAAAATGAATTACAGGAACCTGAATCAATGCGTTGCCGATCTTGAAAAGCACGGCCATCTGATAAGAATTAAAGAAGAAGTTGATCCTAATCTGGAAATGGCCGCCATACATTTAAGAGTATATGAAGCAGGAGGTCCTGCTATACTTTATGAAAACATAAAAGGGTGTAAATTTAAAGCTGTATCCAACCTATTTGGTTCTATGGAAAGAAGCAAATTTATTTTCAGAAATTCATTGAAAAATGTAAAAATGCTGATTGAACTAAAAAACGACCCATTTCAGGCGCTTAAAAATCCATTAAAATACGCATCTACCGGCCTTTCTGCAATTAATGCACTTCCTATAAAAACATCTTTTAACCCTGTACTTGAAAATCAAATAAACATTGATCAACTTCCATTAATAAAATGTTGGCCTGATGATGGAGGGGCATTTATTACCTTGCCTCAGGTTTACACTGAGGATATTGATGAACCAGGAGTAATGAATTCAAACCTTGGTATGTATCGAATTCAGCTTAATGGTAATGATTATATCACTAATAAAGAAATTGGTTTGCATTATCAATTGCATAGAGGAATAGGAGTACACCAGACAAAAGCAAACAAAAAAGGACAACCTTTAAAAGTAAGCATATTTGTAGGTGGAGCTCCTGCGCATAGCTTAAGTGCAGTCATGCCTCTTCCAGAAGGGCTTTCAGAACTTACTTTTGCTGGAATAATGGGCAACAGACGTTTTAGATATTCTTACAAAGATGGATATTGCATTTCATCTGATGCTGATTTTGTTATAACCGGAGAGGTATACCCTGGAGAAAACAAAGCAGAAGGCCCATTTGGAGACCATCTTGGGTATTATAGTCTAAAGCACAATTTCCCTCTTATGAAAGTTCATAAGGTTTATCACCGTAAAGATGCTATATGGCCCTTTACTGTGGTTGGCAGGCCTCCACAGGAAGACACTAGCTTTGGAGCCTTGATTCATGAAATAACAGGACCTTTAATTCCAAAAGAAATACCAGGCTTAAAAGAAGTAAACGCAGTGGATGCAGCAGGTGTGCACCCGCTTTTACTTGCTATTGGCAGTGAAAGATACACTCCTTATATAACAAAAAAAGAACCACAGGAAATTCTAACCATTGCAAATCACATTCTTGGCTTTGGACAAATGTCCCTGGCAAAATACTTGATAATTACTGACGGAGAGGACAAGCCTTCTTTAAACACTCATGAAATAGAAGCATTTTTTATCCATGTATTGGAAAGAGTAGATTGGAGAAGGGATCTGCACTTTCAAACTAAAACCAGTATAGACACACTTGATTATAGCGGATCAGGTTTAAACTCAGGATCTAAAGTTGTAATAGCAGCGGCAGGAGAAAAGAAAAGAGAGCTTTCAAAGGAATTACCTTATGATTTCACCTTGCCTGATTATTTAAAAACAGTAAATGTAATAATGCCTGGAATTATTGCTATTTCAGGTCCAACATATAATGGAGAAAATGAAACTGTTTCCTTAATTGAAAGACTCTCTCTTTGGTTTAAGAATGTACTTCCTGATTTTGATCAGAAATTCCCGCTGATTGTACTTTGTGATGATAGCAGGTTTACCTCAGCAACTTTAAATAATTTCTTGTGGGTAACATTCACCAGAAGCAATCCATCCCATGATATTTATGGAATAGATAGCTTTACAGAACATAAACATTGGGGATGTAATGGTTCATTGCTTATTGATGCGAGAATAAAACCACATCATGCTCCTCCACTTATTAAAGACACAAAAGTTGAAAAAAGAGTAGATGCCTTAGGAGGCAAAGGAGGAAGCTTATTTGGAATTATTTAAAAATCAGAATTACTTTATTAATCTCTGGTTGATTAAAAAAGCGAGATTAAGAGTTTAAAATTCAAAACTGATTTTTCTTTTATACAAAAATGAATCTTTTAAAAGTCCTTCTTTGCTTTAGTTTCCAATTTTTATAAAGGATAAGAATAAAATAATTTTTATTCCATGTTAAATAGTTAATTTTACTGAATAATACCCCAGGCTGATGTAGGGTAAAATGAAAAGGATTTAACAAGTCCTGTTTTTGGCAAATAAATTAATGAAAATCCATATCAAATTATTTTTTCTAACCCTTTTACTGCTCCTTATTGGTGCTGCAAGCAACTTTCTATTTGCAGAACCTATTAACCCAAAGGTTATTCAAAGCAGTGTGGACAGTGCAATTATTACAAAACTTATTGCAATAAAAGCTCAAAAAAGCACAAAAGATTCTCTTCAAACAATTTTAAAAAACACTAACAGCGATAGTTTAAAGGTTCATGTTTTCCATGAATTATATATAATCAGTGATTCTGTAGAATATTCCAAAAAAGGACTTGTATTAGCAAAAAAAATCAGTTATAAAGATGGAATAGCCTTGTCATTAGTGGATATAGGCCGGCATTATTATTTTGAAGGCCAGCAGGATATTTCCCTTAATTATTTAGTAAAATCTGTACAAGTTGCCAAAGAAACAGGAAATGAAAAATTACTTGTTTTTGCTTACAGATTAATAGGTTTTATATACAGACCCAATAATTCATTTATAGCCCTGGAATATTATTTAAAAAGCTTCGCAATGGCTGAGCAAATCGATGATGAAATTTCACAATCCTATGCTTTAAGCGCTATTGGAAATATTTATGAAGGTGTTTATGAAGATTCATCTGAAAAGAACAAAACCGCATTGGAATATTATATTAAAAGCCTTGAAATACGGGAAAGGATAGGAGCTCCTAATGAAATTGCTGCATCCTTGAATGAAACATCACGAGTTTATCATTTATTAGGAAAACATGACAAAGCACAGGAGTTGAGATTAAAAGCCTTAAAATACGCTAAGGAATCTACCAATAAGGAGAATCTTGTTTATTTATATAATGTATTAGGCCATGATTACAATCATAGAATAAAAGATTATAACAAAGGTTTGGAATACCAGTTAAAAGCTTATTCAATTGCAAAAAATCAAAAGAACAACCTGGATATCATGTTTGATATCACTAAAGAAATTGCATTTTCATATTATTCATTGGGTAGTTATAAAAAATCTGCTGAATATTATCAGCAAGGTATTTTAATTAATGATTCATTACGAGCAAAAGAAATAAGCTATAATTATAGTATTTCCGGTATTAAATATGAATTGGAGAAAGATATTGAAAAACAGAAATTACTATTGAAAGATTCGGAGATATTAAAAGAAAAAACAGAAGCAGAAAAGCAAACCATGTTACGTAACGCTTTTTTTATAGGCTTTGCTCTTGTTTTACTCCTTGCAATATTCGTTTTTAAAGGCAACAGACAAAAATTAAGGTCAAACCGAGAACTGGATATAAAAAACAATAAAATTCAGATTGCTTATCAAACCCTTGCCTTAAGCGAAAATAAATTCATACAGATAACTTCAACTATTAATGATGTTTTTTATTTATATAATATAAAAGAGAAAAAATACGAATACATAAGCCCCAATAGTGAAAAATTATTGGGTGCTAATCCCGATTTTTTTTACCAGGGAAATAGCATGAAGCATTTTGTAATAAAGGCTGATTTGCCGACACTTAATGAAGCAAATAAAAAAATAGATTCTGGTATTGCCTATGAAATTGAATATCGGGTAATGATTGATAATGATTTAATATGGATAGATGAAAAATCATATCCCGTATATGATGAAGAAAATAATTTAGTTTGGAATTCAGGAGTATGCCGTGATATTACAACAAGAAAAACAGCAGAAGAGATTCTTCATAAAAAGAACAAAGATATTACCGACAGTATTAATTATGCCAGTAAAATCCAGCAGGCTATATTACCCGAAAGCAAAGAATTTAAGAAGCATTTCCAGGAATCTTTTGTTTTTTTCCAACCAAAAGATATAGTAAGCGGTGATTTTTATTGGATTACAGAAAAAAACGACTTTGTGTTTTTCACAGCAGCTGATTGCACTGGCCATGGTGTACCGGGAGGTTTTATGAGTATGTTGGGAATATCTTTACTTAATGAAATTGTAAATTTAAAAAATATTATAGAGCCATCCGAGATATTAGACCTAATGAAAACCCGAATTATTCATGCTTTAAAACAAAAGGGCGGATTAGGCGAGAGTAAGGATGGAATGGACATGGCTCTTTGCAGGTTAGATAAAAGCAAGAATGAGCTTGTAGTAGCATCGGCAAACAACCCTGTTTGGATAATCAGGAAAAATGAATTAATAGAAATAAAAGGCGATAAACAGCCAGTTGGTATCTCAGGCGGAAATGATTTTAAATTCACTCAAAAAATTGTAGAATTGCAAAAAGGCGACTGTATCTATGTTTTAACCGATGGTTACGCTGACCAGTTTGGTGGACCAAAAGGAAAGAAATACAAACATAAGCCACTAAAAGAGTTGGTAATTTCTATACATAACAAACCAATGGATGAACAAAGGGAAATCCTTTCTAAAACAATCATTAATTGGAAAACTCATGTGGAGCAGGTAGATGATATACTTGTTATAGGAGTCAAGATATAGTATGTTTTATTTCATTAATGTTAATTTCTAAAAAATTCCTTTCAGGGATTTAAAAATTTAAGTTATTCCCGCTTTTTACCCATAAAAAGGTTTACACAAGTTTCAAAAAAACTAAAACATCTCAAACATTTTTCATCTTTTTTCCACTAAAACACATTTGAAATCTTTCAAACTCGCAACTTTTCATGTTGGATAAATCACTTTTAAATTTGACCTGTAGGAAACATTTGATAATCCTTTTGAGAAACATAATTATATTTTAAATCAGTAATCTACAGCTTTTTTTAACAATGCTAAATGAACATTTATTTACTCGTTAAAATGAATTGTATTGTTTAAAAAAATCCCTATTTTTGACGCCTTAAATTAATAAACAAATAATAATCGCAATCATGCAAAAAAAACACATCCCTTTATTTCTATGTTTAATCTTCACTGGTTGTGTGGGTCCTAAACTGGTAATTAATTATTCAGAAAGCATTGTTGCTGAAGAAGGTGGTATAAGATTTACCCAGTTCACATCAGAGTTTGATAAAGTAGTTGGACCAAGAGTGGCTAATACTGCTTCAGGCTTAGAATGGTATGCGGCTTCTGCACTGGCATTAACTCCTGACGGAAACAAATTAGCATACTTGGGTAGGGGTAACGGAAGTGAAATAGATATTTTTATTAAAAACACTCAAGGTGGACAGACAACTGTTCAAAGAACTCACAGAGGCAGTGTAAATATAGGATTAACATATTCTCCTGATGGAAAACATATTGCCTTTACTGATGGAGCTGATGGCAATTCCAATATATATATGATTCATTCATCTGAAGGTGCTGCCGTACAGCAAGTCACCAATACTTCTTCCGATGAAATAGGACCTAATTTTTCTCCAAAAGGAAACAAAGTTTTCTTTTGTAAATCTGAAAGAAGCGTATTAACTGACGGAAGTATAAAATACAGGTACTTTATTTGGGGCTTTGACAAGGAATCATCCTTATTAACTCAATATGCTGAAGGTTTTACACCTGTAAGTACTCCAGATGGGACTAAATTACTGATTACAAGGAACAACAAACAAAATAATAAAGGAGAAATCTGGATGATTGATATAGTGACAGGACAAGAAACTTTATTATTAAGAGATCAGAAAAGAGGTTTTTCAAGCCCAAGTATATCCCCCGATGGAAAACGTATTGTGTGTGTTGGAACTACCGAAAGCACAGCTAGCAGACCAGTGAATCTGGATTTATATACTTTTAAAATAGATGGCACTGGTTTAACCCAGTTAACATTTCATCCAGGGCATGACGTATCCCCGGTATGGTCTCCTGATGGGAAAATGATCTATTTCGTTTCAATGAGAGGAAATGAAAAAGGAAGTTACAATGTTTGGAACATGGAATTTAAAGACAACAACTAATCAACTTTTATCTGAAAAAATAACATTATCATGAAAACATTCAAAAACATTCTATTGTTTATAGTATTATCAGGGCTAAGTGTAAACACTTTTGCTCAATTTACAGGAGGAGGATCAGGAGACGACAACAGACAAGGAGGACAAAAAACAGTTACAAAAGAAAAAAATAGTGGACTGAAAAACTTAGACGTTTTCAGAAAGTCAAATACTTATTTAAGACTTGGCTTTTCCAAGCCAGTTGGGAATTTTGGGAGCAAACCTTCTTCTAATGTATCTTCTGCAAAAAAAATATATGATGGAAAAGCAGGCGTTGGAGCAAAAACAGGTTTTACTATTGAAGGAGGATTTATTTCATACTTTGATGAGATTCCTCTTGCAGAACAATATAAAGCAGGTTTGGATATAAGTTTTGCTTATTCTCATAATACTCAAGATTGGTCTCACTGGAAAAATGGATGGGAAGATGCTGACTATATTCCTTTTTTGTTTTTTGAAGCAAAAATAGGACCTACCTTTTCTTATAATGTTATAGGCGATCTTGTGGTTGATGGTTATTTTAAACTTTGTCCTGTTCTTTCTTATGGCGGCCAGGTGGAATTATATGATCAAGATGACTTTGGTAATTCATCTTATTATACCCTTAGTGGAAATGGAGGAGTTGGAATAAAAAAGGCATTGGGTTTTAATGCAAAATACAACAATATGATATTGGGCTTAGAAATGAATTTAGGACGAATTAATTATAATGTATCAGAAGAAATAGATGTTTACTCCTCCAACAATATGGATTCCTATAGTGACACAAATTATTTTGATGGAAAAACTCCAACAGGAACTTTAAGATTTACTTTTGGACTTGCCTTTTAAGTAAAAACATTGCAGGAATTAGAAGTATAATTCCAATGTAATAGAATTATCTTATATATTAGTACAAAGCAAAAGAACTAAATTACAAATGCCAACTAAGGGCTACACATGAAATTTGATTTAGGAGTTTTAGCTTAAATTAAAGAAATAGAATTAAATAAAAAAGGATCGGCATCAAAATTTGATGCCGATCCTTTTTAGTATAAAAACAATATACATTAATAATTATACTGCAACTCCAATTTTCTTTTTCATACCTTCAGTTGTAATCGAGCTTGGTCTTTCAATTGGGCTTCCTAATGCTCTGTCCCAAATTAATGAGGCAAGAACTCCAAGAGCTCTGGAAACACCAAACAACACAGTGTAAAACTCATACTCCTGCATTCCATAATGAACTAAAAGGGCTCCAGAATGGGCATCCACATTTGGCCAAGGATTTTTTATTTTCCCTGTTGAAGCAAGAATATCAGGTGCAACTTCATAAACCATTTGAACTATTTCACAAATATCATCATGCTTGATGTAAGTTTTGTAAAAATCATTCTGAGCAGTAAACCTTGGATCTGTTTTTCTTAATACAGCATGTCCATATCCTGGAACTACTTTACCTTCAGCAAGTGTTCTTTTGATATATTCAGCAATTTGCTCCTTTGTTGGTAAACCTCCACCAAGCTCCTCACGTAGATTTAATATCCACTGAATTACTTCCTGGTTTGCCAATCCATGCAAAGGACCAGCCAGACCGTTCATTCCTGCTGCAAAGGAAAGATAAGGATCACTTAGTGCAGAACCTACAAGATGTGTTGCATGGGCACTTACATTTCCGCCTTCATGATCCACATGTATTGTAAGATAAAGCCTCATTAATCTTTTAAAATCAAAAGACTCATAACCCATCATATGAGCAAAATTAGCTGCCCAGTCCAATTTATGATCTGGTTCAATATGAACATTGTTTTTGTATTTTTTTCTGTAGATATAAGCAGCAATTCTAGGTAACCTTGCAATCAGATTCATTGAATCTTCATAAGTATGGTCCCAATATTCTTTTTTGTTAATTCCTTTTTTATATGCAGCAGCAAACAAAGACTCTGTCTGCATTGCCATTATTGCAATACTAAATTGAGTCATTGGATGTGTTGAAAGTGGAAGAGAATCAATTGTATCGAAAACATGACGAGGCACTATGCTTCTTCTTGCCCAATCGTTACTTAAATTTTTTGCATCCTCCTCAGTAGGAAGTTCACCAACCAACATAAGGTAAAATATCCCTTCGGGCAATGGTTCCGTACCTCCTGGAGCTTTTGGCAGTTTTTCTCTTAATTCAGGAATGGAGTAACCTCTAAATCTAATTCCTTCTTCTGGGTCTAGTTTTGATGTTTCGGTTACCATTCCTAACATCCCCTTCATACCTTGGTATACCTGCGCTACTGTATATTCTCCAATTACCTTATCACCATGTTCTTTAATAAGGGTTTTAATCTCGGCAGCCATGGGCATTGCTTTCGAAGCAAATTTCTCTTTCAGTTTATCCATTTTCTTATAAAATTAACAATTTTTTTTGGGATTCTATATTTATAGAAGTGCTGCTAAATTATAATTCCTTTAAAGAATTTCAAAGTTTTTACCCCTGAATTATTAAAATTAATAAAGAATAAAACAAAACAGCTACCAACAGGGCCTCTCAGCTAGAGCAATAAAAAAATGAGAAACAATTAAAATGAGGATTTATAAAAAATTAATTCAATTTTATTTTTGTTAATAGAAAAATACTCTGAAGAAAATTAATTTCATATTAAATCATTTAAAAGAAAATCAAGATTTCCCATCTTAATGGATAATATGGTTTCACTTCACCTTATCAGCAAAATACATAACCACATCTGGCAATATGGTAACAAGTATCAGAGTGAGCACAAGGCATAATAAAAACGGTATAGAAGCCGATACAACCTGGTTAAATGGTTTATTAAATAAACCACTTGATACAAAAAGATTTATGCCTATGGGAGGGGTCATATATCCTATTTCAAGGGCAAGAATAAAAATAATACCTAAATGTACAAGATCAACATCATAAACCAATGCTGTAGGTACCAATAATGGGGCAAGTATAAGAATTGCAGAGATCACATCCATAAAAAGTCCTGCAATTAAAAGAACTACAATAGTCAGAAATAAAAACATCCATTTAGAAGTAACCATTTCAGTCATAAAATCCACAAGCATAAAAGGAATATCCTGAAGGGTAAGGAAATAATTGAAAACAGTAGCCATGGCAATAATGATAAAAATAATTCCAAGTACGATAACAGAATCATATAGAGTTTCTACTATATCCTTTAGCTTCATTTCTCTAAACACAAAAACTTCAATAATAATAGCGTATACAGCAGCAACCGCAGCGGCTTCGGTTACGGTATAAATCCCTGCATATATGCCTCCTAATATAATTACAGGCATCATAATGGCGGGAATTCCTTTTATAAAACTAATCCCTGCAGCTTTAGGTGAAAACTTAATTACAGACAGGTTCAATTTATATCCATAATAAAGGCACATTAACATTAATAAAGATCCGGCAATTGCGCCTGGAACAATTCCAGCTATAAAAAGTTTATTCACATTGGCTCCGGTAACCATTGCAAATACAATAAGTGGGATACTCGGAGGTATGAGTATTCCAAGAGATCCGGAAACAGTCAAAGCGCCCAGAGAAAGATTTTCAGGATACCCGTTTTTTATCAGAGCGGGATACATGATGGAACCTATCGCAATAAGGGTAACAGGAGAAGATCCGGAAATGGCAGCAAAAAATATACATGCAATTACGCAGGCAACTGCTAATCCGCCTTTCATCCAACCAAAAAAATTAAGTGCCAGATCAATTAATCTGCCTGCTATTACTCCCCTTGCCATAATGGCACCAGCAAAGACATATAAAGGGATAGCCAAAAGTGCGGGTTTATTTACTGAGTCAAACATGGATTTGGCCACAGCAAACATAGGTATATCAATATACAGATAAAAAAGAAGCAGAGAAAGTCCACCTATAATTAAAAACAATTGGGCTCCCAATAAAACCAGCAGCAATAAAGCAACTAAAACAATTATTAATTCCATCAGATCATCTTTTTTTGCACTATTTCTTCTTCTTGTCTTTTGCCTTTAAAAACATCAAACCACAAAAGAGCAGAAAAACCATATCGAATGGCAGAAAGAAAAAAACTAAGAGGAATAATCAAAATTATCCACCAAATCGGGATGTTTAAAACTATATCAGTATCATTCATCTCCCTGCTTATCATCATATATTCAAAGGAAAAATAACAGATAATAAATAGGAAAACTGAGGCAATTAAACAGGAAGCAATATTCATTAAATATTTAACATGAGGCTTTACTTTTGCCTTAATAAATTCAATTTCAATATGACGCAATTTTGAAGTTGCTATTTGGAATCCAATAAATCCCAGCCATACCATTAAGTATGTAGCTAGCCTGTCAACACCAAACAGAGGCTCTTTTAATGCATAACGGGAAAGAGTACCTGCAAATACTATAAGAACAATTGCAGTAATTATTAAAACTGCTAAATACTTTTCTAAAACTTCGAATTTCGCATTCGCTTTCAGGTAATAACCTGTTAAAGACATGGTGTGAATTTTATTATATTAAGTGCAGTAAAAGGTTATTTTTTAGAATCCCTGTACTTTTTAATTTCGTTATTCATACGCTGCATAATATCTTTACCAATTTTGCTTTCCATGGTAGTGTAAACAGAGGCTGTAGCATTTTTAAACTCGCCTCTTTGTTCCTCTGTAAGTCTTATTAATTTAACTCCAGAAATTTCTTCCATTGAGTTTACCATCTCAGCATCATCATCTCTAACGTATTTGTTAGATCTTTTTTGAAGATTAACCTTTGCGGCAGAAGCAATAATCGCGGTTTGCGCGTGCTTAGGAAGCTTATCATAAAACTTTTTGGAAATAACAATAGCACCTGGCTGATAAATATGGTTTGACAAAGTAAAATGCTTGCTTGCTGTTGTCCATCCTGTTGAGATAGAAAAAATAGGGGTTTGATCAAAACCATCAACCATACCTGATTTAAGAGAAACCAGAACATCAGGGGTAGAAATCGGAACCGGGGTTGCACCTAGTGATTTATAAAAATTAATGTAAACATCTGACTCCTGTGAACGCATTTTCAGCCCTTTTAGATCAGAGGGCTTTGTAATTGCTTTAGTGCGAGTACCAAAGCTTCTCCACCCATTCGAGCCCCACATGACCAACATCAGGCCTTTTTTCTCTAAAATATCCGACATTGGTTTGAACATAGCATCCATTACATGATCAGCTTCTGCATCAGACTCAAAAAGAAAAGGCAATTCAAACACCTGAAGTTCAGGAATGGCAAGAGCTTCAGCCAGGGCTGCAGTGGTAAAACCACCCGCTTCAAGGGTTCCCATTGCTACGCTTTTTATCATTTCAACCTCCCCCCCTAGTTGCCCACCTAGGTAGGTTTTGAATTTTAATGCCCCTTGGGACTTGCCCTCAGCATACATTATATATTCATTTAAACCGGTTTCCCAAGGACTGTCTTTTGGAATCACACTCCCAAATTTAACTTTATATTCCTGAGTAGTAAATATTACAACAAATAGGATGGATAGTAATGTCTTCATTTGTTATGAGTGTTTTATTAAGATTGATATTTAAAGTTAAACCGAATTATTCAAACAGGTTTTTTTCATCTTTTAAAAGCTTTTCTGCTTTTCCTTTTGCTATCAAATTTTCAGCATAGATTGCAGGATGTGCTGAAAGGTCTGCTGAAATCACATCATTAAGTAATTTTCTAAATAATTCAATGTCTTTGATTTTTGCATGAGTACAGTAGGCTTCAGCATACAATATTTTTGTTTCCAGATATTCAGGTGCAGCAGCAATACATTTTTCAAACATTTCTTTTGATTTAACCGGATCCTGATCACCAGTAATAGTTGGCACTAAAGCAAAGTAACCACCAAAAAAACGATATGAACCACCATAAAAATAATTAGGATCTAATTCATTAACCCTGTCCCACAAATACCTAACTCTAGCTTTAGAAGCAACTTTTTTAGTAAATGAAGCAAATTTTGCCCAACGAGCTAAATTGGCGGCTGTCCAATATAAAGCATCAATATTTGCTATTGTTACTGCCTTTACAGCTTCTTCTTCTTTTTTTGAAGTATTAAATGATTGAGTATAAGACTCAACCTGGTTTAATGCTACTTCACCTGCTTTAACTCCTTTATCATATAATTCAAGTCTTTGTGTATTATTCTCGGCATGTTCAGCAAGAAAATAATAAGCTCTTGACAATAAAACAGAGAGTTCATAGTCTTTTTCTTTTGACAAGATTTCTTGCATTAAAACTATAGATTCCTCCAATTTAGATTTTTCTTGCCTTTGATTAAACAATTCAATTGCTTTAGATTTAGATGTTTCATTTTTTTGATTAGCTATTACAGGGGAAAAGCTAATAGAAAATAAAATAAAAGCTGTAAGAGAAAGAATTTTAATATTCATAGTTGTCTTTTTTTTATGCTAAAGTAATAATTAAAATTTAAAGTTTTCAAAGTGAACTTATTTAAAGAATTTTTTGGCTGAATCTATTAATTCATCATCCACTTTGAAAAGAAACGACAAAAAAACATAAATTAATGTAACAATTATTGATTTATATATAATAGTAACAATTGGATTAGCCAAAAAGGGAAGAAAATATCCAATTACAAATACGATAATAATAACAAACAAAACCTTTAAAGACTGAAAATCAAACGGCTGCATTTTAAATTGTTTCCAAATAAATAAATATTTTAATAAATTGTAAATAAAACTGGCAATAGCAGTTGCTAATGCTGCACCTTCTATACCCATCTTGGGAATCAAAATTATATTGCTTATAAAAGCAATTACAACCAAAAGGATAAGTAAAAAAGCGCCAAATTTATATTTATCTGAATTAAATATAATTGCTGTATTTGACCCTGCAGCCATAGTAAAAAAAGTACCTATGCTTATTATTAACACTACCATTTCTCCTTTAGCAAATTCCGGAGGTAATAAAGAAAGCAGGGAGTGAATATTAATGTTTATTCCTATGAACAATAATCCTCCTACAAGCAACATATATCTTGAGGATTTAAAATAGATTTCCTGAATTTCCTTTGTATTGTTTACTGCAAGGGCTTGAGAAATTTTGGTGCCGGCAATTTTATCCAGGGCAAAAAGCGGTGCTTCTATTACTGTGGGAATAAAAGCCGCAATAGTATAAATTCCAACGGCTGCTAAAGGAAGATATCTGGCAATCATTATACTGTCCAGGTATTTTAATCCCAAGGAAGCAATACCGGCAAAAGAAAGCAAAAACCCATATTGTAAAATTTCATTTAAATTCTGAGCTTTTACTGCCTTAAAATCAACTTTTAAACTAGGCTTGTCAATAATAAAGATATACAACAAGAGCAATATTAACTGGAAGCCATAGATAAAAATAAAACATAAAATAAATTGATCAAGTGTAAGCAGATTAATAAAATAAGCAGCTATAGCAGCAATAACAAATACTCTGGAAATAACATCATTCAGCAATGAGGGAAAAGTAGTGCGAAAAAGTGAAAAAGAATATATGTTCAATACATTTATCAATCCCAGGAACAGGGATAAAGGAAAGACAAAATCAAAAAATTCTACAAAAAGAGCAGATTGATCGCTATACTGTTCAATAAAAAAATCTCTGGTAAGGTATAGTAAAGCCGTAACCAGAAGAAAACCCATAACCGGAAAAAGCAACATAAAACCAAAATAGCCATGGTGTTTTTTTTCAGGATTTCTAAATCGGGGGAAATATTTTATGGTGATGTTGCCAATTCCAAGAGGCAGAAAAACAGCAATAAGCGATGAAAAAGAGAACAAAACACGAACCAGCCCTATTTCTTCCGGGGTTAAAAAAAGAGGTTGGATTACTATTAGGTTTACAAAGCCCAGGATAATACCAAAATAAGTAACTATTGTGTTTTGTATTCCTTGTTTTTTTATTACTCCCATTATGCTAGTTGTTGTATATTTGCAATTATCTTGAAGTAAATAATTAAATACAAATGAAAACTTTTTTTCTAAACTTATTCAAATTTTATTTTAGATATTTTCCTGTCAGGAAAGGCAAAATTCCTCTTTTGAATCTCTTAACTTCAATTGGCCTAACCAAAAATGTTATTACAACTGTGAAGTTTGACAATGATATCAATATAAATGTCAATCTTAATGACTGGATTCAGAAACAAATTTATTTCTTTGGTTGGTACGAACTGGAAAAAAACGAAACTTTTTTCTGGAAAAAACTTTTAAACCCTGATTCTGTTATCTTTGACATAGGTGCTAACGTTGGTTATTACAGTTTAATCTCAGCCAGATCAATTGGACCTAAAGGTGAAATTTTTGCTTTTGAACCTGTTAAACAAACTTTTAATAAGCTTCAAAAAAACATCAATTTAAATGATTTCAAAAACATTACTGCTGAAAACATTGCTATTTCTGATAAAAAAGGTCATATCACTCTTTACACTGCAGATGAAACAAATATAGGTACTTCAAGTATTACAGATCATTTAAATTATTCAGGAGAAAAACTATCTGTCCCTTCTATTACACTTGATGAATATTTATTAGATAAAGACATTTTAAAAATCGATATGATTAAGATAGATGTGGAAGGGAGTGAATTCAATGTTTTAAAAGGCATGGCTGAAACAATTAAAAAATTTCAACCGCATATATTAATTGAAATTCTTGATGAAAAACTAGAGGCAGTTAATTCCAATAAAGAAGAATTATATTCTTTTATTGAAAACTTCTCGTATCAGTCTTTTGAAATAATTTCTAGCAATACCTGCCTAAAATTGAAAACACCAATAGAAGGAGGATTAATTGTTTTTAAATCTTCAGAAAAAACATTTCCTCCAGACATAAGAGTTATTGAATAATGCATATACTTATTATCGCAAATGCATATCCAGACAAACGAAATCCAGTACCTGGGATTTTTGTTGAACAGCAAGCCATTGGTTTAAAAGAAAATGGGGTTAAAACTGGTGTTATTAATGTTGAATTAAAAAAAATAACTTCTATTTTCAGGCCCCTATTAAAAAAAGAATCCTATTCAAGAAAAAGTATTGCTGTGTTAAAAAGGACAGGTTATAACTTTACCCCTTTTCTTCCTTACTATCACAAACTATTTACACCGTTATACTATTTTGATTTATTTAATCAATATATAAAAGAAAATGGCAAACCGGATATAATTCATGCGCACTTTGGATTATGGGCAGGAAATGCTGCTATGCTTATCAGTAAGAAATTCAATATCCCTTATGTTGTAACTGAACATACCTCCTATTTTGCTGAAAAGAAGTATAGTAATTATGAATTAAGGATATTGGCCTCTGTATATGAGTTGTCTTCAAAACTAATAGTGGTGAGTGATTTTTTAAAACAAGAAATAAAAAAAGCATTAGGTATAAAAAAGGATTTCACTATTATTCCTAATATGATTGATGTTGACAAATTCAAATACATGCCTAACATCAAGAAAAAAAAACAAATTATTAGCGTAGGTGCACTCATTAAAACTAAAGGTTGTAAAAATTTAATTAAAGGTTTTAAAAATTTATTAATAAATCATCCAGATTATTTATTAATAATTATAGGAGATGGGCCTGATAAGAATGATTTAATAAAACTCATTAAAAACCTGAATTTACAAGAAAAAGTAATTTTAAAAGGCACCTTATCTCCAGAAGAAATAGCTATAATTCTCAATGAATCTGTTTGCTATGCATTAGCCAGTGAGTTTGAAACTTTTGGAATTTCTTATATCGAAGCACTTGCTTGTGGAATTCCAGTAGTAGCAACAAAATGTGGGGGACCTGAAGGATATGTAAATGAGACAAACGGAATACTCTGTGAGATAAATGATGAAAACCAAATAACTAGTGCCTTAGAAAAAATTATCCTTAATATCCATCATTATAATCCCAGCCACTTAAGTCTTGAGATAAAAAAAGAATTTTCAAAGGAAAGGGTAACTTCTCTTCTTAAAGAAGTCTATTTAAAAATTTAATTAGCTTTACTTTAAATTTGGAGATTTATCATGAAAGGTTTTTCTTTCATTTGTAAAATTTCTTTACAGTAAATGGTTAGATGAAAAATTATATCTCCCTACTAATATTTTTTTTAGTTTTTATTAATCATTTATTTTCTCAAACCATTATTGGAGGGGTTGTAAATAATTACACTCCTGTGTTATCTTTTGATGTTTGTGACAATTCAGTTACTGTGGGAGATGCTAATGCTTTTTCAGTTGGGGATAGGGTTATGATTATCCAAATGAAAGGAGCATCCGTTGATCAAACCAATTCCAGCTTATTCGGTTCAATTCAAAACATAAATAGTGCAGGTTTATATGAATTTGCAAACATTGCTGCCATTAATGGCAATATAATCTCCATGGTTAATATTTTAATTAATAATTATAATATTAATGGGAAAGTACAATTAATAAAGGTTCCTCAATATATAAATGCTACAGTTGCGTCCACTCTAACTTGTACTCCTTGGAATGGGACAATAGGAGGAGTATTATCAATAGAAGTAAGCGGAACTCTTTCTTTATCTGCTCCTATTGACATTTCAGGTAGAGGATTTAGGGGAGGAAATGTTTCAGCAAACTATTACTCTGGGTCTTTGTGTAGTACTACCGATTATTTTTTCTCTACAAATCCAGGGGCAGGTGGTTTTAAGGGAGAAGGAATTACTGAATTACCATTAAATATGCAAACAGGAAGAGGAAGGCAGGCAAATGGAGCAGGGGGTGGAAACCATGTTAATGCAGGTGGTGGTGGGGGTGGCAATATTACTAATGGTGGCTTGGGAGGAAATGAATGGAGTGGTTGTTCTAATTTACCAATTGGAGGTGTTGGTGGACAGGGATTGTCAACAGCAATAAACAGAATATATTTAGGTGGAGGCGGTGGTGGTGGCCAACAAAACAATTCAGTTTCAACTCCTGGAGTAAACGGAGGAGGAATTATTGTTATAAAGGCTAATGAAATTATAGCTAATTCAAATAATATTCTTAATAATGGTAGAAGTCAATTATTAGTGGCAAGACACGATGGTGCAGGTGGTGGTGGTGCAGGAGGAACAACTTTGCTTGATGTGAATATATTTAGTGGCACTTTTGGTATTTCAGCAAATGGAGGAAAAGGAGGTGATACAAATAATGATTTTAGCTCTAGCGCTTGTCATGCTCCAGGAGGAGGAGGTAGTGGCGGGGCTATTTATTCAGGAATTACATTACCTGTAAATGTAAGTGCAACTGTAAATCCAGGTGTTGCTGGAACAACTGTAAATTCAGGAATATGTTTTAACACTTCTTATGGAGCATTATCAGGACAGCCTGGTAGTAGTTTCAACAATTTAATGATTGTGGAAAGTGGAAATCCTTGGCTTTCTATGCAGTTAATGGCAACAGTTACCAATGCAAATTGCCTTTCTAATAATGGAGAGGCTGAAATTATAGTTGCAGGAGGGGTGGGTCCTTTTACATATACCTGGAACACCTCTCCTATACAAACATCTTCAATTGCCACAAACCTGGGAGTTGGAAATTATACTGTCATAGTTACAGATAGTCAGGGTTGCATGAAAGATACAACCATTACAATTAATCAAACTACACTTCCTTCAATAGTTCTATCAAAGGCAGATGAAAATTGTGGAGGCTCAGAT
>JALYPI010000282.1 GCA_030856445.1 Bacteroidota bacterium
ATTTAAACCCTCCAACTACATATGCTGCAAAATTATTAAGTCGAGTGGAACGATATTTAAAATTAAGGGGAAAATCAAGAAAGGTAGATTCAATTGGTTTTACAATTCTTGTAAAAGTTCCATTCCCAGAACCCGAATAGGTATATTCCAGATTGCGCTGAGCAAAGGATAAAGCAGGAATAAAACGCAAATTAAAAACAGGAGTGATATGATAATCGGCAATTATACCTAGATTAAATCCAGGCATGGATTGAGATTCTACAATTTTCAAACTATCAAAATTTTGAAAGTCCGGAACCCTATCTACGGCAAAATCAGAAGAATTTATTCCTATAGTAAATCCAAAATGCAAACGCTTTTGATCGAACTTGGGAAGGTTTTCAATCTTCTTTTTTTGGGCATAAGAATATTGGCTACTAATTAGAAGTATAAATGTTAAAAGAAATATTTTTCCAACTGCTTTCAATCCTTTTGATATTTTATTAACCTAAGATAGCAAAAATTATTTTTTGCCCGTATAAATGCTGGAAATACCGAATAATAAGGAGATACATTTTGTTTCCTTAAATCCATTCTTACTTAATATATCTAAAAAGTCCTGTCCATCAGGAAAGGCATTTACAGATTCTGGCAAATAGGTATAAGCTGTATTGTCTTTAGAAACTATTTTTCCTATAAATGGTAGAATTTGATTAAAATAAAGGTTGTAAACCTGTTTTACGGGAAACTTTTTAGGTCTGGAAAATTCCAGGACTACAACTTTGCCTCCTCCATTTAATACTCTGAACATTTCAGATAAGCCTTTATCCAGGTTTTCGAAATTTCTAACACCAAAACCAACAGTTATAGCATCAAAGGTTTTTTCAGCAAATGGAAGATTTTCAGAATCACCTAAAATCAGTTCTATCTTATCCTCTAATTTTTTATTTTTTATCTTTTCTCTTCCTACAGATAACATACCTGCAGAAATATCTAAACCAGTAATTTTATCAGGATTAAGAACAAGTGCTTCAATTGCAAAATCGCCAGTACCTGTTGCTATATCTAATATTTGTTTAGGATTTTGGGTTTTTAGAAGACCTATTGCCTTTTTTCTCCATAAAATATCAATGCCTAAGGACAAAAAATGATTTAAAAAATCATATTTAGGAGCAATATTATTGAACATAGCAGTTACCTGCTGCTTTTTCCCGGTAGTTGTATCTTTATAAGGAGTTACTGTCATTTTACTGATTCTTACTTTAAAAAAAGCAAAGGTAAAAGTTTATACTTAACGAGATGAATTATGATAAAGTATATATTTGAATTTGAAGAAAACAATTAATTAAAGGGTAAAACATGGAAATTAACCAACCATTATATGTGCAGAAGGGTATTTGTAATTTCTGCTAATTACTTTTTTACTTAAAGAAAAAGCCAGGGTTAATATACCAACTCTTCCAATAAACATTGAAAACATTAAAACCATTTTTCCAACAGGGGAAAGCGTAGGAGTAATCCCAGTAGATAATCCTACGGTTGCAAATGCTGATACCTCTTCAAAAACAAGGTTAAGTACAGGTATATGAGGGTCAGAAATGGTTAAAATAAATACTCCGGTAAAGATTATTCCTGATGCAAAGAGAAAAATAAGAAAAGCCCTGTTTAAAAGCTCATAGGAAATGGAATGGTGGGACAATTCCAAACTTCTTTTTCCTCTTAATGTTGAATAGGCAGATAAAATTAATAAAGTAAATGTGGAAGTCTTAATACCTCCAGCTGTGGAGCCTGATGAACCACCAATAAACATAAGAAGGATAAAAATGATCAGCATTGGCGTACTTACCATTGCAAAATCAACTGTATTGAATCCGGCCGTTCTTGCAGTAACGGATTGAAATAAGGAAGTTATTAAAGACTCAACTAATCTTTTTCCTTCCAGTGTATTATTTTTTTCTAACAGAAAAAAGGCAACAGCTCCCACAAAAACAAGCAAAATGGCTGAATAAAAGGCAATCTGGGTAGTTAATTGAAGTTTCTTCCATGGCTTGTCAAATCTTTTCCTTAAGCTATTGATGCTAAATAAATCCTTAATTGGTGCATACCCCAAAGCACCTAAAAAGATCAATACGATCAAGGCAAGGTGAAGAATGTAGGAATCTACCACAAAATTTTGAAAAAGACCATTTGTAAAAAGTGAAAACCCTGCATTATTAAAAGCCGAAATGGCATGAAAAACAGAATAAAATATTTTATCATTTGCATTTTCAAATTCCAATACAGGATTCCATAAAAAATAAATCACAATTGTACCCACAATCTCAATACTCAATGTCATTAAAATAATCTGATTAAGTAATCCACGAGTACTGAATAAAGAATCCGTACTTAAGAAGGTTTGCATCATACTCTGCTGTTTAATTCCCATGGCCGTACCTGAGAAGGAAATAAGAAAAGTAGCAAATGAAATTATACTCAAGCCTCCAAGCTGCATTAAGACTAAAATAACCAAGTGGCCTCTAAAGGTAAAATATGTAGCCGTGTCTACTACGATTAATCCGGTAACGCAGCTTGCACTAACTGAGGTAAAAAGAGCTTCAAAAAATGGCATACTGCCTTTTATTGTAGTCATTTCAGGGAGCATCAATAAACCAGAACCAGAAATTATAAGTGCTACAAAGGATAAAATAAATATAGTAGGTGGTGTAAGATTTAGTTTTGTAATTCTCGAAGTAGCAGTGCCAAGATCAAGTGCTACAATTACAAGAACATAAATTTGTATAAATAAAACATAAAAAGGAGTAATGTTTTCAAATCCTAAAGCCCGAAAAAAATTAATTACCAACGGGGTTCGCAAAAAGAAATAACTAAAGCCATCTATAACAAGTAAAAGCATTAAAAGACCTTCAAACCAGGTTCTTTTAATAAAGGCCCGAGGTTCAAATGTATAAACAAAGCGAGTAAGGTAACTTAATATATAAAATCCAAAACTCACTTTTATTATACCTAATAAAACTTCTTCTCTTTCTTCTGTCTGAGGAAATCCATAATAATAAACCAGCACCCCTATAACGGAAACCGAAACAAAAAAACTTACATATCTTAATATTCGTAAATTTCGCTCTTTACTGTCGTAAATATAAAGATTGACACTTTCTCTGAATGATTGTAATGACATTATTTACTATTGATATAACCAAATTTCAGGGCTTCCTGATATAATTGTTCTTTATTAACCGAAACAACC
>JALYPI010000070.1 GCA_030856445.1 Bacteroidota bacterium
ATTCACGATTGCAAATTTTAAATTCTATCCTGTCAAATCTATTGCTAATTAATTCTACCCTATCAGGATCGCCCACTACTATAACATCATCGGCTATATGCTCAGGTAAAAGGCGTATATGATATACACTGCCGTCATTATTTAAAATCAGTTCTGATTCACTTATTTTGTCACTTAAGTTTATTCCCATATATTTGTCCATAGCTCAAATTTATAAAAAAGATTGCAATACTAGTAAGTAGTTCAGAAGAAATTATGAAAAAATACGCTGAAATAATTATTGTTCCCATTGATTTTTCTGAACAATCTCTCATAGCTCTTGAGCAAGCAGTAAATCTATCTGTTTACTTTAATTCTCAGGTAAAGTTGCTTCATGTAAAGGATACCGGACTTGGAAAATTCTTTTCAAGTAGTGAAGAAACACTAAATGTAGAGGAAAAATTAAAACAAATTGCATTAAAATATGCAAAGCCTGATATTTCATTGGATATAATTATTGATCAGGGAGTGGTTCATGATAAAATCACAAAAATTGCCGAGAGTTTAGATGCAAACTTTATTGTTATGGGTGTGAACTCAGGAACAAAATTCAAAAAAAGACTAATAGGAGAAACTGCTTTAAAAGTTGTACGGAAATCTACAATTCCCGTTATTACCATTAAAGGGAAACATCATTATACTGGTTGCAGGAATATAGTTTTTCCTCTTGATTTAACGGAAGCTACTACACAAAAAATTTCAAATGCAATTGATTTTGCCAAAAAAGGAAATTGCTCCATTCGCATACTCTCAGTACTTTTTACTACAGATGATTATACAGTAAGTAAACTGGTAAGGCAACTTGAGGAGGTAAGGAAAATAATTACTTCCAATGATATTGAATGTACAGCTGAAATTGTAAAAGCCATTAAAGATGAAGAAACCACAGCACAGGTAATTATTGACTACGCCCATAAAGTGGAGGGAGATATGATAATGATAATGACTCAGCAGGAAACAGATTCTAAAGAAAAATTGATTGGATCCACGGCAGAAGAGATAATTATGGACTCAGATATTCCTGTAATGAGTGTAATTCCACAAAAAATTTCTTAAATTAGCAACGAATCAAACATTTACTATTATGAAACCAGTAGAATTCAAAAAGATCCTTATTCCTATTGATTTTTCAACAACTTCAATGCTTGCTTTTGACCATGCAGTAAACATGGCAAAAACCTTTAAAGCGGAATTGTACCTGCTTCATGTAATGGAGCATACTCTTTTAATTCATAATATATTTCTTCCGGAAACTAAAATGGTTAATCTGGGAAATATTGCCAAAATTGCAGAAGATAAATTAATGGAACTTGCTTCAGAGGTATCCTCTGATATAAAAGTAGAAACAATAGTAGCGCATGGGAAAGCAGCAAATGAAATTATTAATGCATCAAAAAAAATAGGAGTAGATCTTATTATAATGGGAACTCATGGTTCTAGTGGAATCGAAGAGTTTTTTATTGGTAGCAACGCTCAAAGAGTTGTTCTTGGTGCTAGTTGTCCTGTTTTAACCATTCAGTCAGATGTCAAATCTAAAGGATTTGATAATATTGTTTTCCCTGTTGATAATTCATCCTCTTCTCGTCAGAAGCTGGCTCATACAGTGGTTTTAGCCAAACACTTTAATTCTACAATACATGTTCTTGGATTGCTTACTGATGATGATAATAAGGAAAAAGCAAAAACTTTTGAACTTAAAATTAATCAGGTTAATGAATTCCTTGATAAAAATCAGATAAAACATGAAAGTCAAATCATCAATCGAGATGATCATGCAAATACCACAATGAAATATGCAGCTGAAAAAAATGCTGATCTTATTGTAATTATGACTGAGCAGGAAATCGATTCTTCTAATCTTTTTATGGGTTCTTCAGCACAAACTATTGTTAATCATTCTAAAGTGCCTGTATTAACAATTAGTCCTGAGGGTTTTGAAGTTAGCTGGACAAAAAACAATCCTGTTTAATATTTTAAAATACATTATTAAAAAAGAGGCTCTCTTAAAGTGAAATTTAAGAGAGCCTCTTTTTTTGTTTTAATTTTGAGGTTTTATTATTTCAATATTTAATTAATCAGTTAACAATAATTCTTTCCTCTTTACCTAAAAATCTTGGGTTTTGTTTTAAAATATATAAATCCAATACTGCTTTTAATCGGGCAAAAATTTCTCTAAAAAAAATTGGGTAGTAAGAAGAGTTAGGAGGATCTACAGCACAAAATCCAACTGCATCAATAGAATAATAATCAGCAATAAACAATGCTCTTTGATTATGGAACTTTTGTGAAATTATTGTAATCTTTTCCTGTCCAAAAACCTTTCTGCTTCTTATTACAGAATCAAGTGTTCTGAAACCCGCAAAATCAAGAGTAATGGCTGATTCAGGTATGCCTTTTTTCACAAGGGCTCTTCTCATGTCACGGGGTTCATTGTAATTTAATTCACTATTATCACCGCTTACTATAATATGTTTTATTTTGCCTGCATTAAACAGCGCCACTGCTGCATCAATCCTATTATAAAAAAACTGGTTGCTCATCCCGTTCTTATTATACTTACTTGTTCCTAGCAATAAGCCAACTTCATTGGCAGGAACCTGGGATATGGAATGAAAGTTTTTCCCCGATGATGTTTTTATGATCCACAAATTAGTGAAGAATAGCAATGCAGTTAAAGCAAGTACAAGAATTAATAACCATTTCAGGATATTTCTCTTTGATTTTAAAGTAGAAAGCAATATGAATTTCAAATGCTATTTATTTTATCCTGTTTAATTAATGTTGAAAACGCTTTGATTCCTTCTAATATTATCCATATTTGGCAAACAGCAATAATAAACGAAATAGAAATAAGCAGGTAATTACTACTTTGAATATAACTCAAAAAATTATAGACAGTTGCGATAAATGTAATAATTGTTATTAGCACCATTGGTATTAATGTTATCCAAAAATTCCTTTTTAATTTAAAAAGCCATAAAGATAGTACAAGTAATGTTAATGATCCCAGTAATTGATTTGTTGAACCAAATAAGGGCCATAATTTTAATCCTCCCTTTCCGCTTGAATCAGTTAAAATCAGTAAAAATGAGAAGCCTACTGCCAGGGCTGTTTGAACATACCTGTTATTTTCCAGAAGTTTGATTTTTATACTTTCTCCTATTTCTGCTATAATATAACGCTGAATTCTTACTGCTGTATCTAGTGATGTTGCTGCAAAACTAATAATAAGTACGGAGATAAATACAGCTGCTAAGGATTGCTTATGGCCATTGGTGTCAATCATTGATTGATTCAGACCTATTTCTGCTAAAAAACTGGCAGTCCCGTTCACAAAAGCCTGAAGCTGGCCCTGCATTCCGCTTGCCAATTCCATATTTCCATAATGATCATGCCAATGCACCGAACTTTCAAAACCAGCTGCTACTGCAATTGTTGCAGCTAAAGCAAGAGTGGCTTCACCAATCATACCTCCGTACCCTACAAAACGTGCATCTTTAATGCTTTTTAATTGTTTTGAGGTTGTTCCTGATGATACAAGGGAATGAAAACCCGAAACTGCTCCACAAGCTATAGTAATAAATAAAAACGGAAACCATGGAACAGTGTTTTCACTGAAATTAGTTGCAGGAGCATCCATTATCGGCTGTGCTATAAAAATACCTGCATAAATTAATACAAGACCCACAATTAACTGATGTGAATTTATGTAATCTCTTGGCTGAAGCAAAGTCCATACAGGCAGCACTGCCGCAATAAAGCCATAAATCATTAAGAAAATTATCCAGGTTAATACCTCTGAACCATTAATCCATAACCACTCAGGTATTCTTACAGGATATAAAAATCCAATCCAGGTCATTAAATAAAGTAATAGCAAAGCTATAATAGAAGGAATAAGCAGGCTACCTTGTTTTTTATAAACCTTATAACCAATTACAATGGCAACAAGAATTTCAAAATTAATTGGAATTACAGTCCCCGGGTATAACACAAACAGATTAGCAATTAAATATGCAAAAACTGCAATAACAATAAACACAAGCAGAAAAATCACTGTTAAAAAAAGCAATTTAGATCTTTCACCAATATGAATTTGTGTAATAAGCCCAATTGATTTTCCCTTATTTCTGGCAGATATAACTAAGCTGCCAAAATCATGAACCGCTCCTATAAAAATACTTCCCAGTACTACCCATATTATTGCAGGTAGCCAACCCCATATAATGGCAATTGCAGGGCCTAAAATAGGGGCAGCCCCAGCAATGGAAGAAAAATGATGGCCAAACAATACATGCTTTTTGGTAGGAACAAAATCAATATCATCTCTGAATTCTTTTGAAGGCATTAGCTCATTCTCAGATTCAGTCCGGAAAATTTTCTGAGCAATAAATTTGGAATAAAAACGATATCCTAAAAATAAAGCAATTAAAGATATAAAAGTAACTACTGCGGCATTCACTCTTTAAAAAGGTGCTTTTAGTTTAGAAATAGAGCTCAAGAAAAACAAAAACAGAAAAAATAACTGCTGCAATTCCATTGGTAGTAAAAAATGCTAAGTTAACTTTGCTCAAGTCATTTGGTTTTACAAGAGTGTGCTGGTATATTAATAAACCTGCAAATAAACCTGACCCAATCCAATACCAAGTACCAAAATCTCCTAAATAACCGGCTGAAATTATAAAGCCAAATGAAATAGTATGAAATAGGGAGGAAAGTAACAGCGCATTTTTTTTCCCTATTGAAACAGGAATAGATTTTAAATCATTCTTTTTATCAAATTCCTCATCCTGAAGGGCATAAATAATATCGAACCCTGCAACCCAAAATAAAACAGAAAAAGAGAATAAAAGAGGTAAAAGATCAAATGAACCACTAACAGCAAGATAAGCGCCAATAGGAGCCAGTGACAAGCCGATTCCCAATATAAGATGACATAAAAAAGTAAAGCGTTTAGTTAAACTATATCCCAAAACAACCATTAATGCAACAGGGGAAAGGAAAAAGCAAATTTCATTAATAAACCAGGTTGTTGCAAAAAAAAGGATGCAATTTAAAATCACAAACACAAGCACAGATGGCGCTTTTATTGCTCCTGAGGGTATCTCTCTTGAATTTGTCCTTGAATTTATTTTATCAATATCCCTGTCTATATACCTATTAAAAGCCATTGCTGCACTTCTGGCAAATATCATACATAAGATTACAAGAAAGAATAGCTTAATATCAAAGGAATCCTCATTTATATTTACAGCCAAAAGAAAACCTATGATTGCAAAAGGTATTGCAAATATTGTATGACTGAATTTTATTAGGGATAAATAATTCTTAATTTCCATTACTTTTACTTATTGGCATCAAAGTTAAATAAAAACAAGCTTAATTTCGTTACTTAAGTTAGAGTTATTACCTTTTTTAACGATATTTGCACTCTTATTTTGTAAAATTACTCTCAATCATTTGATTGAAATTTTTAACTTTATTTAAATCTGTTTTAAAAATTATGAAAAATATTTTTCTTTTCGGTCTTTTTGTTTTGGCTATTCTTTCTAATAAAGCATTTTCTCAAGTCTCTACTGCCGTATCCTCAGATGTTTCTGCTTTTAAAAAATCTGTTTTATATGTTGTGTTAGAAGGAAATACCACAACAACTAATGTAAAATACACCAAAGTTGTTGATGAAGTTGAGATAGAGACTGAAAATAAAGAACTTGTTGAAGATGTTGAGTCTGAGTATAACAAAGCAGTTCGCTATGCTATGAAGCATTTATGGAAAATCAATAAATTTGAATACATAACTGAAAATGAATTTGAAGAGAAAAAATTTGATGCTGGTTCTTATTTTTTAATTAACGCTAAACATAAAACAGAAGATAAAGAACCAGTTGAATTAAATTATCTTTTGATTGTTGAAGGAGGAAAAAAGGCGAAAAAAGTTGCAAAAATGAATTGGTTGGCAGGCATACCCCTGGCTTATAATAATGTTTCATCTCAATACTATACCTATAAATTACCCGGACTTATTCAGTTTCTTCAAAATCATTTGGAGTTTATTTTTATCAATGGACCTTCAGATGAAAAGAAAATTTTAGCTCATTACAATGGTAAAACAAAAGAAATCAAACATGGTGTATTGTATGTTTTGGCTGAAGATTTAACAGCAAAAGTATTTGATCAGGAAGCTATTGCAAAAGTATACAGTGGTGAGGTAAAAATTGTTACTCAAAAACAAATAAATGCTGCAATTAAAAAGCAAGATCCAAATATTCTTTATTTTCATAAAGTAGGTCCTGAAAAAATAGAAGATACCGGAATTTGTAGAAAATATATATTAGCAGCAAAAGGGGGAGAGCTAGTATATATTAGTGAGGATAAAATATCTAAATCTAACCCCGAAGGATTATTAAACAGCGATTTTAAGCAGTTTAATAAATAATAAAATTGCCAAATTGGTTCATATATTAATAAAATAATAATGTCAGACGATAAAAAAATAATATTTTCAATGGTTAAGGTCAGTAAAACCTTATCTACTAATAAGCAAATTCTAAAGGATATATACTTGTCCTTTTTCTACGGTGCAAAAATCGGAATCATTGGATTGAATGGTTCAGGTAAGTCTACTTTGATGCGGATTATTGCAGGTGAAGAAAAGTCATTTAATGGTGAGGTAGTTTTTTCTCCAGGTTATTCTGTAGGATATTTGGAACAGGAACCTAAATTGGATGAAACCAAAACTGTGAAGGAAATTGTTCAGGAAGGTGTGCAGGAAATTGTTGACTTGTTAAAGGAATTTGAAACAATTAATGAAAAATTCTGTGAACCAGAAATTTTGGAAGATCCTGAAAAAATGGATAAGTTAATGGCTCGCCAGGCTGTTGTGCAGGAAAAAATAGAACAAACAGATGCATGGGAGCTTGATAATAAATTAGAACGTGCTATGGATGCACTTCGCTGTCCGGAAGGAGATACGCTTATTAAAGTGCTGTCAGGAGGAGAAAGAAGAAGAGTAGCATTATGCAGGCTTTTGCTAAAGCAGCCTGATATACTGCTTTTGGATGAGCCTACCAATCACCTTGATGCAGAATCAATCGATTGGCTGGAACAGCATCTTAAACACTACAAAGGAACTGTTATTGCAATTACCCATGACAGGTATTTTCTTGATAATGTTGCAGGTTGGATACTGGAATTAGACAGAGGAGAAGGTATACCCTGGAAAGGCAACTATACTGAATGGCTTGAACAAAAATCTAAAAGACTTGCTCAGGAAGAAAAAACAGAAAGCAAGAGGAGAAAAACTCTTGAAAGGGAGCTGGAATGGGTGAAATTGAATCCGAAAGGCAGACAAGCAAAGTCTAAAGCAAGATTAAGTGCTTATGACAAATTAATGAGTGAGGATACAAAAAGCAAAGAAGATAAACTGGAGATATTTATTCCACCAGGACCAAGGCTTGGAAGCAATGTAATTGATGCTGTTGGTGTTTCAAAGGCTTATGGAGATAAACTGCTTTATGAGAATCTTAATTTTTCTCTTCCACCTGCTGGAATAGTTGGAATTGTAGGTCCTAATGGTGCTGGAAAAACAACTATTTTTAGAATGATAATGGGACAGGAAACCCCTGACAACGGGTCATTTAAAGTGGGAGAAACAGTGAAGATCAGTTATGTTGACCAAAGTCATTCTTCAATTGATAATGATAAAACAGTGTGGGAAGTTATTTCTGGAGGACATGAAAATATTGAACTTGGAGGGAAATCTATGAATTCAAGAGCTTATGTTTCCAAATTTAATTTCAATGGTGCTGATCAGGGCAAAAAATGCGGTGTTCTCTCCGGAGGAGAAAGAAATCGCTTGCATCTAGCCATGAGCTTAAAACAGGAAGCCAATGTTTTACTTTTAGATGAGCCAACCAATGATATTGATGTTAACACCCTTAGAGCCCTTGAAGAGGCACTTGAGAATTTCGGAGGATGTGCAGTTATTATTTCTCACGATCGCTGGTTTCTTGACAGGGTTTGTACTCATATTCTAGCCTTTGAAGGAAATTCACAGGTTTATCCTTTTGAAGGAGCCTATTCCGATTATGAAGAAAATAAAAAGAAAAGGCTTGGTGATGTAAATCCACAGCGCCTTCGCTATAAAAAACTAATTGCAGAATAAGCAATTGCAATTGACAAGAAAAGCCGGTGGGATTATTCCTCCGGCTTTTTTGTTCTTAAATATTTGAGTTTTAGGCATTCATAATTGAATAAGGATTAATGAAAAATGAAAATCAGTTTTTCTTATAGATATTTTAACTGTAAAAAAATTATTGTTATTTGTGTAACAGTTTATTGAATTTTCTTGTATAATTGTTAAAAAAAACTGCTTAACAAGATATGAAAAACCAAAAATCAGATCCTAAAAAAGTTTCATCAAAAAAGAAACTGGATATTGATGAGTCAAAAAAAGCGACAAGGCTTAAACCTTCTGACAAAAAAATCAATAAAAACTGGAAAAATTCTCTGTTTACAGAAAATGAAGATGATTTTAATGAGGATGAACTATTCAATGAAGAGCTTCGTTATAGGGAAGATGATATTGAAGAGGAATATAATGATTAACTTGTGAGAATTTTGTGCCTAGTTCCCTAAATACACCCGATGATAAAAATCGAAAAATTCATTTCTTCCAATACTGACCTTTCTATAGCTGCTTTTGATATAAGGAAAAAAGTTTTTGTAGAAGAACAAAATGTAAGAGCAGAAGAGGAATTTGATGAATTTGAAAATTTTTCGCAGCATTACCTGGCCTTTTACAATGAAATTCCAGTAGCCACTGCCCGTTGGAGACATACTATAAAGGGAATTAAACTAGAAAGGTTTGCTGTGTTAAAAGATTTCAGGAACAAAAACATAGGTAACCTTATTCTTCGGGAAGTATTAAAAGATGTAATTCCTTTTAAAAAAACAATATACTTGCATGCCCAGTTGCCTGCAGTTAAATTTTATAAAAGGGAAGGCTTTATTGAAGAAGGTGATCTATTTTATGAATGTAATATAGCACACTATACAATGAGCCATAGTAAAACCTCAAACTGATTAAATTTTAAAGCTTTTTTTAAGCGCATTCATTTTAATGGCAGTAACTGCAGCTTCTTCACCTTTATTTCCATGAATTCCACCTGCACGCTCTTGAGCTTGTTCATATGTGTTTGGGGTTAATACACCGAAAATAACCGGAGTATTATATTTTAGATTTAAATCTTTAATTCCAATTGAAGCTGCATCACAAATGAAATCAAAATGTTTAGTGTCTCCCTGAATTACACATCCAAGGCAAATAACAGCATCACTTTGTTCAAATTCAAGGAAAAACTGAGCACCCAGAGCTAATTCATAAGCTCCGGGTACATATTTTATACTAATATCTTTTTCAGAAGCTCCATATTTTAAAAGAGCATCAATGGCTCCTTTAGCCAAAGCGTTTGTTATTTCAGCATTCCATTCGGCTACCACAATTCCAAAACGTGTTCCGGAAGCTGAAGGAATTTCAGTATGACTAAAATCGGAAAGATTTTTAAGTGAAGTTGCCAAAACAGATTATTTTGAAGCCAAAGCAGATTGTGCCCTTGCTAAATATTTTTCTATTTCCCTGCCCTCATTTGTATCAGGATAATCTTCTTTTATTTTTGTGTAAACATCTACCGCTTCACTGTGTTTTCCAAGATCTTCGTATACAATTCCTGCTCTCATTAAATATATAGGAGAAGTAAATTTATTGCTGTTTTTCTTAGAAGCTTTCATATAATTACTTACTGCATCCTCTAAATTACCAAGTTCTGCATAAGCATCACCAATAGCACCTATAGAAATTGCCCCTAACATTTGATCGTCAGAACTGAATTTCTCAAGATGATCTATTGCCTTTTGAAATTCACCTTTTCTTAAATATCCAATTCCCATGTAATATTGAGAAAGATTTGCCGCTGAAGTTACGCCATAATCCTCTATAATATCATTAAAGCCAAGGTAATTGCCATCACCAAACATTGCCTTGTCAAGTGAATCTTTAGTAAAATAACGTTCAGCATAAAACATGTTAGACTGAGCCTCTGCCTCCTGAGGGGCGACCCATAGTTTTGCCCAGGCAAAATATCCAAGCACAACTATTACCATTATACCTAGTATTAAACCGTAACTCTTTTTATTCTCCTCTATTTTTTTTTCCCAGGAGCTTAATGTTTCTTCAACATCAATTATTTGTTCTTCATTTTTTTTAGACATAATCTTAAATCTGTTTTTTTGAAAGTGCAAAAATAAGTTTTTTTATATACGAATCACTTTATTTTATCAGTTACTTCATAAATATTTAAAACTCTTGGTAAAACGCGGTTTTCAACAAAAAAATATGCCTATTTTTGTAATCTTTTAAATTTTATGCATCTCCACAAGCTATTTCTGATCAATTTTAAGAATTATTCAAGCGCAGAAATTAATTTCTGTAATAAGTTTAATTGCTTTGTTGGTGACAATGGTGAGGGCAAAACAAATTTACTTGATGCCATTCATTATCTTTGTTTTTGTAAAAGTTTTTTTAATCCCATTGACTCACAAAACATTTTAAACAATGCTCCATTTTTTGTTATTCAGGGAGAATTCACTAATCAGGATAAACAAGAAAATATATACTGTGGCTTAAAACGCAATGAAAAGAAGAAGTTTAAGCGCAATCAAAAAGAATACGATAAGCTTGCAGACCACATAGGGCTTATTCCTCTTGTTCTGATTTCCCCCTCAGATGGTGAACTTATTACTGAGGGAAGTGAGTTTAGAAGGAAATTTATTGATAGTGTTATTGCCCAGCACAACAAGGGCTATCTTGAAAAACTAATTAATTACAATAAAATACTCACTCAGAGAAACTCTTTGCTTAAGAATTTTAATGAACAAAGGTATTTTGACAAGGATTCACTGGAAATATGGGATATGCAATTAATTCCTAATGGTGAATACATTCATAAAAAAAGAAATGCCTTTATAAAAGAGTTCCTTCCGTTGTTTCAAAAATTTTATAATCATATTTCAGGAAATAATGAAACTGTTGGTCTTGAATACGATTCTAAATTAAATGAAAACAAATTTGAAGACCTTCTTTTGGAAAGCCTTCCAAGAGACCGCAATGTATTATACACAACAGCTGGAATTCACAAAGATGACCTTGTGTTTAAAATAAATGAGTTCCCGGTTAAAAAAATGGGATCTCAGGGACAACAAAAAACATATTTGTTAGCATTAAAGCTTGCACAGTTCGAATACCTAAAGAATATCAAAAAAGCACTTCCTATACTCTTACTTGATGATATTTTTGATAAACTGGATCAAAAAAGAGTAGCAAATTTGATGGAAATTGTGGGATCTGAGGATTTTGGACAAATCTTTATAACTGATACAAGCATTCAAAGGATTTCTGAAATTTTAACTAACTTGCAGCTGCCTTATAAAGCATTCCTGATTAATAAGGGCGCGGTGGTGGAAGAAGTGGATGGCAAAATCACTTAAAATTCAGTGGGTTTGCAATTATATGTGAGAAAATAGCTTTAAAACAAAAATCAATAGATTATAACAGATAAAATAATATTATATCTAAAATGAAAAGAAGTAGCAACCAGCATTCCATAGGAGAGGCTATAACAGAATTTCTTCAAAGATTTAGAATAGATGTTAAATTAGCTGAAGTTGCTGCCGTTGCTTCCTGGGAAAAACTTATGGGGGCAACAATTGCAAAGCGAACAAAAGAAATTGTGATAAAAAACAAAACGCTTTATTTGAAAATTGAATCCTCTGCCTTAAAGGATGAATTATCCTATTCAAAGGAAAAGATCAAGGATATGATCAATAAAGAAGCCGGGCAGATTGTGGTTGAAAACGTAGAAATACGATAAATTCAATTTTTTATAAAAAAAAAGTGCCTTTCCATTAAGAAAGGCACCTAAAATAGAGTTTAGGTAATACTATTAATATCTCTCTAATCCAGAAAAGTAAAAATTTCCTTCAATTAGTGCATTTTCATCGCTATCTGAACCGTGAACAGCATTAGCAGCAATAGATTTTGCATATTTTTTTCTGATCGTGCCTTCTTCAGCATCTGCAGGATTTGTAGCACCAATTAGTTTGCGGAAATCAGCTACCGCATTGTCTTTTTCAAGAATAGCCGCAACAATTGGACCTGATGACATATATTCTACAAGTTCTCCATAAAAAGGTCTTTCTTTATGAACTTCATAGAACATACCAGCAGCATCCTTAGTTAATTTGGTGTATTTCATTGCTACAATACGAAAACCTGCATCGGTTATCATTCCTAAAATTCCACCGATATAACCGTTTTCAACAGCATCGGGTTTTATCATTGTAAAAGTTCTATTAGTTGCCATTCTTGTTTTTATTGATTAAAAAATTTATTTTTATTATTTCAAGTGGCGAAAATAGGAAAAATAATTCGTTGCTTCCCGTCTATTATTTCTATTTTTGTTGAATAACTAAAATAAAATTCCTTTGAATAAAAAAGAAGTAAATAAAGTAGTTGCGGTTTTGTCGGTACCAAAGAATGTTGTAATTGTTACGCATAAAAATCCAGACGGGGATGCTGTAGGCTCATCCTTAGCCCTGTATAATTATTTGAATCTAAAAGGTCATCATGTAAATGTAATTACACCAAATGATTATCCTGAATTTTTAAAATGGCTTAATGGAAACAATAAGGTAATCAATTTTGAAAGTAAAACAAAGAAGGCTAAAGAAGCCATTAAAAAAGCTGAAGTTGTTTTTTGCCTGGATTTTAATTCTCTAAAAAGAATAGATGAACTGGGTGAATTAATAGGTGCAAAAAATGCTTTTAAAGTTATTATAGATCATCACCTAGAACCAGAAGGATTTGCAGATGTTTGTATTTCAGACACCTCAGCTAGCTCAACAGCACAAATGGTTTATGAATTTATTGAAACCATTGGAGACAAAGATCTTATTAATAAAGCTATAGCAAATTCAATTTATATGGGAATTATGACAGATACAGGTTCATTCCGATTTACTTCTGTAACAGCTAAAACCCACCATATTATTGCCCATTTAATTGAAGCAGGGGCAGATAACTCCCTTGTACATGAAAAAGTCTATGATACCAACACAGAAAGCAGGTTAAGGCTTTTAGGCTATTGCCTTAGTGAAAAATTAAAAGTGTTTGAAGAATTTCACACCGCTTTAATTACCCTTACCAAAGATGAATTGCAAAGATTTAATTATAAAAAAGGAGATACAGAGGGTTTAGTAAATTATCCTTTATCAATTGAAGGGATTAAAATGACCGCTTTTTTTGCTGAAGGTGAAGATTATATTCGTATTTCTTTTCGGTCAAAGGGTGATTTTTCTGTGAATGAATTATCCAGAAATCATTTTAACGGAGGCGGACATGGAAATGCTGCAGGTGGCATGTCTGAGTTAACAATGGATGAAACTGTTTTAAAATTCATTTCCTTGTTGCCACAATACAGAAAGGCACTCCAAAGTTAATTGTATATGTATTACCAAGTCCAAATATTGCTGTTTTTTGTTCTAGCTGTTGCTCTTTCAGATTGTTCTGATAATTCAACTATTAAGGATAAAAATAAATTTACTGAAGCTGAGTACAAGGAAAAATTAATTGCTGCAAATAAAAATCTGATCAAAAAAGATGATGAGAAGATTGAGAAGTATATAAAGGAAAATAAAATTCCAATGCAGGAATCAGGCACTGGATTAAGATATTCCATATCAGGACAGGGGACGGGTGAAAGAGCTCATACAGGACAATACGCCTTGTTGAATTATAAATTGACATTACTTGATGGCACCTTCTGTTATTCTTCTGAGGAAAAAGGACCTGAAGAATTTTTAATTGGCCAGGACAATGTTGAAAGTGGCTTACATGAGGGCATAACATATATGAAAGTAGGTGAAAAGGCCCGTTTTATTCTTCCACCACACTTGGCACATGGGCTTTTAGGGGATGAAAATAAAATACCATCCAGAGCAACTCTTGTATATGATGTTGAACTTTTGAGTTTGAGATAATGAATAAGCTTCTTTATTTATTTTCCTGTTTAATTCTCTTTAGTTTTTTTACTTCTTGCTCAACTTCTTCCTATCCAGGGTTTTTGCAAACTCAATCAGGCTTACATTATAAATTTTTTAGTTTAGGAGGAGGCGATTTACCTAAACAATTCGATTATCTTAGGGTAAAATATCATGCTCTTTCTGTTGATGATTATACTTTTGCTGTTACTGGTGAGAAAAATTTTCAGATTAATTATACAAGTAAAAAGGGAGGGATTGAGGAAGCTATTATGATGTTAAACGAGGGAGATAGTGCTGCTTTTGTTTTTCCTGCTGAGATGGTTACTTCTTTTTTTAATATTGATTCCTTTCCAGGACAACCAAAGGAAGTACTTTTAAACATGAAGTTAGATGAAATTACTCCTGCCGAACAATACCTGAAACAGTATAAAAAATTAAAAGAATGGGTAAATATTAAGGATATTCATGAGCAAAAAACATTAAAAAAATACCTGACTGATAATAATATTTCTGAAGACATGTTTTCAGATGGAATTTATTTTATTTCCGAAAAACCGGGCAATGGAGATTTAATTACTGATGGAATAGGAGTACTTATAAATTACAGAGGTTATTTTTTAAACGGAGAAATCTTTGATGACACTTTTGAAGATAAGAAGCCTTTTGACTTAGTAGTAGGAACTTCTGATCAGGTAATTTCAGGTTTGGAAATAGCAATAAAAAAAATGAAAATGGGAGCAAAAGCGAAAATAATTATACCTTCGCACCTTGCTTTTGGGAATAAGGGCTCCTCAACTGGAGTAGTTCCGCCAAACACAACAGTAATATACCAAATTGAAGTTTTAAGAGTTAATAATTAATGATTTTAAAAGAAATGAAAATGAAATTGAAAAAAATTATCCCATTACTGTTTTTGCCAGTAATGCTTATATCATGTGATGGAAAATTTCCTGGTTATAAAGAAACTGAAACAGGTTTGTTTTATAAACATCATTTAAAAGCGGAAAATGCAAGACAAGCCAAAATAGGCGATTTTATCAGTATTGATTTAGTTTATTTTACTAGCAGTGATTCTGCTCTTTTTGATTCCAGAGTTACAGGTAAACCAATGTCAATTAAATTGGTTGAGCCAGATTACAATGGAGATATTGTTGAAGGATTAACAATGTTAAGCATAGGCGATAGTGCATCTTTTCTTGTTGATGCAGATTCCTTTTTTACTAAAAACGTAAAAATTGAAATTCCTGAATTTATCGAAAAAGGAAGTAAACTTAGATTTGAGGTAAAAGTACTTAATTTGCAATCAAGTGAGGATATAAAAATAGAGCAGGAAGCCAGACTTGAAAAAGTGCGTCAGCAGGAAATGGGTATATTGCAATCTTATCTTGAACAAAACAATATTGTTCAATCTCCAACCCCTAAAGGACTTTATTATATTGAAACTTCTAAAGGAACTGGAAAAAGAGCTGAAAAAGGCAAAATGGTAAAGGTAAATTATACTGGAATGCTTTTGGACGGAACTGTATTTGATACAAGTATTGAGCAAGATGCAAAAAAAGCAAATTTGTACGATCCTAAAAGAAATTATTCTCCTCTTGATTTTGAATTAGGTTCAGGTATGGTCATTAAAGGATGGGATGAGGGAATTTCATATATGAATGTTGGTGGTAAAGCTACATTAATTATCCCTTCAAATCTTGCCTATGGCGAAAGTGGAGCAGGGGGGATTATTCCTCCAAATACAACTCTTGTATTCGAAGTTGAATTAAAGGAAGTTAATTAAAATTTTATTACTATGAATAAGTTATTTTTAATTGCCATCGGTGCTGTTTTGCTAAATACTCTTCCAGCATTGGCCCAGGATGAAGCAAAAAAACAAAAAAAACAAAAAAAGACGATGTCCTTATTAAATAAAGAATTTACTACAGAATCAGGCTTAGTATATAAAATAATCCACGAAGGAGCTGGACAAAGAGCAAAAGCTGGAGATATGGTATTAGTTCATTATACCGGTAAACTAACCAACGATACAGTTTTTGACAGTTCATATAACAGAAATCAACCTTTTAAATTCAAACTTGGAGGTGGACAGGTTATAAAAGGATGGGACGAGGGCATTGCTCTTTTAAATGTGGGAGACAAAGCAATTTTCACTATTCCCCCTGCACTAGGTTATGGTGAGAGAAACATGGGGCAAATTCCATCGAACTCAACACTAATTTTCGAAGTTGAATTACTTAGTATCGTTGAAAAACCAAAACCTTTTAATGTACAAGGAAAAGACACTATAACAACTGAAACTGGTCTTAAATACATTAAAATTAATGAAACTAAAGGCGAGCAACCAACAGCTGGCAGTACAGTGTTTGTTCATTACACAGGATATTTGACTAACGGTTCTGTTTTTGATTCATCTGTTGAAAGAGGACAGCCTTTTTCTTTCCCTATAGGACAAGGACGCGTAATTCCAGGATGGGATGAAGGGATAGCAAAACTTAAAGTGGGTGAAAAGGCTCAATTAATTGTTCCTCATAATCTGGGTTATGGAGAAAGAGGATTTCCTCCGGTAATACCTGAAAATGCAACACTTATCTTTGATGTGGAATTAGTGGAAATAAAAGCTGCTGAATCTCATCAGCACCATCCAGGAGATGGACATAACCATTAATTAAAAAATTTAATTATAAAAAAAAGGCTGTTCTTTATTAGGACAGCCTTTTTTTGTTTTTATAAGAGTGTTTTTTCTTGTTTTTTAAACTTGAATAAATGATTTTTTCTTTGAAAATATTTTTTTTATACTTTTTTCTTAAAAACATTTAAGTATTCAAAAGATCCTTTTAAAAAATTTACAGAGATTAAGAGTAATTTTTCTTATTTTTGCCCCCAATTTTAAAATTTTATGATGTCTTTACACGAAGAAAAATTTTTAGGAGAAGGTCTAACTTATGATGATGTTCTACTAGTGCCTGCTTATTCAGAAGTGCTACCTAAGGATGTTAAAATTACATCTTATTTTTCCCGAAAAATAAAATTAAATACTCCTATTGTTTCTGCAGCAAT
This sequence comes from Bacteroidota bacterium, assembly GCA_030856445.1. Classification (GTDB taxonomy): domain Bacteria; phylum Bacteroidota; class Bacteroidia; order JACCXN01; family JACCXN01; genus JACCXN01. The sequence continues at coordinate 17,197 of JALYPI010000070.1, forward strand.
GGATACTGTTACAGAATATGCTATGGCTGTTGCAATTGCTCAGGAGGGTGGAATAGGTGTTTTGCATAAAAACATGAGTATAGTAGCTCAGGCCGATCAAGTTAGAAAAGTGAAAAGATCTGAAAGTGGTATGATACAGGATCCTATTACTTTATCTGAGAATGCTATAGTTGCAGATGCTCTGAATATTATGAAGGAACATAAGATTGGCGGAATCCCTGTTATTTCAGAAAAAGGAGAATTGGTAGGTATAGTTACTAACCGGGATTTAAGATTTGAAAAAAACATGTCAAGACCTGTTAAAGAGGTTATGACCAGCGAAAATATAATCACCACTAACGATGGCAAAGATTTATTAAATGCTGAAAATATGTTGCAGCAATATAAGATTGAAAAGCTTCCTGTTGTTGATAACAAGAATGTCCTAGTTGGTTTAATAACATATAAGGATATAATTAAAACTAAAATTAGACCCAATGCATGTAAAGATGAACTTGGAAGGTTAAGAGTGGCAGCAGCGGTAGGAGTTACACATGATGTTATGGACAGAGTGGAAGCTTTAGTTAATGCCGGAGTAGATGCTATAATTATTGATACTGCACATGGTCATTCAAAAGGAGTGATAGATACATTAAAGAGAGTGAAAAATGCTTATCCTGAATTGCAGGTAGTTGTTGGTAATATTGCTACTCCCGAAGCAGCTCTATTACTTGCAGAGGCAGGAGCAGATGGAGTGAAAGTTGGTATCGGTCCTGGTTCTATTTGTACTACAAGAGTGATTGCCGGAGTTGGTGTACCTCAACTTACAGCCGTTTATGAGGTTGCTAAAGCATTAAAGGAATTACAAATCCCAGTTATTGCAGATGGTGGCATTCGTTTTACTGGGGATATAGTAAAAGCATTGGCAGCTGGAGCAAGCACAATTATGGCGGGTTCATTATTTGCTGGTGTTGAAGAATCCCCGGGTGAAACTATTATTTATGAAGGCAGAAAATTCAAGTCTTACCGCGGTATGGGTTCTATTGAGGCAATGCAGCAAGGTTCAAAAGACCGATATTTTCAAGATGCCGAGGAGGATATTAAAAAACTAGTACCTGAGGGTATTTCAGGAAGAGTTCCGTACAAAGGGAATCTTTCAGAGGTGATTTATCAGTTTGTAGGTGGTTTAAGAGCAGGAATGGGTTATTGCGGAGCAAATAATATTGAAACACTTCAAAAAGCCAAATTTATTAGAATAACATCTGCTGGTGTAAGAGAAAGCCACCCTCATGATGTCATTATTACAAGGGAAGCACCAAATTACAGCAGGTAATAAAAAAACATATTTGGAGTTAATGGTTATTGTAATTATTTTTATAAGAACTTACATTATTTAAATTAAAATTAGATTAAAATATGAAAAAATCGATTGTTCTAACTGGTATTATATTATGGTGTTGTTTATCGGTATTTGTTAAAGCACAGGATAAAGATCCTGTTTTAATGACCATTGGAGATAAACAAGTATACCTTTCTGAATTTTTAAATATTTATAATAAAAATTCCAACAGGCAAACACCTGATGATGAAAAGGCACTTAATGAATATCTTGATCTTTTTGTTAATTTTAAATTAAAGGTAAGAGAAGCCGAAGCACTTGGTCTTGATACCACCTCTGCTTTTAAAAACGAACTGGCTGGATATAGAAAACAACTAGCTCAACCATACCTAACTGATAATTCAGTAAATGATAATTTGTTAATGGAAGCTTATGAAAGACATAAAACAGAAATCAATGCTAGTCATATTCTTATAAATTTAAGCCAAACAGCTCTTCCAAAAGATACACTTGCAGCTTATAACAAAATCCTTAAAATTCGTGATAGAATATTAAAAGGAGAAGATTTTGCTCAAATTGCAAAAAAAGTTTCAGAAGATCCATCTGCCAAAGAAAATGGTGGTAACTTGGGTTATTTTACTGCAATGCAAATGGTTTATCCTTTTGAAACAGCTGCGTTTAACACAGCTATTGGTGAAATATCAATGCCAGTTAGAAGCAGATTTGGATATCATTTGATTAAAGTGCTGGATAAAAGACCTGCCAGGGGACAAATTCTTGTTGCCCATATAATGATTGAAACCCCTAAGGATGGTTCAGCAGATGCTGAAACTGCAAAAACGAAAATATTTGAAATTTATAAAAAAGCTAAAGCTGGAGATGATTTCGCCCAATTATCTTCTCAATATTCTGATGATAAAGGAAGTGCTAAAAAAGGAGGAGAGCTTCCCTGGTTTGGTACAGGTAGAATGGTTCCGGAATTTGAAAATGCTTCATTTCAACTAGAAAAAAAGGGTGATATATCCGAACCTTTTCAAACTCGTTTTGGATGGCATATAGTTAAAATCATTGATAAAAAAGAAGTTCCTAGTCTTGAAGAAATGCGCGCTGAGTTAAAAAGCAAAATTTCAAAAGATTCTAGATCACAACTTGGAAGAGTTGCATTGATTTCGGGAATTAAAAAAGAATATGATTTTAAAGAAAATCTTAAGAACAGAGATGAACTAGTTAAATTTATTGATAAATCATTTTTTAGTGGAGAATGGAATGCACAGAAAGCTGAATCTCTAAATAAATTTTTATTTAAAATAGGCAAGAATTCTTATACTCAGAAGGATTTTGTAGCCTATCTTGATGCCAACCAAAGCAAAAGACCGGAAGTAGATGCACAGATTGCAATCAATACACTTTATACTTCTTTTGTTGAGGATAACATCATTGCCTACGAAGAAAGCAGGCTGGAAGAAAAATATCCTGAATTTAAAATTTTAATGCAAGAGTATAGAAACGGGATTTTACTTTTTGAATTAACCGATAAGATGGTTTGGTCAAAGGCCGTAAATGATACGGTTGGTTTGGAAGCATTTTACCAGGAGAATAAAAATAATTTTATGTGGAATGAAAGAGTAAAGGCTACTATTTATTCTAATGCGGATAATAATATAGCAAAACAGACCAGAAAAATTGTAGCTAAATCTAAAAAGAAAGGATATTCTTCAGATGAAATTGTTAAAATGGTAAATTCCGATTCTCAATTAAGTCTAAAGGCAGAATCAGGCAAATTTCAAAAAGGAGAAAACGAAATAATCGATAAAATTAAGTGGGCACCTGGAATTTCAGAGGATATCAATAAAGACAACAGAATAATTTTTGTTCATGTGCAGGAAAAAATTCAGCCTGCACCAAAAACCCTTAAGGAATCAAGAGGAATTGTAACGGCTGAATATCAGGCATACCTTGAGAAAAAATGGATAAAAGAACTTAAGGAAAAGTATCCGGTTCAGATAAACACTGAAGTACTTTCAACCATAAAATAGCATTTAAATAATTTTATAAGTTAAGTTTATAGTTTCTTATTAATACAGAAACTATAAACTTTTTCTTTTTAGTAAAAACATTGTTTTGATTAGAAATCCAAAATATTACCTGCTTTTTTTATTATTTACTCAAGCTTGCAGTTTCTTTTCTTCAGAACCTGAAAAAGAACCAATTGCAAGGGTGCATGATGAGTATTTATATAAATCCGAATTGTTGAATGTAATTCCCTCAGGAATGAGTTATGAAGATAGTGTTGCAAAAGCAACTAGCTATATAAACAACTGGATCAGGCAAACATTGATTTATAATCAGGCTGAGAAGAATCTAAGAGAGGAAAACAAAAATTTCAATCAAAAATTAGAGGACTATAGACGTTCTCTGATCATTTATACTTATGAAAGAGAATTGATCGATCAAATCCTGGACACGCTTGTAACTTTGGAACAGATTGAGGTTTATTATAATCAGAATAAGCAGAATTTTGAATTAAAAGACAATATTATTAAAGTACGTTACATAAAAGTAGATAAAAATGCCCCTGATATCGATAAAGTCGAATTATGGTATAAATCAAATAACAAAGAGGATTTAATTTCTCTTGAGAACTACGCTTACCAGTTTGCACAGAATTTTTACTTAGATGAAAATAACTGGCTTTTATTCGATGATTTACTAAAAGAGATACCAATTCAAACCTATAACAAAGAAGATTTCTTAAAAAACAACAGATTTGTAAAAGTTGAAGACTCTGAATCATATTATTTCGTTAATATTAGAGGATTTAAAATAAAAAATAGTATTTCTCCACTTAATTTTGAAATGGAAAACATACGTAGCATTATAATTAATAAAAGAAAAATACAGTTAGTAAATAAAATGAAGAATGATATATATGAAGAAGCTCTGCAATCCAATGATATTGAAATATTTGAATAATAAAACACTCCCTCTTTTTCTGTTTCTGATGATTGTTTGTTCAGGACTTGTTTCTGCTCAACCTAAAGTAATTGATGAGGTAATTGCAATAGTAGGAGGAAATATTGTTTTAAAATCAGAATTGGAAAATCAATTTTACCAAATAAAGTCGCAGGAAATCCCTGATGGGCAACCTCCGGCTGATCGTTGCCAACTTCTAGAAGAAATATTATTTCAAAAATTATTATTAAATCAGGCAGAGCTTGATAGTGTAGTAATAAATGATGCACAGGTTGAATCTGAAATGGATAGAAGATTACGTTATTTTATTCAACAAATTGGTTCTGAGAAAAAGTTGGAAGAATATTATGGTAAGCCAATAACTGCCATTAAGGAAGAGTTTAGAGGATTAATTAAGGATCAGCTTCTTGTACAGCAAGTAGAGGGTACTATTACAGCAAATACATCAATTACACCAT
>JALYPI010000029.1 GCA_030856445.1 Bacteroidota bacterium
CGATTAACCTATCCATTTATGCTTAAAAACGGACAATTTATAGAAGCAAGTATTCAGGGTTACCAAGGACATTTTGTTCTTTTACAAACCGATTTGAAAAATGTTCAAAAAGAATATTTCGAAAGAAGAGTGGCTGCCACCTTTGTGTATTATCCTCAGCCATTTGGCTTCCAAGGAGAATTTAATATAGGACAAGGCCCGCAATTTAACCCTGAAACAATGAATATAGAAAATCAAGATTTATTCGGTGGATATGTTCAATCCATGTACATGATAAAAACCGGGAAACAAATTATTATTCCATTTGCCAGATGGCATTATTACGAGGGTGGTAAAAAACATGAACTTGATGCCAGAAGCTACCTTGTAAATGAGCAGGAAATTGGAATCGAATGGCAACCTTTTGAAAACTTTGAATTAGTTGCCATGTACACCATTTCAGACAGAACTTTTGAAGATTCAAAAAGACCTGATAACAGGCAGACCGGAAGGCTATTAAGACTACAAGCTCAATTTAATTTTTAAATTTATTCCAAAAAGTACGCTTGGAATTTTTCCCGATAAAGGGAGAAAACACAGTGATAAAAAATTTAAGAAAATCTATACTAATTTGTTACTGCATTTAAAGCTAACAAAATACAAAAGCCACAAGTTTATAATAGCATTAAACTAGCATTGCAATTGCTAGTCTTTCTATACTGTGGGGAATATTTTCGACATTTAAAAAGCATGATTGTATTTTAATTAAGGAATTAGTTATTAAGACTTAATTTTTCTTTGTCCAATCAACTTTTAATTGGTCTAATTTTAAGGGACGCTTTACATAGGGGACTTCTATGAAAGTGGTAAAAGACCATCTTGACAGTAATGGAATTAAAATGATAGATTTATTTGCAGGAAAGGAAAGCTTTCCGTTTGACTTTTGCCTCAAATCAGGTTTTAAAGAAATGGAAGGAAAGAGAATGTTAAGTTTTGATACATTGGAAAATGAAAATTGAAACGAAAATAAATGACTTTAATAAATAAAAATTTTCTTCCGCAAGGGCTCCTCTTGATTTATTATTTCCAGAAAATAAATGCCTTTCGGCACTTCAATAATACTTATCTCCAATTGAGAAAAAGAGAAAGGTGTTATTTTTTCAGATTTAAATACTTTTCCTGACAAATCAATAATACGAATCAACACAAAATCTGAAGTATTGAACTCTCCGGAAACAGTTATTTTATCCCTTGCCGGATTTGGATAAATTTTCATTTCCATCAGCTTTCCCTCTCTATTTAAAGATGAAGCAGATATGGGATTAATCTGAAGAGAGGAAGTATAAGTATAATCGCCTGTTTTATAAGTATCACTGTCAGCAGCAAGAGTAGCTGCGTAAAAAGTAATGTTACCTGTGTTTTCAGATGGGGCAACCCATTTGAATGACCATTCTGCTTCATCGGAAGCAAAATCAATACCCGATGACGTATGCTGTACGTAAATCCTGTCCTGGTAATTGCCAAAGGTTGGTTGTGCTGTCTGAGTTGCATTGGTATCAGACAATACCCAAGTTCCTGCATTTAAATTATTATTGTCGGAGAGTGCCACTACCTGGAAACCGAAACGTGTATAAGCAGACTGGCTAATTTTAATTTTTATATTTAAAGTATCACCTTCAGCATATTCGCTGATTCCAGAATTTACATCAATTACCGATAAACCTGTTCCAATGTTTGGTCCTCCCAAATCATTATGACAACCAACAGAGGCACAGGTTCCTTCTCCAGGTGCACCTGTACTATAAACAGCAGGCCCTGCACTTTTTCTTCCGTGAAACGGTTCTATAATATCAAAGGAAATAGCAAGAATTGACAGAAAGAAAATAGTCAGAATAGTATATCTCTTCATCGTTAGCAAATAAAAACATTGCAATTTAAGAAAAATTTGCAGATATTTGATTTTTCAGGCATTGATAGTAAGTAATTATGCAAAAAATAATTTGTTTTTTAATTCTAATTACGGTTTCTTCTCAAGGTAGAACCCAAACGGCCCCTGACTTTACATTTACCGATACAGACGGGACTGAGTGGAATCTATATACAGAACTCGGAAAAGGAAAAACAGTTTTGCTGGATTTTTTTTATGTTAACTGCGTACCCTGCCAGACTTTTACTCCTGAAATTGTCCAGGTAAACAATGATTATGGTACAGGTAATGGAAAATTAAGTATTTTTGGAATCAGCGACCGGGACGATAACAATAAGATAAAACAGTTTGACCAGAGCCTTGGTGTTAATTATCCTTCCTGTGGAAATCAGGGCGGTGGTGATACCATTACAAGTCTTTATATGTCTTGGTTTTCGTTTGTTTCATGGCCTACATATGCCGTAGTTTGTCCTGATAAATCAATAGCCTGGAATTTACCTAAATCAGCGGGATTGCCTGAAATAAGGGCTGCCATTGATAATTGTCCAGACTGGACAGGCATTACAACAGCAAGACCACATTCTGATTTTTTAATTTATCCCCTTCCCGCAAAAGAGCATTTCAATATTAAGGCTGAAAATACAGGGTTGGCGGAAATATTTATATACGATGCATCAGGGAAAGAAGTATCAACTTTAAAAGAAGATTTTTCCTCAGGGCCTATACCTGTTTCTCTGACAGCGCTAAATTCCGGTATCTACATTTTGATTATTAAAACAGCTAATGAACAAGCAATTTTTAAAATTCCTGTAATTAAATAAAAATAAATTATGAAATAGCCATGCACAGAACGTGCGCAAACACGCATGAAGATAACATGGCGTATTCCATATGACAATTAAAAAACAAATTATATACATATGAAAAAATTCTACATCCTTTTTCTGCTTCTGCCTTTCCAGGTATTCTCGCAAATTTCATTGAATTGGACAGACACGCTTGTGGTAAACAGATTTACCCCGAATGCTTTTACAAGACCAAAAATTGCATTAACCAAAAATAACGTTCCTGTTGTAATGTGGGGAAGAAAACCAAACCAACGGGTATTTGTTTCTCGTTTTGACGGAGCAGTATTTGCACAATCCTCACAGATTACTCCAGCTAATGTAAATGCGTTTGTAGAGGATTGGTTAGGCCCTGATATGGCTGCTTCGGGCGATACGGTTTTTGTAGTGTTCAAATCTCAGCCAGAGATGGACGGATTTGTTTACTCAGTGCGTTCTGTGAACGGAGGTGCCAGCTTTTCTGATACAGTAAGGGCTTATCCATCCAACTATTCCAGATTTCCGGCTGTGGCAGTTGCTCCGGGAGGAAAGCCTTATGTTACTTTTATGACTTTTAACAGCAGCTGGGGTGGTGCCCAGTTTGCAGTAGTAACTTCAAATGATGGCGGTATTTCTTACCAAGCGGAGGTGGAAGCCTCTACTAATGCTCCTGGAGAAGTTTGTGATTGTTGTCCGGGCTTTATTGGAGCAGAGACTAATAACTTTGTTTATTCCCTTTTCAGGAACAATGACAACAATTTACGAGACATTTGGGCATCGGTATCAACAAATGCAGGCGCTTCCTTTGCGGCAAGTTCAGATATAGACAATTCAAACTGGATGATTAATGGTTGTCCTTCCACAGGGCCGGATGCCTACGTTAAAGGCGACAGTATTGTTACAGCTTGGATGAGCGGCGCAAACGGTTCTTCAAGAATTTATATTGGAACTGCACACAAAAACACACTGGCTGTTGGCTTAAATGCAATGCTTTCTCCGGGAGTTTCCTCAATGGCAAATCAAAATTACCCAAAAGTGGCCGGTAACGGAGATACATTGGGAGTAGTTTGGCAGGAAAGTCAGATGGGAAGCACAATTATAAAATTTATTTATTCTGTAACAGGGCCCGCAGGTTTATTAAACCAGGTTGCAGATACAGTGAGCATAAATTTTTCGGGAGCACAAAAAAATCCTGACCTTGCTTTTGCAAATGGCACTTTTTATTTTGTATGGCAAGACGACAACATGCAGGCTGTTACCTATCGTACTGCTACAATTTCAGGGACTACAAAAGTAAAAGAAACAAAATTGGAAAACCATTATTCATTATATCCTAATCCGGTTAATGATAAGTTGAATATTCAATTTTACAATGAATTAAAAGATGGAAAAATTACTTTGATTGATTATGCCGGGAAAACAGTTTTTACTAAAAAAATAAGTTCTGAAATTGAAATGATTTCCACTGAAGAATTTTCAGAAGGAATTTATATTTTAAGTATTGAAACACCTGTTTTTACAAAAAGAGAAAAGATAGTTGTGAAAAGATAGATTGTGATATTATTTGTTGATTGTATAACCAACCTACAATTCCACTAATAAATTCTTTGAACTTCTGTCGTTTTCTTTTAAAACTCCCGTTGTAAATGGCTGTGGAGAAAATAGAACAATTGAAATGGCATAAAACGGATTTGAAAAAGGGTTTGTTTCCTAAAATGAATGAACAATGATAAAAATAACGGGGGTAGCCCTAAAATCTTCCTAGAAAAACAATAAAAATTAATAAAGGGGCGTAGCCATGTCATCATTAAAACAATGGCAAACACATCTACACAATTATACATTCAATTCGTTTTTCAGTTACTAGGAAGACAAAACCTAATCAAAGAAACATTCAGAGACGAATTGGAAAAGGTAATGTGCGGCATTTAACAAACCAAAAATGTAAAACCTATGCCATTACTGTTGGAAAAATTTGAAATTGAA
>JALYPI010000138.1 GCA_030856445.1 Bacteroidota bacterium
TCATTTACCGGTACATGTAAACTCCATGGTGTAAATCCAATGGAATGGCTGTCAGAGGTGCTTAACAAAATCGCTGATCATAAAGTCAATAAATTACATGAGCTCTTTCCGCAAAACCTTCAATTACCAGAGAATAAATTCAATTAGATTAGTTGCTTTATGGCTAGGGTGTAGTTGCCCGGGGGGATACGGTGCTCCAAAAAGAAGAATATCTTGGAGAAGTAAAAAATATTTTTGTTTCAAAGGATGGAAAAACTGCCAGAGTTATCATTCCTGCTGATTCTTCAAATTACAGACTTTACCTTTTTACCAGCGATGGCAAAGGCAATGTTGTATGTGCATCTGAGCCCTTAAACCTTAAAATAAAAGCCAAAAACAAAGAATAACTGCTTCAAAAGAATATTTTAAACAACACTTTATTTAAGTAAAGAATTTTAACTTGTTTTCATATAAACCAATAAAAAAAGTTTGGCGTAGTAGATACTACGCCAAACAAGTGTTAAGTTGTAAAATAAGAAAAAATGCAATTCAGCTTTAAATTATTAATAGCATGATTACTTATTCAATATTACCTTTTTCACATATATTTCATCATTTGTTCTTACTTCAACAGTATAAATACCATTTGCTTTTGTAGAAAGATCAAAATTCAATTGTCCTGCTTTATAATTATTTTCATTTATTTCTTCCACCATTACACCCATCACATTGTATATTCTCACAGTTATCCCTGCAGTTTGATTTCCTTTAAAATCAATTGTAAGAGAACCATTTGAAGGATTTGGAAATAATTTCATAGTAGCATTTTTGGTTTCTTTAAGACTAGTCACCACATTATCAAAAATAGTGAAATTATCAACCACTACTCCCTCCTCTTCAACATATTCATCAGAGGCCATATTAAAACGGAATTTCACGGTAGCTTCTCCAGCAAGAAAAATCAAATCATGCCCATAAAGCTGCCAGGAGGAACTTGTTCCATTCCATTGAGCACCATTACATAAGACTCCTGTTGTAGATCCATTACCTACTAATGAACTGTTATACCAATTAGGGCTGGCAGCTGTGCCTAATTTTGTCCATGTATTTCCATTATTTGTTGAGTATTCAAAATAAAGTGCATCCCAATCCTGTTCAATAACAAAGGCCATTTGGAATTCTACTCTAGGTTCTACTAAAGAAGTAAAATCAAAGCATGGGCTTTGTAAAAAATCATATGTTGAATAATCATGGGTTCCTGAAAGATTGGTAGCATATACTTTTGTTCCTGAGTAAGCAGAATTAAGAGCTGTTCCTGCTGGCACCCCTAGCTCCCATTTATTTCCAGGGAAGGCATTTAAATTAGTATTTTGAATACCAATTCCAGTATGAGACCAATAATCTGCTCCAGTCTCAAAATCATCAAAATAAGGAAAAGCATTAATCAAAGCCACTGAAAATGATTTGGAATAAGCATCATTGCTCGAATTTCCATCAACTGAACCATTAGGTTGAGAAGTGTTTACATTAAAAGTATGCATGCCGTCAACAACAGTTTGAGCAGGCAGGGAAACATTTTCATAAGCACCAGTAGCAAGACTTCCTGTCCAGTTAAAAGTATTGATTGTGCCGCTATTTATTTGATAATTTATTGCAACGGAAGTAAGAGTAGTTGAACCAAAGTTTCTAATTGTAATTAGAGGTGAAAAGGAACCATCACAAGAGGAACCTGAAGGAGAAATAATATTTGTAACTGAAGCATCAAAGCCAACAATTGAAGCATTCGCACAAATCATTGCATTATGAGCATTTATTCTACCTGCTCCCAAAAGACCAATATAACCAGGATTTTGAGCATCAATATTATCGGCAGAACTTAAAAGACAATTTTTAACCTGTGCTGGAGTCATTGTAGGATTTACAGAAAGCAACAATCCGCATAAACCTGCTACCAAAGGGGAGGCCATGGAAGTTCCAGAATTCGTACCATAAGTATTACCAAGCAAAGTGCTGAGTATACTTGATCCAGGGGATGAAATATCAATCCATGAACCATATTGAGAAAAGCTTGATTTGGCATCATTTGAAGCAGTAGATGCAACACTTATAACATTGCTATAAGCGGCAGGATAAAATTGTGTTTGAACATTGTCATTTCCCGAACCTGCCACTAATACGCAACCTAAATTATAAGCATTATCCACTACAGTAAGACCATAATTGGATGAAGCTCCTCCTCCCCATGACATATTGATTACATGAGCACCATTTTGTGCAGCCCAAGTAATACCCTCATATCCAGAGGTTAGACTACCTGTTGCGTTTTGTGCAATTTTAACAGGCATAATTTTAATGTTAAAACCAATTGAAGCAATACCAACAGAATTATTAGTAGAAGAACCTGCAATACCAGCAACATGCGTTCCATGAGACCAACTGGAATTATTTGTTGGAGGATTTGTATTATTATCACCATCAGCCACATCTCTTCCAGCAACCACATTATTGGCAAGGTCAGTATGGGTAACTTGAATAGCATTGTCAGTGATTGCAACTATTATATTTGAGGAACCTGTTGAAATATCCCATGCCTGTGATGCATTAATTTTAAATAAATGCCACATGTTAGCATTTGAGTATTGAGGGTCATTGGGAGTATAAAAATTTTTATGAAGTTCTTTTTTTTCCGCATATTTAATAAAATCCAATTGGCTTAATTCCTTTATTAATTGTTCTATCTCATTATGTTTTGTAAATTCGATCTCATAAGTTAATCTCAAAGCAACATTTGAATTATCCGGATGCTTTTGCTGAACTTTTGTTATTTCATATTTATCTTCTAGCCTTTTTAGAAAATCTATTTCATCCAAATTCACAATCCCGTTATCTGTAGAAGGAATATTAATGCGAGATTCAGGTTTTAATTGGAAAATTAATTTTCCATCCTGACACCATTCATAAACCTGTTGAGAAAACAAGAAGTTGGAAATGACAAAAAATAAAATCAGTAGAAAAGCTTTTTTAAAATAAACCAGGTAGTGATTTTTCATATAATTTAGTTTAGAATAAGTTTTAGAAATTAAATTTAAATTAACACAAAATTTATTAATAATAAATAAATATTTTGCTTTTTGTTAAAGTTCCTTTCTAATAAAGCATTAGGACCATTAGGCTATTTTATAAGCAATTGCCTTAAAAATCCACATTAAAGTAAGAAATTTAAATCTGAAAATCTTTTTGCTTTTTTAAAAAAACAGAGTGCCATTTAAGGAAAAATGCTCTGTTTGCCATTCTATATATTTCAGTAATGAATAAAAAAGAAATTCCATTACCTTTACTTTTATATGAATCCTAAACTCCAAATAACTATAACCCGCTTTAATACTCCTTTAGGAGAAATGATAGCAGGAGCTACAGATAAAGGACTGCTTTTGTTTGATTTTAACAGAAGGAGGATGATTGATTCAATTCTAACACGAATAAAAACTGCTAACAATGCAGAATTAGTAGAAGGAGATCATTATTATTTTCCAATTTTAAAAGAACAATTTAAGCAATACTTAAACGGGGAAAGAAAAAACTTTGAACTGCCTTTATTATTCTCTGGAACCAATTTTCAACAAAGGGTTTGGAATGAATTGGTTAAAATTCCATATGGTGAAATTCGATCTTATAAACAACAAGCATTTGCTATGGGTGATATTAAAGCAATTCGTGCAGTTGCCAAAGCTAATGGCGAAAATTGTTTTGCTATTATTGTTCCATGTCACAGAGTAATTTCGGAAAATAGAAATTTAACAGGTTATGCAGGAGGGCTTGCGAAAAAGAAATGGCTGTTAAATTTTGAACGAAAAAATTCTGCTAAAGAATTGCAAGTAACCCTGTTTGAAGATTAAAAAAATTTAACTGCAATTGAATCTATAAAAAGCAGGAATTTTTACTTCATTTTTTATCTTACCTTTAAAAGTTAAAAACAAAAAACAAAATGAACCATTGGGTCAAATTGATGATTTTTTTCGTGTTGAATTTTGCTGCCTTGGCTCTAGGAAGCATTTTTACAGAACCTGGGACATCATCTGATTGGTATCAGAACCTAGACAAAGCTCCCTGGACTCCTCCGGGTTTTGTTTTTGGGTTAGCATGGTTCACTATTATGCTTTGCTTTAGCTTTTACATGACAAATATAACAGGCGAAAAGCAAACAATGGCAACAAAATCCATTTTGGTTATCTTTGCTGTTCAATGGATATTAAACATACTTTGGAATCCACTTTTTTTTGGTCTTCAGTTACCTGGCATTGCCTTTATTGATATTGTTCTGCTTTTTCTGACAGTTACATTTTTTCTAATTATAGGTTTTAAAAGCTCCATGATTAATGGCCTGTTAATCCTCCCCTATTTCCTTTGGCTTATTATTGCTATTTCTTTAAATGCTTATATTCTTTTTGAAAATTGAACATACTAGTGAGATATGCTGTAGAAATAAAACAAAATCAACAATAAAACAAGAATGGTATTAACTCCCCTGAAAATCCATTTTTTCTGAGAATTGATTTTGCCTAAATTAAATCTGTTTTCAAGAGCATAAATTACCTTTAAGAGTTCAGAGCATGAATTTTTTTCTTTTGTAATGAAATCACATGCTCCATATTGTATAGCCTTCAAAGATTGGTCAACTTTATTTAAAGAGGATAAAAAAACAACATCAACATTGTTTGTTCGCTTTTTTATTTTTTTTAAAATTTCGACTCCATTTTTGGCTTTTGAACAATTACTGTTCAGGTAATAATCTAATAGGTATATACGCTTAGGTCCCAAAGTTTTCTAACTTTGCAGAATGGGTAAAAGATTGAATATCAAAAGTGACATTTTTTAAATAGGATAGTACATCAGTGAAATTTTTAAGCTGCTTTGTCAATACAGAGTTGTAAAATTCACTGTCATCAAGTACCATGATTTTAATTTGCTTTTGGCTAATCATATAAATTGAGATTAAAGGTTAATAATAAATTGCCCGTACAACACTTCAATATTAAAACCAAAACAATCACCTCTCCTTCAAATCAACTAAAACCCTTATCTTTATTCAAGATAAAATAAAAAACAAATATTATCCCCTGCACTATTAAACGCTTTTTTTATCAAAAAGAAAATATCTTTTGCAAAATGAAAGAAATTTAAATTCAATAACATATAAAACAGAATTATGATTCCCTTAACATTTAACAATTATCTAGCTGAATTAAAAATGTTACGGATTGAAAACGAAAAAACATCAATACCTATTCTTTATTTTAAACTTATTTTACCAGCATCAATTTTTTAAATGCAACATCACCTGTCTTGTCCATAATTTTCACAAGGTAAAAACCATTATTCCACTTACTGCTATCGATAATTATTTTATTAGAACTTGTATTTGTTTTCAAAACATGCTTACCTGAAAAATCAATTATATTAACATCATAATTTGTATTTGATACATTGTTAAAATCAACTGTAAAGCTTGAAGATGCAGGATTGGGATAAATAATGATTTTATTCTCCTTAGTTGAATTGTTTACAATATTCAAAGTAGTTTTGTCGCCATAGGCAAATGTATATTCACCAAATACCAAAGTATCAATTGTCATATAACCATATTTAGGGGTACTGCTACCTAATTGATTTTGGGTGTAATATTCGTATTCTCTCCAATTTTCAGAGGGATCTTTTCTATACAGCAAAATTATACTGTCTTCAATGGCACCTAGTAAAGAATTGTCCAAATAACCTCCACCTCCGCCCGTAGTTAACCTGCCATCATAATAGATTCTTGAATTAGCTTTAAAATTTTCAGGCAAAATACCATCAATTTTCCAATAACGATAATCAGAAATAGTAAGACCGGGGGTTAGGTACCAGAAATCATCAGGTGCTGCCCAGTTGTGCTCCACTTTTATTAAAGCTGAATCACTAACAGAACTTACATTTAACAGCATTCGTGCCAGTGCAAAGTTATGGCTACCAGTTGTTTTAATAACTTTTTGTTCATCACTCACTGCCTGGTTTATTTTACTGTCGCCATTTAGAGTTGTAAACACTGGGTTAAAAGGCAGAGTGAAATTAAATGAAGAATATTGTCCTGAAAGCACTATATTTTGATCAATACTATTCCAGGCATCATCCATAAAGGAAATTTGCATGGGAACGTTGGTATAAAATGCCGGAGCACCTTTTAATTTTTGTTTTACATATACATTTATCTCATAGTTTAATCCTGAAGGAGCTGATCGAACAGAATCTATTGAAAAGTGAGGAAATCCCGGATTAAATACCCAGTCATTAAAAAAATCAGTGAGATCAAGGCCAGTGGAAGCACTTAATGCATTACGAAAATCATAACTATTTATATGAGTGAATTGATTGTTATTTAAAACAGAACTTAATCCTGAAAAAAACAGGGCGTCTCCAAGGTAGGCTCTTAATGTGTGCGCCACAAC
>JALYPI010000293.1 GCA_030856445.1 Bacteroidota bacterium
ATTTTGTTTAATATTCTGGCAATAATTAAATTCATAAAATTTGATGTTAATAATAAAGTGCTATATTAAAAAAATCACTTCCATTTTCTAGGCTGAGAATTATAAGCACAAGATTTCGAACAATAATTAGGTGTATTATGTCTTAACTACGGTATCACCTCAGCTCCTTTAAAAGAAAATCTAAAAAGATTTCACAACAAACTTTTTCCGGCATTTAAACGAACGTTACATCAACTTTCGGATAAAAAATTTGACAAAATCTCAGTTAAAGGCCAAATAATTTATAAATCCCCCTTTGGGTATTGTTACGTAAAAGAAGTTTCTCAAAACAATGAATTTACTTTAATCCGACCTGGTTTCTTATGGTCAGACAATCAGGTTGAATTTATAAAGCACAGTTGCGATGATGTGTACAGCCCAATAAAACTTCCTTCATTTATTATTGGTGAACCTTGAAGGGCCAATCACGGAATCACATTGAACCATATCAAATGTGACCAAAATTGACATTAATATTTTTCGACATATTTATTTCTGACGTTATTACGACCAAATCCGACCAAAAAAATATTGGACAGACATTATTGTGTTATATGGGCAGATTGTTTATAGACACGAAATATTTTAATGAGTACTATTTATTAGAGAGAGAAAAAGTTTAATTATTTATATTTTCTGATAAGAATCAATAACAATATAAAAATGTCTTTAAACGTCTATATTTACGTCTATTTCAATGTAAAAAAACGTTTACGGAGTTAGGGTTTAATGAAAAAATCAGTGACTAACTTTTTAAGCACTCTTCTACCAGGTTTAACATTTTCCTTTTTTCGCTCATGATTTTTTTTGGCAAAACTCAGGAAAATGGTGGGGTTAGGCAAGATGTAGTTGGCCGGGGGGATACCCTTGACAAAAGTAAAAGAGAGCCATTTCCGCCTACACACCTATAAGTGTAATTATTCTATTACTATTTTGCACCAAATTATTATTCTTTATTAGTCAATTAACTTACAAGAGTTGGTTGAATATTTAGTAACTCCATTTAATTCATACTGGCGGCTATATTCTTTACTTGCACATGACTGGGCCGATTTTTCTCTGCTTCCTTCGCTTATTTCAGAAGTAGTTACAAATCCATCATTAGTTTCACATCTGCAAGTGTATTTTTTTGAGCAAGAGCCTAATAAAGTTCCCACCATAAATAATAAAACAATAACAGGTAATTTTGAATGTTTTGTAAATCTTAGATTTTTCATAGGTTTGAATGGTTTTATGTGTTTAAATAAGCAAATATATAAATATATCTTATTATTCAAATTTATTTCTGTTAAATTACGGAGCATCTATCCACGGTCTCCACAATAGTTTCCCAGGGTATTCAAATGGAAATGCCTTCTTCAGATTCAAAACGAATAGTTCCTGTAATTTTTTCCAAAATTTCCTTTACGATACAAAACCCTAGGCCTGAACCTGATTTTTCTGAGGTGGCCCTGTAAAACATATTGAATACCTTATCAACATAATCTGATGAAATACCAATGCCATTATCACTAATTGTTAATTGGGCATCCATAGGATTTAATCTGACCGATATTTTAATAAAAGGTGCTTTCTGCTCACTATTATGGTATTTAATTGCATTGGATATTAAGTTATTCAAAAGAACCACTAATCTTTTTTTGTCTGAATAAAAATCACTTTCTCCACTTATTTCTATAAATGTTTTTATCTTTTTATTCTCAGGCATGTAGTGAAAATTCTTTATACTCTCGTTTATCAAAACCTTGAAATTAATTTTTTCGTTTTCAACAACTAATCTTGAATTCTTAGAGTAATTAATAATATCCCTAATAAATGAATCAAGTCTTAAAACACTGCTTTGCATGTAATTCAGTCTATTTAATTTATCAGGGTCCTCTTCCTCGGGTAAAGCATGATTTATAAGACCAAGTAAAGACATAAGCGGAGAACGTAACTCGTGTGAAGCACTATAAACGAAACGGTCAAGTTCGGCATTGGTTTTTTCTTCTATGGATTTTTCGGCAATAACCTTCCATTGATCATCCATAAAATTAAAAAGATGACTACCTATCAATTCTTCAATTGAAAATTGCAATATTTCCCCAAATTTTTTATTGGTAAAAGTAATAATGCCATTTTCGTCAATCATGAAAATTCCTTCTTCTGCAGTTTCAACAATTTGCCGGTATTTCTCTTCGCTTTTTTTCAAAGCGTCTTCCGCTAACTTTTGTTCAGAAATGTCTGTTAAGATTGATAAATGCACACCGGGTAAAATATTTGCAGTAGCATTATAGACACAAAAAATTATCTTTTTGTCTTTTCTTTTTAATCGAATAATTCCTGATTGATCGCCATTCTTATGGAATTTTTTCCAAAGAGTTGACCCTTTATCTTTATAAGCTGTTTGATCAACTATGTCAAAAACAGAAAGATTTAACAATTCATTCATTGAATAACCAAGCATACGGGCTGCGGCAGGATTTACCTGGACATATTTTCCATCATCATTAGTCAGTGTTATGGCATCATTGGTTCCATTAAAAATTGCTTTGAGCCGCAGGCTATGTTCTTTTTCCTGTTTTTCCGCTTCTTTTTTTTCTGTGATATCAATAATCATATTTCCATTACAATAGGAATACCACTGAAGGAGAAATAGAAATAGGAAGATGTTTTATAAAGATTTTAAGAAACTGTTCAGTATTTCTTAAAAACATTTACTTTTGTCTTGTTGATAAGGTCAGCAATATAACATTTACATTAATTTCAGTGCAATTTTAAATCACAGCCGCTTTATGTTTTAAATAACCTGAGCTACAACAAATAGAGTAGCTAATGTTAGAATAAATTGTTTTGCTCTTTGAATCCTTGCACATTAAAAATAATTTTTAATGATTCGAAAAACGTCCCTTTTTATTCTCTTTATCATTTTTATAACAGCCATTTCCACTGCGCAAGAGAATGTGACAATAAGCGGATATATAAAAGATGCCAAGAACGGTGAAGAATTAATTGGTGCTACGGTATATGTGGAGGAATTGCAAACAGGAACTGTAACTAATGTTTACGGCTTTTACTCCCTTACTTTAAAGAAAGGAAAATACAACTTTAAATTCTCCTACATCGGTTATGAGAGCAAGGAACTTGAAATGACACTTGATGCATCCAGGAAAATAAATATGGAACTGGGAATGTCATCCAAGCTACTAAATGCTTTTGAGTTATCTTCTGAAAGAGAAGACGCCAATGTAAGGTCCACCGAGATGAGTGTGGTAAAAATTGATGTTAAAGAAATGAAAACATTGCCTGTTCTTTTTGGAGAAACAGATATTATAAAAACACTTACTCTGATGCCTGGTGTTGCCACCACAGCAGATGGGGTTTCAGGTTTATATGTAAGGGGTGGTGGTGCCGATCAAAACCTAATACTCGTGGATGATGCAAATGTATACAATGCCTCCCATATGCTTGGCTTTTTCTCCGTATTTAACACTGACGCATTAAAGGAGGTAAAGCTATACAAAGGCGGAATTCCTGCTCAATACGGAGGACGACTTTCTTCCGTACTGGATGTAAATCTTAAGGAAGGAAACTCTAAAGAATTTGCCGCCTCAGGAGGACTTGGCTTAATATCTTCCCGTCTTACTCTGGAAGGGCCAATTAAGAAGGACAAAAGTTCCTTTATCATTTCAGGAAGAAGGACCTATGCAGATATGTTCTTAAAGTTAAGCAGCGAAGAACGATTAAAAAATTCCACACTTTATTTCTATGACCTAAACATGAAAGCAAATTTCATCCTCTCGGATAAGGACAGGATATTTATCTCAGGATTTTTTGGTAGGGATGTATTTGGTTTTAATGACATGCTTGGCTTTAGCTGGGGCAACACTACCGCCACTGTTAGATGGAACCACCTTTATAACGATAAGCTATTTATGAACACTTCGGTTATCTACAGCAATTATGATTATAGCTTTGACATAAAAATAGATGAAACCGAGATCAAACTACTATCAGGCATACAGGATTACAATGTAAAAGCAGACTGGAACTGGTTCCCTAATGTCAATAACAGTGTTAAGTTTGGAGTGAACACTGTTTTTCACAATTTTGCGCTGCCTTCTTTTAAATCAAATATCCCAGGACTTACTGAAATGAAAATACCTTCCAAGTTCGCCTTGGAAAGTGGCATTTATATTTCCAATGAGCAATCCATTACCGACAAAATTTCCCTTAATTACGGGCTTCGTTACTCACTTTTCAACCTCATGGGTGCCGGGGATATTTACTCCTTTGACGAGCAAAGAATTACTGTAATTGATACCAGTACTTATGGCAGGGGAGAAATTTATAAAAGTTATGGGGGATTCGAGCCACGATTTGCCATGACTTATGTTCTGAACGCAAGAAGTTCAATAAAAACCACTTATAACAGGACCATGCAATATTTGCACCTTCTATCAAATGGAAGTGCTGGCAGCCCTACTGATTTGTGGATTCCTAGCAGTGAAATCATAAAACCTCAAATTGGAGATCAAGTTGCTGCAGGTTACTTTAGGAATTTTATGAATAATATTTTTGAAACATCAGTAGAGCTCTATTACAAGACTATGCAGAATCAGGTGGACTATAAGAACGGGGCAAACATTGTTTTTAACCCGACAATTGAAACAGAGTTACTCTATGGTAGGGGCTGGGCATACGGGGCCGAGTTTTTTATCAAGAAAAAGCATGGTGCATTTAACGGCTGGATCGGTTACACAATCTCACGTTCCATGAGACAAATAGTGGGTATAAATAACAACGAGGCATATCCTCAGCGATATGACAGGTTACATGACATAAATATTCTTTTGAGTTATGCCATCTCACCTAAGCTAAAGCTAGCTGCTACATGGGTATATGCTACTGGCACCCCTGTTACCTTTCCTATGGGCAGATATGAATACCAAGGAAGACCGGTTAGTTTTTATACAGAAAGAAATGCCCATCGCTTACCTGCTTATCATAGAATGGACTTCTCTGTTAATTATGAGCCAAAAGCAGATATCCCGGATCGGAAATTTCATTCCAGCTGGAACTTTTCAGTATTTAATGCTTATGGAAGGCAAAATCCTTTTATGATCACTTTCAGGGACAGTGAAACTAATCCCGGGCAGCAGGAAGCTGTACAGATTGCTCTTTTTAGAATGATCCCTTCAATTACCTGGAACTTTAACTTTTAATTTGGTTTATGCAAAAAATATCTAAATACTACATTTACTTGTTCGCATTGTCGCTTACACTGGGGGCTTGTGAAAAAATTATCGACATTAATCTTAACGAGGAAAGCCCCAGGTTGGTTGTAGATGGAAATATCACTGATGAGGATAGTATACAAAAAATCTCCCTTACAAGAACCGGCAGTTTCTTTGGCGGGGACCAACTTGGCAAAATAGCTGGAGCAGAGGTAATGATTACAGATAATGAAGGAGTTAGCACAGTTTTAACTGAAACAGAAGCAGGAATATACACCACTGGCACCCTGGTTGGTGTTCCTGGTAAAAGCTATACATTAAATATTATCGCTGAAGGGCAGACTTATTCTGCTTTTTCAACCATGATGCCTCATACCCCTATAGATAGTCTTACGTTTAAATGGAGGGACCAGAGTTTTGGCAACCCAGAGGGCAATTACATAAGCCTGCACTTTCAGGGATCCTTAATAAAGAACAACTATTTTTTAATTGAAGTTGAAGGAGAAAATATAGAATATACAAGAGACTATAATGGGTTTTTTGTGCTTAGCAATCAATTTGGCACTTCAGATTATTTTTCGGTTGAACTTCCTTTTTATACTTTTTCAGAAGGCGTTGCAACCATAAAATTATATACTATTGATAAGTCAGCATTCGAGTATTTTGAAACCCTTAATGAAATAATCTCAAATCCCGGAGAAAATCCCTTTACTGGAGTTCCACAAAACCCCACTACTAACATAAAAGGAGGAGGATTGGGATTTTTCGGAGCCTTTGCTGTTGCTACTGATTCTATTGCAATTAATTAACTTTTTTTTCTCCTATAGAATGAATAATTTCGAACCTTTTCTGGCTTTTATTCTTAGGAATTTCTTAAGAACGATCAATAAGCAATGAAAGGAAATAGTTTGTTATACACCTGAACAGTTTTGCTTCCTTTTTTGCAATGGCTATAGTTTCACTTGAAATTTATTCCATTCTTCTCTATTTTTGAACAAAATTAAAATTCTCATTTATCAGGATTAATAATAGCAGTGGTGATAATAGGACCAACTGATTTTACCTAATTAAGAGAGACAGTAGTCTCATTCTTTCTGGGACTGCTGGAGAGCTATATATTATGTTTCTTGCTTGATTAGAAATTGATTTAGGTAATTCTTAAAAGAACAGTTGTTGTAGAAATCTAATTTATTTCAAAAAAAACTTATGTTTTGTCTCCTATAAAAAACATTACTTTTGTATTATGTCATACTGTTTCCATCCCATTTAATTCGAATAAAAATAATGCTAGAAAATTTACCAATATATATTTCCTGGATATTTGGAATAACAACCATTTTGACATTTGTACTCTTGGTTTGGACTATTAAGAACTCTCGTTCTGAAACGGTAAGAAAAAAATCAAATTTAATTATTTCAGTTTTGATACTATGGTTGATCATTCAAGCCACTTTCGCAATTAACAGCGTTTATAATTCAGATACAAATTTTCTTCCTCCAAAAATTTTACTCTTTGGAATTCTGCCAACTGTCTTGACAGTTATTATTCTTTTCACAACATTAAAAGGAAGACAATTCATTGATAGTTTACCTCTGAAAAACCTAACATACTTAAATATTGTAAGAGTACCAGTAGAATTCATTCTGTTTTGGCTTTTCCTTAATGAAGCAGTTCCGCAATTGATGACTTTTGAAGGACGAAATTTTGATATTTTTGCAGGAATAACAGCACCATTAATAGCATATTGGGGTTTTACAAAGGGAGTGCTTAACAAAAAACTTATTTTAATCTGGAATTTTATTTGTCTAGGGCTTTTAATAAATATAGTTGTCAACGCATTCTTATCAGCACCTTCTCCATTTCAAATGTTTGCATTCGAACAGCCTAATTTAGCAATTTTAAATTTTCCTTTTATCTGGTTACCAACATTTATAGTACCTATAGTTTTGTTCGGACATTTGACTTCAATTAGGCTGTTAACAAAGAGAATATCAGACTAATAAAAATAATCGAAGCCGTAACATAATAATCTATTACCTGGGAAACCATTCAGGCTAAAATTGAATTTAAACATGTAGGATTTAAGTTTGTAATCCATATAAATTAAACCTAGGAAATACAATCCAACATTATTCAAAATCCTCTAAAGTCAGAATTTCACTAAGATGAGGGCAAGGTCAATCACTTTATTAGAATAGCCCCATTCGTTATCATACCATGAAACAACTTTAATAAAGTGATCATTAAGTGCTATTCCAGCATTGGCATCAAATATGGATACCCTTGAATCACCTAAAAAATCCTGTGACACAACAGCATCTTCAGTATATCCTAAAATTCCTGCCATTTGGTTTTCGGATGCATATTTCATGACTGTTTTTACTTGCTCATAACTTGTAGCTTTTTTTAATCTAACGGTTAAGTCTATTACTGAAACAGCAGGAACCGGAACCCTAAAGGCCATTCCTGTTATCTTTCCTTTTAGTTCTGGTATTACCAAAGTAACAGCTTTAGCTGCCCCGGTAGAAGAAGGTATAATGTTCTGATAAGCACCTCTCCCACCCCTCCAGTCTTTACTTGAAGGCATGTCAACTGTCTTTTGTGTTGCGGTAACAGCATGAATGGTGCTCATTAAGCCTTCTTCAAAACCAAAATTATCATTCAAAACTTTTACGATTGGTGCAAGGCAATTTGTAGTACAAGATGCCATTGAGATAATATTTTGATCTTCTCTTAGCAGTTCATGATTAACACCTAAAACAAATGTTGGTGTATCATCTTTTGCCGGGGCTGATATAATTACTTTTTTTGCTCCTGCCTCTATATGCTTTTTGCAAAGTTCTTGAGTAAGAAAAAAACCTGTACATTCAATTACTACCTCTGCTCCTATATCCGCCCATTTTAAATTAGCAGGATCTTTTTCCGCAGTAACTCTGATTTTTTTCCCATTTACTACTAATTGACTATCCTTAACCTCAACCTTACCTTTGAATTTTCCATGTGTAGAATCATACTTTAACATATAGGCCAGGTATTCAACTTCAACCAGGTCATTTATACCTACTACTTCAATCTCTGGTTTTTCTAAGGCGGCTCTAAAAACCAATCTGCCGATTCTTCCGAATCCATTAATTGAAATTTTCATGATCTTTTCTTAAATAAAATAATTCAAAATTGTATTTATACTACAATTGAACCATAAAAATTGTGCCTTATGTAAGAAACATAACTATGGGAATTAATTAGTTAAAATGATATTTCATTTAAGGGTATCAGTTTTAAATATAACAAATGAATTTTTTAGCAAAAAAGGGCAGTAAAACCGCCCTTTTGTTAGATATTATCAACAGGCAATTTATAATTTGGGTCTTCCAAAACATTTACATCAATGATTTTATCTGCATTTTTCAACAGCTTTTTGCAGTCAGGACTTAAGTGTTTTAAATGAATTTTTTTTCCCACTTTGTGATAGCGTTCCGTTATTTTATTTAATGCTTCAATAGCAGACATATCCACAACGCGACTTTCAGCAAAATCTATAATAATTTCATCAGGATCATTCATCACATCAAACTTTTCATTAAATGCAGTTATTGAACCGAAGAATAAAGGTCCATAAATTTCATAATGCTTGGCTCCGTTTTCATCAATATGCTTTCTTGCTCGAATTCGCTTAGCACTATCCCAGGCAAATACCAAGGCAGCAATTATAACTCCAATAATTACAGCTAGTGCAAGATTATGAAGGAACACTGTTACTAAGGTAACCATTACCATTACAAAAACATCAGATTTTGGCATTTTGTTAAAGGTCTTCACACTGGCCCACTCAAAGGTTCCTAAGGCAACCATTATCATTAAACCTGTTAATGCAGCCATGGGAAGCTTTTCGATTAAACCTGCAGCAAACATTACAAAAATAAGTAACATTACAGCAGCGGTGATACCAGATAACCTTGCTCTTGCCCCATTTGAAATATTAATTAAACTCTGGCCTATCATAGCGCACCCCCCCATTCCGGAAAAGAATCCAGACACTATATTGGCAGCGCCTTGTGCTACTGCTTCTTTGTTTCCTCTACCACGAGTTTCAGTAATTTCATCAATAATATTAAGAGTAAGCAAACTTTCTATCAACCCAACTCCAGCAACTATTGCAGCATATGGAAAGATTACAATCAATGTTTCCCAGTTTAATGGAACAGCCGGAATGTGAAATGGAGGAAATCCACCCTGGATTGATGCTAAGTCACCAACTGTTCTGGTATCAATGTTAAAGAAAACAACAATACCGAATATAACTAGTATAGCAACTAATGGGGCAGGAATTTTTTTGGTTAATTTTGGGAGTCCCCAAATAATAATCATGGTAAGGAGCACCAATCCTAAGAAAATGTATAAGGATTGGCCGCTTAGCCAAGCACCTGTCGGGACTTTAAATTGATTTAATTGGGACATGAAAATAATAATTGCCAAACCATTAACAAACCCGAAGATAACAGGATGAGGAACCAGTCGCATTAATTTACCTAATTTCAAAAAGCCTGCTATCATTTGAATAATTCCAGCCAAAATAACAGTGGCAAGCACATATTCCACCCCATGTGTAATTGACAATGCCACAATAACTACAGCAATAGCACCAGTGGCACCAGAAATCATACCTGGACGGCCTCCAAAAATAGATGTTATCAAACCCATAACAAAGGCAGCATATAGTCCTGTTAATGGTGAAAGACCAGCAATAATGGCAAATGCAACGGCTTCAGGAATTAATGCCAGGGCAACGGTTAATCCAGATAATACTTCAGTTTTATAATCTACTATTTGTTTAAAATCAAATAGGTTAATATATTTTTTCATTCAAATTTTATAAAAAGTAAAACAGTAACGGAATTGAAAACTCCGAGAAAAATAATTAAATAATAATAAGGGGAACTCTCTATTTCATGGCGGAGTAGGTAAAGAAACGGTCAGAATAGAGATTGTATTTTTCATTTGAGGGTGCAAAACTAATTATTTATATTAAACGAACAAAAAGAAGACAAAATACATTGAATGAGTACTTTCGTTAATTGAATCAAGGAATTCGGGATCTTAACTCCATTAAACAAAAATCAGTACTTATTTTAGGTGTCAGAAGACAAGAAGATTTAAGCACTCTTTACAGCTATTTAAAAAATGTAAAACCATTTGAAACAGGATGATAAAATTTGGAGTTGTAACACTCTCCTTTCCATTTGATTATATGTTTTATTTATATATTTGTAGTTGAAAATAGAAGAGGAATAAAGTAAATCATACTCAATTTTAATTTTAAAGCAATTT
This sequence comes from Bacteroidota bacterium, assembly GCA_030856445.1. Taxonomy (GTDB): domain Bacteria; phylum Bacteroidota; class Bacteroidia; order JACCXN01; family JACCXN01; genus JACCXN01. Next base: position 10,585 of record JALYPI010000293.1, read on the forward strand.
TAAAAGGATGAAAAAAATTCTGGTCTTCCTGTTTTTTCTTATTTTATTTTCAACGCTTTCAGCTCAGTCTAAACAAACATGGATGATGTAAATTTTGGTGGGGAAAAACCAAGAGTTTCTTATGCATTGGAATTATCCTATTGGAATTACAAAAGCTTTCCTTATAGTTTTGATTTTGCCTTTGAAATTGAAAGAGGAAAAATGCGGATTTATAGCGAGGCCCAAACTGGAATTGCCTTTGCTGGACTTGCAGCAGGCCCTGTAATAGAGTATGATTCAAATATCCAAAATCTAAAGCTTGGTTTTCAGGGATCAATTTGGGCTAATTATTTCTGGGGATTTGATATACGAGCAAGATCATTTGGAGGAGAAACATATTTTTGTCCAGGAACTTATCTTAAACTACCAACAGCTATATTTAGCAGTGATTTTGATGATAACAATTCCTCGGATTGGGATTGGGATTAGATTGGAATAGCATTGACTAAAACAATGTAAAACTCAATGTAATAAGGTCAAGTTTGCCGGCAGAACTTAGCTGCAACAATTCATAAAATTATAAGTTCTCGAGCATGCTCAGTAGTGCAGCTTCAGTGGTTTGAGTTAAGGTAACTTCAATTTCCTGTCCTACAGCGGCCGTTGTTTGCTGCTCAAAAGAAAACATATCACCTTGAGCATTTTTTGCAAAACAAATTACTTTAACCGAAACACCTACAGGTATTTGTCCCGAAGTATTTCCATATACTTGCATTACAGAAGGGTTATTTTCATAATATAGAAATTTCGCAACATTGGTAAGGTCATCAGTTTGGGAAACAAAACTAATTGTTGTTTTGGGACTCTGATAATTATATGGATAGTTTGGGCTATTCCATCCAAGATAAGGGAGCTGAAGGTTGTAATAAGAATTGCTGCTATCAACAGTCACACTTCCATTAGCACTTACTCCAGGAGCGACTAAAGAAAGGTTTGTTGTATAGTTATGAAAACTGCCCATGTCTTTACCATAATATAGACTCATGTTTGAAACAGGGCTTAATACAGGCATTTGTGCTGTATAAAGGTGATTTTGTCTAAGCAATAGCGTATTGCCTGCCTCTGAAGACCGCACCTTTATTTCTCCGCCTGTAACAATTAGTTCTGAATCAGATACATTTGGCATCCTGTATAAAATCATATGTTTTGGAGTATACAATTCTACCAGAAAAATACTGAAAGGATATTGTACGCTGTCGGCATTTTGGCGCATTAAATTCCCTTTACCTAAACATAACCTGGTACCTCTTTCTCCAACAATTGGGCATTGCCCATCTTCTGTAATAATAAACTCCTGTTCAGGTTCCTGGTGGTCATCAAAAAATTGATTGAGCGATTCGTATTCATTTAATTCAGGATGAAGTACCCTGTCCTTTGAACAAGATGTCAAAATTATTGAAACAATGAATAAAATGTTAAAAATAGTTGCCTTTTTCATATGTGTTATTTTTGTTTTTTAATGGTCATCCCGATTTATCGGGACGTCATGTTATATTCATCAGTGTTTATGAACCTTGGTGCATGGCTATTTCATGTTTTCTAGATTTAAAACAAAAATAAACATTTTTAATTATATGCTGGACAAGTATATGACCGTCCTGAGCTACAACCGGGAAACCATAAAAAACCAATATGAAAACTTCCTTCCATAAACAAAGGGTTATAGCGCTGTTCTAAAAAAGGCCGGAAGCATTTTTTCCCAAAAAGCATCCCTACCCCGACATCTGGTAATATATTAATTGTTTTAGCATTTTCCATGGGAGAAACATCGGCATTAAACCAATAGTTAAAATATCCTCCTCCAGTTAAATATCCGATGAGTTTTCTCCTGATAACAAGATTATAGTGAATGTTTAAACCGGCATTGATTTCATGAACAATATTAAAAGGTGCAAAATAATTTAGCTGTGGAACAATGTTTAATCTTTTATGAACCGGAATTTGGACTCTTGCTCCAAAACCTATGCCTTCTGACTGTATATTGTAAATGGCTGAAGGTCCAATTCCAATAAATTCCTGAGATTTTACCGAGAAAAAGGAAAACAATAAAAGAAACAGAAATAAGAATATTTTTTTTCCGACCATCTCTAACCCCTTTAACTTATCTTTTAATATGAAAACTTAATTATTATTAGCAAAAATAAGGGTTTTATTTAGATATTGAATAGTAGATTTTCTTAAGACAATATTATCTCTTCAGTTTTTGATGCAAACTTAAGAGATAATCATAAAAAAAGGCTGACTCAATAGAGGCAGCCTTTTTTTAAATTAATTAATAGAATCAATGAGAAACAACACATTTCCCATTTACTCTTCCTGTATCTGTTTTAGGAGTAAAGAAATATATTCCATTACTATAGTTGGATGTATTTACTTCAATTGTTTGAAAAGAAGAAAGATTTGCAGCGGAAACTGTTTCCATTATTCTACCGTTAATATCGGTTATATCAAAAGCTACATCACATAATATGACAAATTATTTAAAAATGCTGTTGAAGCTATTGCTTATAAAGAACTAAAAAAGTTTTGGGAGAAAGATTTAACAACTTTTTCTGGATCCAATAAAAATGCGCTTTGTTTTAAAAGCACAGGGAAGCGGGTATATAATAAGGACGTTGTATTAGACTTTGTTGAGAAGAAAATCAGATATAAATTAATTCAGACTTTTTCACGCATAAAATTTTAGATTTTGCTATGTGTATAGAATGCTATATTTTGGAAAATATTTATTTTATTTATCCATATTAAATGCTTGTGCAAAACGAACAAGATCAGTTGTGTTTTTAATATTCAACTTCTTTTTTATATTCTTTCGGTGTTGCTCTACTGTGGAGAAAGAAATAAATAGTTTTTCGGAGATTCCTATCGAACTTTCACCTGCTACCACCAATATTATTATTTCTTTTTCTCGTTTAGTAAGTAGTGTGTAATTGTTGAGTTGATTTCGCATTATTTCATTCTCCCTAATCAATCGTTCTAACTTAAATGTAATGTTTTTTAACTCATCAATAGGGTGGGCTGCAGTAATTGATAGGCAAGGATTGTTTTGATCATCGCACATTAAAACCTTACTGGAGCTTAAATACCATCCCCATTCTACATCACCATTGGCTCGTACCTGCTGAAAAAAAGAAAATATCTCATTGATGTCGTTTCTTTCGAACAGTTCAAGAAATTTTGGCACATAATTTTGAGCGTCTTCGAGGTTGAAAAATTTATAAAAATAGTCAGGCCCTAAATCTCTAAGTTCTTCTACTGATGTTTTTAAAATTCTCAAGCCTCTTTCCGACATGTATTCTACAGATTGAGTAATAAGGTTATGAATTATAATTACACTAGGAAGATCCTCAGATACCGCTGCAATAGCAGCAATTTTATCTTTTATCCTTTGAGCCAGGTCGGGCATGTGTTTATCTTTTAGTGAAGATTTAGTAGGTTTCATGTTAAAAAGATAAATTTAAGAAAAGTGAAATTTGGGTTAATGCCTGCTTATTATACCTTAAATCCGCAAGTTGAATTCTAAAAAAAATGGGAAGTCAATAAAACTAATGCTTTAAAGACTTTCCCATTTCAATTATTTTCACCTATTTTG
>JALYPI010000294.1 GCA_030856445.1 Bacteroidota bacterium
ATGACGTTGAAAGTAAGAAAGACAAAAATTGTACTAGGAAATTGGAATATATGGCTTTAAGAAATATGGCAGGAAATCAAGAAGAGAAAAAAAAGAAATTTTGCCAGGGATATGACGATGGATATGAGGGTAAAAAAGAAAAGTACAAGTGATTATAAAAATATAATGCTAATGATAACAATTATAACAGGTTAAAACATTAATAATCAATTTTAAAAAAATAAAATAAATATAAATACAAGTAAATTGTCGCAAACATTAATTGCCAATATTTTTCTTGTTATGATGGATATAGTGCAGATTGCAGAAACAGGCTTGTTCTTCAAAACAAGAATAAAAACCATTACTTTCAAGATAATCCAGACATGATTTTTCATCAGGAAACATTTTCTGAAAATCGAATATTGTGAGGCTTTCGAATCTTTTCTCCATTGTTATAGGTTTTATATTCTGAATTTACTCATTTTCTTACTATTGACAAAATGCCTAAAAAAATAAAAGTCAAATATTTTTCTACTTGAAAAACAAACAGTTAAAATTATAATTCATAATATTTTAATTTATACGGTTACCTTTTTCTTAAATAAAAGACTAATCAAAAAGGAGTAGCCGGAAAATCTAAAAAGAGTACGGGGCGGAAACTGAAAAGCCAAATGAGTAGGTTAGTTAAAAATTACAAAAATGGAAAATTCAACAACTAAAGAATCTTTCGCTATTCCAATTTGGATTGGATGGCTTATTAATGCACTCGCATGGGTTTTATTTATTGCCACATTTAATCATATAATTGAAATATTTATGGGTATTATGTGTGCCTTATGCACTTATACTGCATATAAACATAATGTTATAAATACTGAACCACCTTTAGGTATTGAAAGTTTAAGTGCCAAAAATTTAATATATACTTCCGCCTTTAACACTCTTTGGATGTTCGCTTGGGGTCTTGGTTTATTCGGAAGTTTCAACTTACCTTTTTAATAATATAAATATCCATATATAATTACGACATGGAATCCTGAATTAAGAGGCTCCTCTGATATTAATCTTAAAATATTTTTTAATATGTATGGAGGACAAAAGAAATTAATTTTTGGATTCACATGTGAAAACAAGCCTTATGAACTTACAAAAAAGGAGATTTCACAATTAAAAAAGGTAAAAGAATTGTATTTTTTAACTGAAAAGTGTAATTCAAACAGCTCTAAACTTCAAAACTTATTAAAGGAGTAGTTTCAGAAGAAATAAACTATTATTAAATTTAATTAAACATTCATAATCATGAAAAACATTAAATTTCCTATTTGTGTTTTTAGTATAAATTTATTCGTAAGAGAAAGAATGAAGAAAAATGGAACGTTTCAAATCTTAAATTTCAAGTTTGTAATTATCATCTTTTGTTTATTTATAATTTCATGTAGCAAAAACAAAATAACTAATATTACAGAAGCCCGCCATTTTTTAGCAACACACAGTTGGCATACTGACAATGCTCAATTCTATGGTCTTGATGGAAAACCTCAGGCAAAATTATCTTCTGGCGTTGAATTTTCTGAAACAGAAATTACTTTTAACAAAGAAAAATCACCATATAATATAGTAAAAATGTCAGGAGGAGAAGGTAATAATTTTCATTCTCAGAATCCTTATTTTATAATAACCGCTTGGGATAATTACTCAAGCTCTGATGTGAAATTCTATTTAATGGAAGATGGTATGGGGTGGCTTGAAAACTCAAGAGTTAAAATGACATTTATGAAAAATAAAGATGCTGATGTTCAGAAAATGGATGAACAAGCAGGAAATCCTGAGATAGATAAATCAAAAAACAGTGTTAGTATGGTAAACAAAGTATTAACAGTATCAGTTTCAACAGCAATGGTTTATAAGAAGCCTTCCATGAAAACAGATTATATAACAAGTTATAAAAAACGAGGAGAGGAAATAGTTTCTGTTGCAGAAGACGGGAATTTTGTTTCAGTAGCATTTCTCAAGAGCAATAAAATAATCGGATGGGTATTAAAATCGGACTTGAAAATTGTACGAGATATTGTAAGTCAAGATACGATAAAAGAATCTTCAGGTTCAAATCACGAAAAAGCAATAAGTGAAACTTCTAAAGGCAATGAAGGACAATTTATTCTAACATATGCCTATTGTAACGTTGAGGGGTGTACTTTTAATTTTATAGATTCAAAAGGAAATGAATTATATGCTTCAAAAATACCGGAAAAAATCATTGAGTTTTCCGAGCCTGATGGAGAAGACAGTGGTCGTGGAGTGTTGGAAAAATACTTGGACAAAAAGTATTTGATTAATTATGAAATTAAAAAGATACTGAACAATAGAGACTATAAAGAGGAAATGGTAATTTTTGAAATGAAAATCGTAAAATAATATACCTTAACTCTAGAGGGATATAAGTATAAAGCCCCCGTTTTAGGGGGCTTTATCAATTCATGTAATTATTCAACGATTAATTCCTCTTCCAATAAAATTTTAGGCGATTCCTCACTATCCTGTTTTTGTCGCATTTTCCTTTGTCGCATATTTGTAATTGTCGCACCCGCAATCTTGTATTGTCGCAACCTTAACTTTGTCGCGTTGCCTTTTGTCGCATTCTTGTCGCATAAATCTGTAATTTGCAATTTTTCATCTATTTATTGAAAAAAGTAAATCGTTATGAAAAATCAGGAAATCAGAAAAGCAATTCGCAAAATCCTAATGGAGTCAAAAGTAAATAATGAAATTGAGGAAGTAAAGCTTAAAAACAATTCTATTCAAACACCAATTGAAATAAATAAGTTAAGACTTATAGATTATATTTGATATAGAATTCTATATAATAGTTAATTTCGCTCTTAATGAAGAAGTGCGTTTATGTCCTCCTGTTTTTTACTATCTTTCTTGCTAAGGAAACTAAATCTCAATCTATTTATAAAGATTCCGTAGCTATTCTTGAACACAGATTAAAAAAAATGGAGGTGAATTCTTCTCCGGCTGCTGTTATAAGAAACAAAATTTCTGAATTAGCAATTCTATTAGAACAAACTGAACTAGCAAAGAAATCATTAAAAGTGAATCTTCTCCTGATAGACAAAAAGATGCTAACAGAGGATATTGCTGTAGTAACGTATGATTTATTGGGTGAATTAGCATATTTAAGAAAGGATTTAGAAGAAGCTGAAGAGAATTATCTCAAGAGTCTTGAAATCAGAAAAAAGATATATGGTGAGCAAGATTGCAGAACAGCTCTTGCATACTCACGAATTGCAAAATATTATAATTATAGAATTGTAAAAGATTCTGCATTGATATACTCAAAAAAATCAGTAGATATTTTATATAAAAATCCGGAAACAGCTGATTTTGTTCCGGCAGAATTAATTTTGTGTGAAAATGCTTACGCCACTAAAATCTATCATATATATAATCGAACAACCATTTATCCCGGATTGGATACTGCTAGGCTTATCTATAATCAGGCTTTAAACATTGCAATTAAAAAGTATTCAAAGGAAAGTTATCAAGTTGGACTTATACTGCATCAAATTGCAAATACTTATACAGATATTGTAGATTATGAAAGCAGAACATTGAGAAAAGACTGCAGTAAAAATTTTGTTAAAGCTCTACAACTTTATCATCAATCATATAATATATTCCAAGAAACAATTGGTGAATATAATCTTAAAGTCAGCAATAGCTTTTACGCAAGAGGAATATTATATGAATATGCATTTGAAAAAGACAGCCTTATTGTAGTTCAGGAATATCTTAACCAAGCCATAGAAACACTCAAGCCTAATTTTAACATTCGCCAGTTAAAGGAGGTGCCAGAGACAATATCTTCATTAAATCAGTATCAGTTAATTCTCTTACTGAATCGAAAAATATATATTAATCAATTTTATTCAGTGAAATTAAATAAAGTCGAACTTCAGGAACAGAAACTGATTTCTGAGCTTACAATTAAATTATGGGACCTTATTCTTGGTGATTTTGAATCAGAAAATGTTAATCAAATTCTAGCCTTGTACTTGAACATTCCTTTTGAACATGCTGTAGCATTTCAATTGGAAGAAGGAACAAAGGAGTCTTTAAATAAAGCATTTCAATATGCAGATAAGGCAAAATATTCTACTCTTCTTAAAACAATTTTAAAAATCAATCCTAATTATTCGTTTAGGTTGCCCAATTTGAAAGTGGAAAAGCTACAGAATTCACTGGACAAAAATGTGGCCTTGATTGAATTTTTCTGTAACCAAAATGAAATTTATGCTTTCGTGATTTCTAAAGAAATATTTGAAATTGTCCGACTGCCTGGCCCTAATAATCTTAATAATTTAATTGTAAGTTTAAGAAAGAGTCTGACCATCAATAATATCTCTGATTTCTCTTCTGATTCTTATGAATTATTTCAAAAGATTTTCGTTCCCATTCAGGAAAAAATCCCCGCTAACATTACCAACCTCAAAATTGTTCCGGACGGAATTTTATCCTATATTCCTTTTGATGCACTAATTTCGAAACCTAATCCAAAATACAACAAAGATTTCCGAAAGCTTGATTACCTCATAAAAAAATATAAAATTTCATATGCTTTTAGTGCTTCTTTGTTGTTAATGGAAAAATCGGAGCATAATCCAGACATTGATTTTGTTGCAATTACACCTTCTTATAAGGATAAAAATGAATTGTTTTTTGCTTCTAGACTTGGTGAGAATTTAAAACAAGCTTATGTGGGTAATTTTTATTCAGGAATTGAAGCTAAATCACAAATTTTAAAATCAAAAAAGTTGAATTGCAAGGTTCTGCATCTGGCATCCCACGCAATTTTTGATGAAAAAAATCACAGTAATTCTGGTTTTTTCTTTTCTGATGCCAAAGGTGAAGATAAACTCACTTTATCAGATATTTCAAAATATTCAATTAATGCCCAATTGGGAGTTCTTATGGGTTGTGAGACAGGGATTGGAATTATAGAAAGCGGAGAGGGAATTGTGGGATTGCCACGAACAATGAGAATGGCTGGCGTCAGAAATATAGTGTCCACTTTATGGCAAGTTGACGATGAATATTCCTCTCATTTAATTGAAGCCTTTTATTTTAAACTGGCAGACGGAATCATTCCTGAAGATGCTCTTCATCAAATAAAACTTGAGTTTATAAATTCTGCACCTTCGTCAGCGCTTGCCAATCCCTTTTATTGGGCGGGAATAATTTACACAGGAGATTCATCTTCAGTAAGTATTTCAAGGAATGATTATTCTATCTCCTTTTGGTTAATTGGAGGAGTAATTATATTTTTCGGGGTACTTGTTTTTAATAAAAGAAAGGCTAAAGCTGCTTAAGAAGCTCCTGCGCTTGCTCCTTATATAGGTGGGAGGGGTTTGATACGATTTTTTCTAACACAACTCTGGCTTTATTTTCTTTGCTAAGCCTTAAATATGACAATGCCAGACGGTATTCAGCCTGTTCATTAAAAACACTTTCAATTTCAGAAACTGCTTCAAACTGGTCAGCAGCTTTTGAATATGCTTCCAATTCATAATTAACAACACCATTAAAATATAAAAGAGTATCATTTTCAGGCTTTATGGATAAGAGATTTTCAATAATTTCTTTTGATTCTGAATATTCTCCGGCTTTATATAAAGTCATTGCTTTATTAAGAGCGCTTTTTTCATTGTTGTTCATTAGTACAGGAAGTCCTGGTTCTTTCTCTTCAAATTTCCTGAACTGATAATCATCCTTCAGAAATAACAGGTAGGACATAGAAATAAGAGCAGCTATAGATGCGGCAACCAATAATTTTTTATAAAGTGGTATTATATTATTTCGGTCTTTTGCTCTCAAACTAGGTTCAATTTCTTTATCCGCTGCTTTTAATTTGTCGCGCAATTCAGCTTCGCCAGCTATAAAAATTCCCTGTCTTACCTTCTTATAGACTTCAAACTCATCTTTAAAATTTTCATCTAATATCAATTTAGCTTCAAAGGATGCTTTTTCAGCCTCGCTCATCCTATCTTCAAAGTAGGATTCCATCATCTCAAAATCTTCGCGGTCCTTTTCCATCAGAAAACAAAAATTAATAAATTCTTTTTCACCATTTCTGCGAGTTTCTTAAAGCACTCGTATTTCTTCTTCTTTGCAACATCCGAGTTCTTATATCCCATTTTCTCAGCAATGGATTTCATATCCTGACCTTCAAAATAAAACATCTTCAATACTTTCTGACAGTCCTCACATTGCTGGTCAAGGTACTTTGTAACCACCTCCTGGGTGTGTTTTTCATTGTGTAAATCATCAATAGTATTTTCTGTCGGTTCCATACCATTAGTCAACGGAACCTTATCAAAGGTAACCAGCCTTTGCCCCTTTTTTATTCCATTAAGAATTTTGAAGCGGCCAATACTGAAGAGATAAGTTTTAACTCCACTTCTTAGCTCAGTTATTTTTCCCTGCTGAATATTGTTGTAAAAAATAATAATAGCCTCCTGAAAAGCATCTTTTGCTTCATCTTCAGAGCAGGCGTGATTATTACAAATCCATTTAATGAATTCATTCCTGTGCAGCTTATAAACCTCCACAAGTTTGTCCTGATTGCCTGCTTTTATTTCCTTTATGATTTGCAAAAAGCTCGAGTTTGAAAGGATAAAATAAAGAAAAATTAACTGTTTTTTAAAAATTAAATTTTATATGTCTGATAAACAATGAAGTACAATGATTTGAGAGGAAGTATTTCAAATAGCCGGTTACTTCATTAGAAGTTGGGAGATTAAAGTTAAAACTAACATTAAAATTAGGAGAGAAAAATACACTTTTTTGGCATTGGTATATGCTTTTAACTTTTCATTTTTTCTTAAATACTCAACAATAAAAATATATTAATTCTTTTAATTATTTTAAATAAGGAATATGGGTTATAGTAATTCTGTAAGCAATTTTGGGGTAAATATTATTGCCTTTCTATTTGCATTTCTTTTTACAGGATGTGGAAAAATTGAGCTAAATAATGAAGAAAAAATCAAACAACATTTAAAGGAACATACTTTCGAGTACGGAGATAGGAAGAATAATATGACAAGTTTTATGCAATTTAAAGAAAGTAGTTGCGAACTTATAATATTTTTAAATGGAAAAGAATTTACGAGTAAAAATTATTCTTATTCATTAGGCGAATTTAATTTTGATAAAAGGTTAATTAATATTGAAGAAAACGAGGGTTCATGGGGCATAAAAGAAGACGGAAATTTGTATCTGTGGAATAAGGGAGAATTATTTATTTATCGACATGTAAAATTGTAACTATGAAAACAATAAGATATGCAATGATTATGGGAGTAATTGGTATTTGCACACTAGGTTGTAATGATTCTAATAAAGAGCAGACTATTGAAGAATCAAGAACCCTAGATTTCCAAATTGAAACCAATCATGGTGAATTACCTGGAGGATTCAGAACAATGGATGAATATTATGTTGATTCAAAAGGAAATAAAAAATATCATGGATATAGAAAAAATTTATACCCAAGCGGAATGTCCAAAACAGTTTCATATTATGAACATGGAACTTTAAAATGGACTGAGAAATATGATGAAGCAGGAAATGTACTATCAAGTGACAGAAAATAAAACATTGATTTATTTAACTAATAAATCAATGTTTTATAAAGCCAAAGAAGGGATATATGGTCAGTTTTATAGTAAAATGGAAAAATTGAAATCAATAAAATTTGTACTTATTTTAACATCAATTGTTTTTTTAACCTTAGTTGCAATAGCTCTAGAACTGACCAAAGTTTAAAAAATGAATTCTGAAGACCTTCCAAAGGAAATAAAAAAAGAGTTGGGTAATTCTCAACTCTATTTCACCAATAATGCTTGTCCGAAGTGTAATTATTCCGGAATTTTTGCAGTAGTTGACATGTATACCCCCTGGTATTACTTTATTTTTCCATGGGTTGCTGGCTGGGTAGCTGGAATGGGGTTGAAAAATCCAATACTTAAGTGTCCTAAATGTTTAACAATCATTAAAATATAACGCTCCTATACAAGCAAGAAAATTATATAAAAAATAAAAAACTAAATTTCAAACTCAATAATCATGAAAAGTAAAGCACCAATATTAATAATGACCTTATTTTTAATCGTTATTTTTAGTTGTAACAATGAAAGAAAACAAATGATAGAAGGTCATCGGAAGATAACAGAAGAGGATAGTATAAAATTAGATAAGTTAAAGCAAGATTTTACTATTGTCAATAATGTTTATTTTCCAAATGAAATAAAACCTGTTGAATTCAAGGAAGCATTTAATTCTCAAAATCAAACTTCTTTTAATTATTCTGGCACTCCTTATGAGGGAATAATAGCATATATGGATAATGGCCATATGACGGTAGAAATTCATCGTAAATTAATTGGCGCCTTTGGTGATGTTTTATTGAACGAATTCAGTTTTACAGATGATGGGAAAGGCTACGAGAGAGAATATATAAAATCATTTGTTGGTAGTCAACTCTTTCCATTGAAAACTATTATTAAACCTGCTTTTGAAGTCACAAAAGGAGATTTAAAAGAAATGACTGAAGTTGAATATATTATTAGTAGAAATGGTGGAAGGATTGAATTCCATGCTGTTGGTGTGTTCTCTACAAAAGTTAATCCTGAATTAAGAGGCTCCTCTGATATTAATCTTAAAAGATTTTTTAATACGTATGGAGGACAAAAGAAATTAATTTTTGGATTCACAGGTGAAAACAAGCCTTATGAACTTACAAAAAAGGAGATTTCGCAATTAAGAAAAGTAAAAGAATTGTATTTTTTAACTGAAAAGTGTAATTCAAACAGCTCTAAACTTCAAAACTTATTAAAGGAATAGTTAGTCAAGTGAAACTACTAAAGGCAATGAAGGACAATTATTCTAACATATGCCTATTTTAACTTTGATAGTTATATCCGTAAATGGAATAATAATAATAATAATAATAATAATAATAATACAGGCCAACAAATATTTTATTGAACAATTAATTTAAAAAAAATGGAACAAAATTTATCACAACAAGAGGCCTTGAATATGCTTCAAACAATGAACATATATTTCTCACAGCAAAATTTGATTTATTATGCGAGTCAAGGAGACCTCAATAAAGTTCATCTTTTATTAAAGGCTGGATGCAACCCTAATACGTCTTTTAGGGACGATAAAAAGGTGTCTCATTACCCACTATTTGGTGCTTGTAGATTTGGGAATGTGGAAACTGCAAATTATCTCCTTGAAAATGGAGCTAACATAAATTTACAAGAAGCTGATGGACAAACACCTCTTATTGCATCCATTTGGCAAAACAAAGTAGATACAGTTAAATTACTAATTGAAAAAGGATGTGATTTAAACCTCAGAACCAAAGAAGGGTATAATGCATTATTTATTGCAAAACAACAAAAAAATGATGCAATTATTAAACTTCTTAATGATGCAGGAGCCGAAGAGATGAAGGATGATGAAATAAAATCAATTGAAAAAACTAAACGAAAAGCATTGATAACTAAATTAGTTATAGCTGTTGCAATAATTGCAGTGATATTTTACGGCAGTTATTCAGAAAGCAGCTCAAGTTCAAGTTCAAGCTCTAGTTCAAGCTCTAGTTCCAGTTCATCTTCTAGTTATAGTTCAAATTCTTGCCTTCAATGTAAAGCTAATTTTTTAGATAAAGGTTGGAATACGGTAGGAGGAGAACAATTCCAACCTAATGATGGGACAGGATATTATTGTTCGAAATCTTGTGCTTATAATTCTCAGCCTAGAAAATGGAAGTGATTTTTTTAATATAGCACTTTATTATTAACATCAAATTTTATGAATTTAATTATTGCCAGAATATTAAACAAAAT
>JALYPI010000162.1 GCA_030856445.1 Bacteroidota bacterium
CTTAATCAATAGGAATTGAATATTAGAAATACCAACTAAAATCTAAAAATTTTTCGAAAGTAATAACGGTTTCAAATCCGCTTTTTTTGAATGCACGCATTACGCTCAACGTTTTTTGCATATACGCTGGTGGCGATTATTGCACCGGACCAAAAACCGTGAGCAGCAAAGTTAATAGAAATTAAAGGCTTTGCAATAGAGCACCTAGACCGCCACTGGCGAATATGCAATGTTAGCCGTTGGCATTACCCACTTCTCTAGGAAGTCACGGTTAGTTGCGAACAGCAAAACGTCTATGAATAGTGACAGGTGGGCGGTGCGGTTGGGTGTTTTGTTTTCTTTCAAAAGGGGGGATAAAAAAATGAAATCCTGGGGAAGGCAGAGAGTAAGCTTATTTACAATTTTTGGTTTGCGGGATGGGTTTTAGAGGGAATTGTGAATGTGCTTACTCGTGCGGAAGGGCTTTATTCCGGACTTTCATGATTAGTAGTGCATTTTTCTTTGGGTCACGTTGTCTTTAAGTATGGATTAATATGGAATTGTCATAAGTCTAAGATCAGGTTAAGTTATAGTTGCAATGAAGTTATAGACAGATTAAAGGCAAATAACATCGGAGTATCTACGGAGTAATATCGGGGTAACATCGGAGTATGTACGGTGTAACAGGAAATTTTTAATTAATTTCGACACGAATACCCTTGGAAACTGTTGCGGGACTATGGGTGTCTGAATACAAGAACGTAAAGATGCTTTTAAAGCAATTTTCTGATATACTAAATACGTTTTCTGGGAAGTTTTATTGTAAAACTAAGCTTATGGCACAGATAATTGGAGATAAGAAAAAAGGAAGTATTAGACAAGACACTTATTATATATATAATAATAAACAATTTGTAAAGAGTAAATCCAATCTGGATAAAAACAGGGTTATGACTGATCCTGCTTTTGAAAACTCACGCAAGAGCATGACTGAATTTGGTGCATGTTCTCTCGCAGCTTCTAAATTAAGAACAAGCTTAATGCCTTTATCCAAAGAGTATGGGGAAAGAAGCACCTGGAACAGGTTAGTTGGAACTGTACAGGAAATAATGTTAGAAAGCAAAGGAAAAAACAATAAAGGCAGTATTTCATTTTCACGTTTTGGCTATTTCTTTGAGGGCTTTAATTTTAATAAAAGCTACAAGTTTGATGCTGTGTTTTTAGCTAATCATGAAGTTGAATATAATGAAACCAAAGGGCAAGTAATTACCAAAATTTCTGCTTTTGATCCTTCAAAATTTATAAACTTTCCTAAAGGCTCTACACATTACCGTTTGCTAACTGCATATTGTTTTATGAGCGATTATAAACACAATAAAAAAAGCAATATTTATATAGAGGTGGTTCCTGAAGTAAACGGGCAGAGCAAAATTAAATATTCTCCTTTGCTTGCTTTAAATATTTCAGCACAAAAGAGTATTACTATAAAAAATTCAACTAAGGTAAATCCATTTCCTAAAAATACCGGATTGGTGATTTTTATTGGGATTGAATTTTACAAACAAGAAGGGAATAGATTTTATAATCTTGAGAACAGAAAAGCAATGAAGGTTTTGACGGTTTTTAGATGTGGGAGCGATGTTTTAGCTCCTTAAAATCTTAAAGTATTAGTTCCATATAAATTAAAAGACAGAACCATAATGGTTCTGTCTTTTAATTACAACAACTTATTATTAATGATAAATCAGTTTCTTAATTTCAATATAATTCTCTCCAGTTACTATTACAACATAAATTCCTTGTGCTCTCCCTGTTAAATCAACTTCTATTTGAGAATTAGAATTGAATCCAAATTCATTAATTAGATTCCCTAGAACATCATAAATCTTTACATTATCAATACTTGTTGCTACGATAGTAAATTTTCCACTTGTTGGATTTGGGAAAATTCTAAAATTTGGTTTTTTAGTCAGTCCATCTATATTACTAGAAGTAGCTTTGTTTGAAGTGATAGAATTAATTTCTGTAGTATTAGGACTTTTTGAAAATCTCCCAGGTACATAAGCCATTTCTTTATTATCATTATTGTTGTTCATGATTCTGTTTGAAGCTAATGATTGAGTCTGACAGGTATTAAGAGCTTCTGCGAAATCGTTTAATTCAATATTTTCATCTATTAGGTCCTGCTCTAAACTTACTACGCAAATCCATTTATCAAGTTCAATAAAATTAGTAGAATCTGCAATATTATAATTGCCATAAAAAATAGGTAATGCGTCTGTTCTTTTATCTGCTAAAACAAGCGTTTTTGCTTTATCCATTTTACCTAAATATTCAATAGCTATATCCGAGTCTAAAATTGCCTTGTTTATCTTATTGTCTTCTATTGCTATAAGCCTTAATATATACTGATTCACACCTGCGCCTGAATTGTTTATTATACCCTCAGAATAAGACTTGCCTACAGCCAAATGCATATATTGATAAGACAATTCAATTACCTTTTTAGCAAGAGGGGTTGGATTTGGAACATTAGTCAATAAAACACTTTCGAATTCATTAAAAGCAGAAAGGTAATCACTATTCTCCAGGTTCTTTAATCCCCTCTCAAACTTTTTAAAAATAGTATTAGGGCCCCCTTGATTTGCTTCTGCTATTTCATTTGCTCGATAAAAAAATGCAGAAGCTGGACTAGGAGTTGCTACTAAAGGGCAAGGTAAGTTTCCAGGGTTATTATCAATGATATAAATAGTGTTTTTACATGCTGGAGAAGTAATATTATAATCAACAGAATATACAGGTGAAGTATTACCAATATTCCATCTGTTACGATTAGCCAAAATAGATCCTTCAGGACAAGAATTGTAATAGAACTGTCCTGAAATTGCTTTACCTTGAGAAGTCTTAGGTTTAATGTCATTTCTTCCCTGATCAAGAAACAATTCATTAGCAGCACCAATTAAGTTCAATCTTCCAACAGATAATTCTTCCTCAACTAGAGCATATTGCCCGCCTTGTATTGAAGTGTTACCAGACACAATTGATCTTCCAGATGAAGGAAAAAATGAAGGACTCATATTAATAGAGGCTCTGTCTCCAAGGAAAATCCCTTTGCTTGAATTATTATTTACTGAATTAATATTACTACATTTAAGACTTAATAAAGCATGCCCTAAGAAAAGAATACCTGTGTTAGTTGAATTGATCACAGAAGAGGTATTTATAAAAAGATCAGCTGTAGTACCTGCTGAATAACTTATGCCTATTGGACTATTTTGCACACTACTGTTTTTAAAGTCTGATGGCATTGTCATTCCTTCGGCAGACCAACCTTTCAAGGAATTATTTATAAACTGAACATTTTCAAGGTTTGCTCCCTGTCCAACAGTTACTAAACCAGTAGTGTTATTACTAAAACTACAATTACTAATGTTAATTTTTTCTGCATAATTAGAATGAACGTGATTTGCATGCAAAACAGAATACATACCGTATTGTCCGTATTCAAAAGTAACATTATTAATAATGTGATTTTCATCAACAGAAACATGAAGACCTCCATGGTTATTTTTTGCTCCTGTTGTTGAGGTAAATTTTGTATTCTGCAAGTTAAGCCATACATTTGCTAATATTTTCGCGCCTTCCGCTAAGTGAACTCCAGCATTTGTAATTGTTATGGGAAAACCTTTGGAAAGATAAGGGTGGCTGTGCTCCAAAATCATTTTAAGGGTTCCTTCCAAAACTTCTATTTTTTTATTGTTTTTTCCTGTACCGTTTATTATGAACCTCGAACCCAAATCTCCTACAACAGAATAATCATTACCGCATGAAAAACGCATAAAGCCATTTCCTGTAAAAGTAAAATCAGTATTCTGGGCTACAATAAGTTTCCCTTTGTTAATTTCTATTATCGAATATATATCATTTAAATGAATGTTGCTGGCGGCATAATGCATTTCACTGGTAATTCCATCTATAAGAATTTTACCATTAACAATTATTTGGGCTCCTGGCTCTACAATAAATTTACTTCCATTCCTTACAATAAAAGAAGCTTCTGAACCTATTTCCATTATACTTCCAGTCTTTAGAATAAATTCACTTTTATTATCTACTATAACTGAAGAATTATTATCCATT
>JALYPI010000163.1 GCA_030856445.1 Bacteroidota bacterium
ACAGCTTCTTATGATATCTGATGGTATGGCTTTTTAAATATTTCAACAAAAATTTATCAACTATTTGAAAATGTTACGATAACATTTCTTAGTTAAAAGGGGCAAGAAGTACTAGTGGAAACATTGGTCAATTACAAGGATGTGCTACATACAACTTGCAAACATTGGATTTTCTATTAACTTCGATTCTGTGAATAGCTACAATTTTTATTCTTGTTTCTCCAAAATTATTAAATCTACGATTGGAATAACATCGTTGTACTTTTGTTTTATTCCCATACTAATTTCTTTTGTTAAATCTGCTTTTAAAACACTCTCATTTAAATCCTTATCCTTTTTCTGAATATACACTTCACACAAAAGAGTATTTTGATCACGAATATCAGACCTTGTAAATCTGGCATTAGTTTCAATTAAGCCTACTTGTGGATGTTTATTAATAATATTCTGTATGATTGCGTCAGACCTTTGAGAAATTGATGCTCTTTGTAGTTCAGGAACTGAGTAAAACTGCCAGAATAAGATTCCAGCCAAAAGAATACCTGTAAAGCCCATACTTGTAATAAATATACTTTTTTTTCCTCCTTCATACCTTGTTCCTGTTGAGTTTAGTCCAGCCAACTTGAATACAAGAGATCCAGTTAAATTTATTCCAATTAGCTGAAGGAAAAGAAGAAAAACTCCGCTCTTTATCATTTCCCATTTACCAATGGCAATAGCCATGCCTATTATTCCCGCAGGAGGAGCAAGCGAAGCTGCAACCAACATTCCTACTGCTGCACCGGATACAAGACTATCACGTTCAGATTGAATTAAATTTATTGCTCCTGCAGCTCCTGCTGCAAGTGCAAGCAAAGCAGCTACAGAAGAAATCTGACTTCTCTCAATCATTATAGTTGTTGCTATTTCCTGTTGATAAATCAAACTCAAAATAGCTGTTCCTGCTATTGTAATTAAAATAGAAGCAAAGTATCTTATAAGAGATTGCCTTAGCAAAACTGCATCTCCTCTTGAAGTGGCTATGGCAGTATTCATTGCAGGACCTGCAAAAGGAGCAATAAGCATGGCAGCAACAAGAAGATAGGAAGTATTGGTATATAATCCAATCCATACCACAATACTTGATATTACTGAATAAGAAATGAATCCTTTCCAAGAACCCTTGCTTTGTAATCCAGCTAAAAAAATTTCAATCGGGCTTCTTAACTCAACATCAGCAACTTGTTCGGGTGCCTTATTAGCTGGAGGATATAAAGTCATTACCCCTAGTGGAAATAATGTAATTTCTGCATTATCTATTTTAGTAACATCAGAAATAAAGCCTTCCACCTTTCTGTTTGAAAGATAAAGTGAGATTATTTCTAATTCCTTTTCTGTATCCCGGCCTTTTACAAGAGAAACATTTTTTCCTTTGGACTTTTTGGCAAGTTCAAGGACTTCTCCTCCCCTATCTCCTGATATTTGTACAATTACTGGTCTCATGATTTTTTCCCTTATTAAAGTTAAGAATATAATCATAAAAAAAACAGCACCATTTTAAATACAGAAAATCTAATGAAAAAAATGTCAAAACTTAACAGGGATAGTGATAATATTAATCATAAAATTTAAAAAAGTATGAAAACCCTGAATTTTAATCCGTTTTACTGATTTTGCTGATTTCTTCTCTTAAAAGTTTAACTTCATCCATTATTTCATTCATCTGTTTTGCACCTGCTAAATGCCCTTTTTTATCTGTTGTATCTTGTCCAATGAAAAATGATGCAAGCATTGCGGTAAGATAGCCTAATACTCCCAGACTGTACAATCCCAATAAAAGGGTTACTGCTTTTCCTTCGGGGGTTTGTGGCCAGGATTCACTTGCTATTGTAGTCAAAAGCATTGCTGTCCACCATAAAGCATCCCAATAATTTTGGTAAGCACCTGTTTCCCTTTCAAAGGCAAACATTGCTGCAGCACCTACAAAACAAATCATTAAAGTGAGTACCACCACATAACCAAAAGCCCTGCGTTCAAGTGTTCTTCCCAGAACCCTCATTCCCCTGTTAATTGAACCAATTACCCTTATAACACGAATGCTTCTGATAACACCTATTGTTCTTAATAATCTAAGACTTGTAAAAATCCGGAATAATCTAAAGGCAGGAATAAAAAGTGAAATAATAGTAAGCACATTTTTTTTTAGAAACAGCCATTTACGGGGAGAAAGGAAAAATTTAACCAGGAAATCCAGAATAAAAATCACCCATATTACTGAAATAACAGATTGTAAAAATGGTGTTAGCTTCCATATTAACTCTATTACAAGTAAAATAAGCCAGGCAAATCCAAGAACGACTAAAGGAATTTCTGTTGCCTCACTCAACTTTATGAGCCAACGGTAACGCTGTATCTTCTCTTTATTCTTCACAAAATATTATCTATAAATGCATTTAGGTCTTTTTTACTCCTTTTCAGTATAAGAATCATCAACTTTTTAAAAAATAGAATTCCTTTGGTTTTCAAGAATTCCTTTATGTGCCTTGTTTATTTTAAAATTTAAAAAGTTGTATGTTACTCAACACCTATCTCATTATATTACAGTTCAAAATTTATTATTTTTTAAAATGGTTTTATTTCTCTAAGCACACATTTAATTGTGATAGAGCAAATAAAATACCTTAATTACTTTTTAGCAAAAATGTGTTTTGTATAAATTTTCAAAAAAAGAAAAATATTATTGAAGTATTTATGTTTAAGTAAATATCAGGTACATAAATAAGTACATAATATGACTACACTTTTTTGTTCAAATAAACTAGAAAACTTCCTTGGTAAGACTCAAGTAAATTCTTCTCTTTCAAAGGGAGAGAATGCGCTTGGTGACTGGAATGGACATTTATTTACATCGAACAGAAAGAACTATTTAATTTTTGTTAACAATAAGTCATACTATTCTGTAATCCTGGAAAACATAAAAAAAACAGATATAAAAAATCTTGAGTATATATTTATTAACCGATTAGTTTGCCAGCTGGTACATGATAAAGTCATAGAGAATTCGGATTCATTGGTAATTGTTCATAAAATACTTCCTGTTACATGCAGTAAAACCAATAATGATAAAAAAACTTTAGGAACACTCAATGATTTTGTTTCTCAAATTAAATATGGTTTTAACAGTTCAGAGTGGGTAAATAAAAAACTTACTCATATAAATGGCTATGTCAACCAAACCCCAACTGGTGCCGGTAAGAATGAAAGCAGAAGATATGGCATGCCAATTCAGGACATGAAGGATTTGATAAATTTAATCTAGCATATAAAAAACTTTGCATATTTTATGATCTGAGGTTGAAGAAAATAAAAGTGCTTATCTTTGAAAATAAATTTTTTAAAAGACCTAAGTAATATGCAAACCAATCCAGAATTAGATTCCCCTATAAAATTAACACTTAATTCAGTCGTAAGAGCTTTAGAACCTAAGTCACTTTGGAATAACTTTGCTGATTTAAATGCGGTGCCAAGGCCTTCCAAGAAAGAGCAAAGAGTTATTGAGTTTATCAAGGATTTTGGCAAAAACAACGGACTGCAAACTCATGAGGACCATATAGGAAATGTAATTATAAAAAAGCCTGCTTCAGAGGGAATGCAGAATAGAGAAACCATAATGATTCAAAGTCATTTGGATATGGTTCATCAAAAAAATAACGATACTGTTTTTGACTTCAATACTCAGGGCATACAAATGGAAATTGATGGGGACTGGGTAAAAGCAAAAGGAACAACACTAGGTGCTGACAATGGAATTGGTGTTGCAACAATTATGGCTTTGCTTAGCTCTAATGATATTGCTCACCCTGCAATTGAAGCTCTTTTTACAATTGACGAAGAAACTGGGATGACAGGCGCATTGAATCTTAAAGGAGGCTTATTTGAGGCTAAAATTATGCTCAATCTTGATACTGAAGATGACAGAGAGTTGACAATTGGCTGTGCCGGAGGAATTGATGTTACTGCAACAGGTAATTTTAAAGAGAATGAAATTACTGAAGAAATGGTAGGTTACGAACTTACTGTAAAAGGGCTTGCAGGAGGCCATTCAGGGATGGATATTCATAAGAAAAGAGCAAATGCCAATAAATTAATAAATGAATTACTTTTAAAGGCAGAATCTGAATTTGAGGTAAGAATAGCTTCAATAGATGGAGGCAGTCTTAGAAATGCAATTCCTAGAGAATCAGTAGCTTTAGTGGCAATATCTAAAGTAAATGAATCAGCTTTTATAAGTTTAATTAATAATGAAACCGAAAAGCTAAAAAAAGAATATTTATCCACTGATATTAACTTGTCTGTGACAGTTAAAAAAATTGATACTCCTGTTAAAGTTATTGAGGATAAATTTCAGTCAGATTTTTTATCTGCAATAAACAGTTGCCACAATGGTGTTTACAGCATGAGCCCGGATATAGAAGGATTGGTGCAAACTTCCAACAACCTGGCAAGAGTGCTTTTAAAAGATGGAAATTATACTGTTATGTGCCTTACAAGAAGCTCTGTTGACAAGGAGAAGATGCAACTTGCAAAAGAGATTGAATTGAATTTCAATACTTGTAATGCTAAAATTGAAATGTCAGGAGATTATCCAGGATGGACACCTAAACCAGATGCTAAAATTGCTAGTTTAATGAGCGATCTTTACAGAGAAATGTTTAATGAAGAACCTCATGTAAATGCTTGTCATGCCGGGCTTGAATGTGGAATAATCGGAAGTAACTATCCAAATATGGAAATGATTTCCTTTGGTCCTAACATAACTGGTGCGCATTCTCCTGATGAAATGGTTCAAATCAGTTCTGTTCAAAAATATTGGGGCTTTTTTCTTGAAACTTTAAAAAGAATTCCTTTAAAGTAGTATTTTTCAATTCTTTAATGTTGTTTATATTTAAGCTCCATGGGAGCTCACTTAACCATATAGGTTAAAGATGGATAATGTAATAAATGCAGAGGTTTATCCTTTGAAAAAATTCAAAAGCACTTGTTGTATAGGGAAAAAAGTGAGGTGGGGAAATTTTAATTGAGAAGATCTTTTTAAAAAAAAGAAAATAATAGATCTGTATATCTCTTATAAAGAGATTTTAATAAACTTTTTAATTACTCTTTGATCATAATTTTTAACTGAAATTACATAAAGCCCCTGTTCAAAATTTCCAACATTAATGTAGAGGTACTTTCTGTTTATATTGCTAAAATAATCATGGTAATATACTTTGCCAAACCAATCCATTATATGCAATTCTGCCGGGCCTTCTTCCCGAAGTATTATATCTAATTCAAGAGCATAAGTAACTGGATTTGCTTTAATATTAAAATCTACGGCTTCACATATCCCGCTTACATATTGTTGGTGACCGGTAATGCGAGCATAGCAATCATTTCTATAAGTTGTGTCATTGCAGGCACAAACTGGTTCATAATCCGGATAACAGTAAGCACCGGGAGAAACAAGCAAGGAATCATAACACCCCCAATTTCCATAAGGTTGTTGCTGAGCATTTGCATTTATGCCAGTAACAATCATAAAAAACAGGATTATGCTTTTGAAAAAGTTCAAGGTGATTTTTTTAAATTATTTACAAATTTAGTCATTTTAGCTGAGAATACTGGCGTTGGAAGCCAAAATTAGTGTTCAGCGTATATGATTTATGTTTAATCTGAGTTATTATTATTAACTTTGTTACAAATAAAACGGATATGGAAAGGTCAATTTTTTTTATTGTTTTCATCCTCTTCTCAAATTTTCTCTGCGCTCAAACTCTTGACAAGGAATATGATTATTTTAATCAGGAAGAAGCAGAGTTTTTAAGTCCTGTAAACGATCCTATTTCTGGTAGCAAAACAAATTTTGGACTTATGACTGGTACAAGTGTTGGAGCTTTTTCTGGAAGAAATTCCTTTGT
>JALYPI010000184.1 GCA_030856445.1 Bacteroidota bacterium
GGGTATAATTGGGGCCTAATGGAGAAAAGTTTTTACTGTAAAATAATGTAAGAAAGTTTTCACCATCAGGATAATCAGCCACCCAGGATTTTCTGAAGAAAACCAATCCTGCTCTTGCTGCTTGTTCGGTATGAATAGCAGTAGGTAAAATATCTATTTTGATTTTAATGCCTATTTGAGCCAACTGACTTTGAATAAATTCTGCCATATCCTGATACATTACAGTTGTACTTAAAGGAATTTCAGGTAAATCTTTTCCATCCGGGAATCCAGCCTTGGCAAGTAAGCTCCGGGCTTTTTCCTGATCATAAGTATATCCTTTTACCTTTTCTGCATTATAAGAGGGCATTCCTGAGGGAATAATACCAGCTCTGGCGGGTGTTCCTATTCCATTTCTCAAATAATTTATTAATTCACTTCTATTTATTCCATGATTAATAGCCTGTCTTACTTCTTTGATTTTTAAAGGCTGGTTTTTTACAATTGACATATTGGCGTCAATTAAAAAACCTAAATAATCTGTTTTTAAAAAGGGTTCATTTTTCATTATAAACTTGTCAGAATATTTTGGATTGAGTTCGCCATTAGGAGTTAATAATTCATCTTTATATATACCATCTATTCCTGAAAGTAAGTCAAAATCACCTTTTAAGAAGTTTAAAAACTCAGTTTGTCTTTCTTTGATAAAAGAAATTGAGATGGCATCAAGATAAGGAAGCCTGTTTGTGCCATCCATTTCAAAATAATTCGGATTTTTCAGCAATACAAGTTTTACACCTTCTTTCCATGCTTTAAATTGGAATGGCCCTGTTCCTACAGGATTGTTTCTAAAATCATTTCCATAATATTCAACTATTTCATAAGGAACAACAGAACAATATTGCATGCTAAGAATCCCAAGGAATGGAGGAAAAGGGTTTTTTAAATAAATTTTTAATATGCTGTCGTTTTCAGCAACAAAACCTTTATAATCACTTTTTTCTGAAAAATCAACTTCATTGAAAATCCAGGCACCGGGAGAGGCAATTTTTGAATCAACAATTCTAAAGAAGCTATGAACAAAGTCATAAGCTGTTACTTTTCTACCCTTACCATTTTCAAAAACTTCATGATCGTGAAAGAAGACATCATTTCTTAAATTAAAAGTATATACTAATCCATCATGTGAAATATTCCAATCACTTGCAATGGCAGGTTGAATTTCCAATTGATCATTCATTTGTAAAAGCCCGTTGAAAATTTGATTTACAACTGCAATGTTTTCAAAACTACGGGCAAAGGCAGGGTCAAGAGAAGTTATTCCTGCTGCTTCATTATATTTGAAGGCCATTCTCTCATCATGTTCATTGTCCTGAACAGCAGCTTGTTTACAACTAATAAAACTCAATATAAGGATAGCAAGGACCAATAATTTGTTCATAATTGATTTTTAAATTTGTAATAAAGTGTAATTCTAAGCATAAAAAAAGCACATTTGAAAGGCTAAACGCTTTTATTTTCAACATCTTTTTTAACACAACAAAATAATATTTCAGAGGTTTGTGAAATTATCTACTTTTGCAATCGAAATGAATACTCCAAAAAAAATTGCCTTTCATACGCTAGGATGCAAACTGAATTTTTCAGAAACCTCAAGTATTGCACGAATTTTCGAAACCAAAGGTTTTGAAAAAGTTGATTTTTCACTGCCTGCAGATATTTATGTAATCAATACATGTTCAGTTACTGTTAATGCTGACAAAGAATGCAAAACTATCGTTAAATCAGCTCTTAAACTTTCTCCTGATGCTTTTATCGTAGTAATTGGCTGTTATGCTCAACTTAAACCTCACGAGATTGCATCCATCGAGGGCGTTGATCTTGTGTTGGGTGCATCTGAGAAGTTTAAATTAGCAGAATATATAAGTGATTTAAGCAAAAAAACTAAAACTGAAGTTTATTCCTGTGAGATAAAGGAAGCTGATTTTTTTGTAGACGCCTATTCTTTTGGTGATAGAACAAGAGTGTTTTTAAAGGTTCAGGATGGCTGTGATTATACTTGTTCATTCTGTACAATTCCTCTTGCCAGGGGCAAAAGCAGAAGTGATAGTATAGAAAATGCATTAAAAAATGCAAACGATATTGCATCCAAGGGAGTAAGAGAAATCGTACTTACGGGAGTGAATCTTGGAGATTTTGGCAAAGGCAATACTGGAAATAAAAAACACAATGAGGATTTTTTATCATTAGCCCAAGCTCTAGATAAGGTGGAGGGGATAGATAGATTTAGAATTTCTTCAATTGAGCCAAATTTACTTAAAGATGAAATAATAGAATTTGTTTCAAAGTCTGAAAAATTTGTTCCACATTTTCATATTCCTTTGCAATCCGGGTCAGATAAAATCCTCAAGTCCATGCGTAGGAGGTATATGAGTAATTTATATACAGAAAGGGTAGAAAAAATTAAGTTGTTAATGCCTGATTGCTGTATTGGAGTGGATGTTATCACTGGTTTTCCTGGAGAAACAGAGGAAGATTTTCTTGAAACCTATAATTATTTAAACCAGCTTGATGTTTCTTATCTGCATGTTTTCACTTATTCAGAAAGAGACAATACGGATGCATTAAATATAGCGGAAATTATACCGTTAAATATAAGAAAGCAAAGAAATAAAATGCTGAGAATACTGTCAGTAAAGAAAACCAGAAGCTTTTACGAGAAATATAAAGGAACAAGCCAAAAGGTATTGTTTGAGGGAGAGAATAAAAGTGGCTTTATACATGGGTTTTCTGACAATTATATAAAAGTTAAAACTAAATTTGACCCCTTACTTGTAAATCAACTGGTTCAGGTAAAGTTAATGGAAATAGACGTGGATGGAATGTATACAGTAGGCCTGTGCAGTGAAAATACAGTTCCACAATTAATAAAATAAAAGGAGGAAATAATTAAATGTATCCAACAATTTCAGATCTAATACAAGATATATTTGGTATTTATATACCATTGCCAATTCAAAGTTTCGGCTTTTTTGTTGCTATTGCGTTTTTACTTGCAAGCTGGCTTTTGGCTAGAGAATTAAAAAGAAAGGAACAACAAGGTCTTTTAGAACCATTAACTAAAAAAACTCTAAAAGGCGCCAAGGCAACTACAACTGAAATGGCAATTTCCGGAATAATTGGATTTGTGATAGGTTTCAAATTACTTGATATAGTTTTAAATTATTCCGCATTCGTAAGTGATCCACAATTTTTTATTCTTTCTTTTAAAGGAAATTTTTTAGGGGGATTACTTGGTGCGGCAGCTGGAGCTTATCTTAAATATTCAGAAAAAAACAAGGAAAAGGCAGATAAACCATATTGGCAGAATGAAGTTGTTCATCCTCACCAGCATGTAGGAAATATCACCTTGATTGCTGCATTTGTAGGTATATTGGGTGCTAAAATTTTTCATAACCTTGAAAACCCAGGTGAATTTATTGCTGATCCTATTGACGCATTGCTTTCATTTAGCGGTCTTACCATGTATGGAGGATTAATTTGTGGAGCAGTTGCTATTATTTGGTATGCCAGAAAAAACAAATTAACAGTAACTCAATTATTTGATGCAGGTGCACCTGGACTTATGTTGGCTTACGGAGTGGGACGCATTGGTTGTCATGTTTCTGGTGATGGTGATTGGGGACAAGTGAATACCAGTGCAAAACCTCAGTGGTTAAATTTTCTGCCAGATTGGGTATGGGCTTATGATTATCCTCATAATGTTATAAAAGAAGGAATTCCAATTCCTGATTGTGTAGGAACGCATTGTTTTGTTTTGCCAGAACCTGTTTGGCCAACAGCATTTTATGAAGCTGTTGTGAGTATAATGCTTTTCGGTTTTCTTTGGAGTATTCGTAAAAAAATAACTATTCCTGGTATGTTGTTTTCTATTTATCTTGTTTTAAATGGTTTTGAGAGATTTTTTATAGAGAAAATAAGGGTAAATGAAGTTTATAATATCTTTGGTTTTCAACCCACCCAAGCAGAAATCATTTCTGTAGGATTAATTCTGGTTGGTATTGCCGGAATGTTTTACTTTAACAAAAAATACAGAGAGAAATTAAATGGGGATGCTTTGAAAGTTAAAAGCCAGATTTAAATAGAACTCTCCTTGTTTTTTTAATTCCTATTCCTGGATTATCCAATAGTGTTCTTGATTTTCTGATTTCATTAATTATTTAATGATCAAAGATAGATTCACTTCTGTATTAATAGCTAAATTTATTTAATGCTTTGAGGAAATGATATTTTTCTTTATGTTTATCAAAACAAACAAAAGAAGAAGATGGATTTACAGGCAATATGTTTTAAAGTTTGTGAAATAACAGATAGTGTTGGTGTATTTATTCAAGAACAAAGCCTTAAGATAAATCAGGACGTAGTTGAAGAGAAGAGTCAAAACAGCTTGGTTACCTACGTAGACAAAACCGCTGAAAAACAACTAGTACAAGCCCTTGAGCAATTAATTCCAGAAAGTGGTTTTATTACAGAAGAAGAAACTGTTTCAAAAAAAGGCGATATTTATAACTGGATAATTGATCCCCTTGATGGCACTACTAATTATATTCATGGTGTTCCCTGCTATTGCATCAGTATTGGTCTTATGAGAAATGACACTTTGATATTAGGGGTAATTAATGAACTTAATCTGAAAGAAAAATTTTACGCCTGGGAAAATAGCAAAGCATATTTAAATGGAAAAGAAATCAAAGTATCTTCTAATAATCAATTAAAAGACGCTTTGCTAGCAACTGGTTTCCCTTATTATGATTATAATAAAATGGATGAGTTCATGGAATTATTAAAAGTTTTCATGAAAGAAACCCGGGGTGTAAGGAGATTAGGATCAGCAGCAACAGATTTAGCTTATGTAGCCTGTGGCAGATTTGATGGGTTTTATGAGTATGGCTTAAACCCTTGGGATGTTGCAGCAGGAGCTTTTATTATTCAACAAGCAGGAGGGATAGTTAAAGACTTTAAAGGAGAAAACAATTATCTTTTTGGAGATGATATTATGGCTTGTAGTCCTGGTATTTATAATGAATTTATAAAAAGAATCAAATCCCATTTTAATTAAGTTGTGCTATGTTCAGATTTAAAATATGCATCATGTATCTCATTTTATTTTCCTGTTTTGGAAAACTTATTGCTCAAGATACAATAGCTAAAGCCCCTGGAGAAAAATTAATTTATCGTTTTGAAATAAAAGATCAGATTGCCCCACCGGTTCAAAGATTAACCTTGAATGCATTAAGGGAAGCTCATGAAATGAAAGCAGATTTGATTTTTATAGAGATGAATACCTATGGTGGGCTTGTTGATGCAGCAGATTCTATACGTACTGCTATATTGAATTCTAAAATACCTGTTTATGTTTTAATCCAGAATAACGCGGCTTCTGCAGGGGCTTTAATTGCAATTGCTTGTGATAGCATTTATATGCAGCCAGGTAGTACAATTGGCGCAGCAACTGTTGTGGATCAAACTGGCCAGCAGGTTCCGGATAAGTATCAGTCATATATGCGAAAGAAAATGAGGAGTACTGCGGAAATCACTGGTAGAGATCCTGATATTGCAGAAGCAATGGTTGATCCTGATATTTATATTCCAAATGTTTCTGATTCAGGCAAGGTAGTGACTTTTACTACCAGCGAGGCTATTAAACATGGTTTTTGTGAAGCACAACTCTCTTCCATGCAAGAGGTCTTTGAAAGAGTAGGAATAACCGAGTATAAAGTTATTGATCATGAACTCACTTTTACTGAACAAATAATCAGTTTATTAATTAACCCATTTATTAGTGGAATTTTAATAATGCTGATCATTGGAGGGATTTATTTTGAATTGCAAACCCCAGGTATAGGATTTCCTCTGATTACTGCCATAATAGCAGCTACTTTATATTTTGCACCTCTTTATCTGGAAGGGCTTGCATCCAATTTTGAAATTGTTTTATTTATTCTTGGATTAATTTTAATTGGTGTAGAAATCTTTGTCTTACCTGGATTTGGAGTGGCTGGTATTTCAGGAATAGCATTAGTTCTTGCAGGTTTAACTTTAAGTCTTGTGTATAATGATGGATTTGATTTTACTTTTGTGGAGCCAGAGAAATTTCTTCGTGCTTTTTTAACCGTTACGATATCAGCAGTTGTAGCGGTCTTTATTAGTATTTATTTTGGAGCCAAACTTATCTACTCCTCAGCTTTCCAAAGAATTATTCTTCATTCCTCACAGGAAACTTCCTCAGGATATAGCAGTGCTTCTGCTTATGGGCATACATTAATTGGGAAAACGGGAACTGCACTCACTATGCTTCGTCCATCAGGGAAAATTGAAGTTGATGGAGAAACTTATGATGCAACTGCTTTAACAGGATCTATAGAAAAGGATGCTGATATTAAAGTGCTGAAATATGAATCTGCACAATTAGTAGTTAAAAAATTAAATTAAAAAAAGGCAGCTGTTTGATTTTAATTTAAGCTGGCTTTACTTCTAGAACTTCTTTAGTCTCTGTTTTAATTTTTATTGAGAACAAACCAATAAAGGTAAGCAGGCCATTTAAAATCAATATTTCAAAACCAAATTGATATCCATTTAACAGGCTTTCGGAATACATGCTTAAAATAAAGCATACTAGGGGGGAAGCTATCGCAACAAAAGGAACATACTTATCTGTCACCTGGTATTTACAGAATAAACCAAAAGCATACATTCCAAGCAAAGGTCCATAAGTATAGCCTGCAACGGTAAATACAGCACTAATAACATTTGAGTGGTCAATAACTTTAAAGACGATGATAACAAGAATCATAATAACAGAAATGGCTATATGTACTTTCTTTCTGATAGCTGTTTTGATTTGAGCAGAGATTTCTTCTTTTTTATCTAAATTAAGAAAATCTACGCAAAAAGATGTTGTTAAAGCAGTCATAGCAGAATCTGCACTTGAATATGCCGCTGCAATTAATCCCACAATAAAAAAGATTCCAGCTATAGTACTTAAGTAACCCTGGGTGGCAAGCATTGGATAAAGATCGTCTGTCTTTTCTGGCAGTGTAATTCCTTTTGTAGTAGCAAAAAGATATAACAAAGCTCCAAGAGCCATAAAAAATAAATTCACTATTAACAAAACTATACTGAATGAAAATATGTTTTTCTGGGCATCTTTGATGTTTTTGCAGGAAAGATTTTTCTGCATCATATCCTGATCAAGACCTGTCATGGCTATTGCTATAAAAGCTCCACTTAAAAACTGTTTCCAAAAATATTTTTTATCATTAAAATCATCAAAAAAGAAAATTCTGGAATATTCGCTCTCTGAAACCAACTTAACCATTTCGCTTGCTCCTAAACCAAGTTGGGAGGAAATAATCCAAATACTAACTCCAACTGCAGTTAACATAAAAAGAGTTTGAAGGGTATCAGTCCAGATTATGGTTTTAATGCCACCTTTGAAAGTATACAGCCATATAAAAACTATTGTGATAATAACAGTAGCAGCAAAGGGTATGTTATAATAATCAAAAACAGTCAATTGCAATACATTTGCAACAAGGTACAGCCTTAATGCAGATCCAAGTGTTCTTGATAAAAGAAAAAAAGATGCTCCTGTTTTATAGGACCAATAACCAAAACGTTTTTCAAGATAAGTGTAAATTGAAGTTAAGTTAAGTTTATAATAAAGTGGCATTAGAACAGTTGCAATAACAAAATAGCCCAGCATATATCCCATTACCACTTGCATATAAGAAAATGAACTGTCTTTAACCCAGCCTGGAATTGAGATAAAAGTAACTCCTGAGAGAGAAGACCCTATCATTCCAAAAGCAATAATAAACCAAGGGGATTTTTTGCCTGCCAGGAAGAAATCAAGATTACTATCGGATTTTTTGCCTGTAAACCATGAAATACCTATTAACAACAAGAAATAACCAAGAATAAAAGAAATAATTAACAGTGGAGGAAGCATTCTAAATTTTTAAAATTTACTATTATAAAAAACAGAGTAATTATTCTAAATTATAGGGTGTTTGAGTTTTAGCTAAAATACCAGATATAAATATTAAGGCAAAGATTAAATTTATTATTTACTAGAAAAAATTAAATCTACACAATAACGCAGCATTTAAAACTTTTAATTGTGTAATTTGTTATTTTTGAGCAATGAATTTTTCATCTAAATTAATTGAAGAAGCAGTAGAACAATTTTCCAGCCTTCCGGGTATAGGTAAAAAAACTGCATTAAGACTAGTTCTCCACTTGTTAAAGAAGGATTTGGATCATGTAAATACTTTTGGGAACACCCTGATCAAAATGAGAGGGGAGATTAAATTTTGCAACAATTGTCATAATATTTCCGACAAAGAATTATGTGAGTTGTGTGCAAATCCCAATAGGAACAAGGAAATTATTTGTGTAGTTCAGGATATAAGAGATGTAATGGCAATTGAAAACACAGGACAACACAGGGGAGTATATCATGTTTTAGGGGGACTGATTTCTCCTATGGATGGCATAGGCCCTAGTGATCTTAATATTGAATCATTGGTACAAAAGGCTTCTTTAGGTGCAATAAAAGAAATCGTGCTTGCCTTGAGTACTACTATGGAGGGTGATACTACTAATTTTTATATTTATAAACGTTTAAAGGAATTTGGAATAAATATCTCCATAATTGCCAGAGGTGTAGCATTTGGCGATGAAATTGAATATGCCGATGAAGTCACTCTTGGCCGCTCCATTGTTAACCGCATTCCTTATGAAACTATTTCTCATTAATATCATATCCCTGAGTTATAATAAATGAAATTAACCATAATCATAGTAAATTACAATGTTGAATATTTTCTGGAGCAATGCTTGAATTCCGTTTATAAGGCAATTCAAAAAGTTCCCTCAGAAGTATTTGTGGTTGACAATAATTCTGTGGATGGCTCAGTGGCAATGGTAAGATCAAAGTTTCCAAATACAAAAATTATTGAAAATAAAAAAAACACTGGCTTTTCTTTTGCAAATAATCAGGCCATTAAATTAGCCAAAGGAGAATATGTTTTATTACTTAATCCTGATACTGTTGTAGAGGAAGATACTTTTGAAAAAGTAGTGGGTTTTATGGATAGTAAGCCTGATGCTGGTGGACTTGGAGTTTATATGATTGATGGAAAAGGAAAATTCCTTCCCGAATCAAAAAGAGGGTTGCCAACTCCTGAGGTTGCCTTTTATAAAGTATTCGGACTTTCTAGTTTATTACCAAGGTCTAAACGGTTTGGAAGATATCATC
>JALYPI010000186.1 GCA_030856445.1 Bacteroidota bacterium
CCCTTATTCTTTATTTGCAAAGGATTCAGCTGGCGGACCTGTTGATTACTCAACCTTGCCACCTGATGAAAAATATAAATGGGCCGAATACCACAAATGGAAGTTTACCACATCCTGGTTTACAGAACTTGCACCAAAGCTTGTATTGAATACCAAGGCAGGATTTGGATTTCTTGGACATTACAATAATCAGATTGGTGCAGCCCCTTTTGAACGTTTTTATCTTGGAGGTAGTGGATTAACCGGGTTTGCTTTGGACGGAAGGGAAATTATAGCATTAAGAGGTTATGAGGAACAGGATCTTTCGCCAAGAACAGGTGGAACCATTATCAGTAAATATACCATGGAACTTAGATATCCCATTTCACTGAATCCAAGCGCCACTGTATATGCCCTTGGTTTTGCAGAGGCAGGTAATACATGGACCAGCTTTAAAAAATTCGATCCTTTCGATGTGAAAAGATCAGCTGGGGTGGGTGTAAGAATTTTTCTTCCTATGTTTGGTTTATTTGGTCTTGATTATGGTTGGGGCTTTGATCAGGCTCCTAATTCCGGACTTAACCCGGTTACGGGAAGGCCTCAGGGACAATTCCATTTCACAATTGGTATGAATCTTGGTGAATTGTAGAAAATTTGTTTAATTTCGCCCCAGAGTTGGGACGTTTTTGCACAGTTTTTTACAATTCCAATAATTTATTATTAATTTAAAACGTTAATCGCATATGAGAAATGTAATAAAAAAAACAGCCTTAGTTGCAACCTTTATAATAGCGTGTTCAACTGCAACATTTGCCCAAAAGTATGCTTTTGTTGATACTGAATATATACTGTCAAAATTACCAGATTATAATTCAGCCCAAAAACAACTTGATATGATTTCTGTTCAATGGCAAAAAGAAATTGAAGCCAAATACACTGAAATCGATAAGCTTTACAAAGCATATCAGGCCGAGCAAATTCTATTGACTGATGAAATGAGAAGAAAGCGCGAAAATGAAATTGTTACTAAAGAAAAGGAAGCTAAAGAACTTCAAAAACAAAGATTTGGAGTGGATGGTGATCTTTTTAAAAAGCGCCAGGAGTTGGTAAAGCCAGTGCAGGATAAAGTTTATAATGCAATTCAGGAACTTGCCACAAAAGAAAGATTAATGGTTGTTTTTGATAAATCAGGATCTCTGACCATGTTATATACCAATCCAAAATATGACAAAAGCGAAGACATCCTCGATGCAATTAAATAAATTTTTTATAATTAAACACTTAAATTAAAACCTAATACACTTTAAAAGAATGAAAAAAATATTCACACTGGCAATAGTTTTAATAGCTACAGCTTTTACTCTTGATGCGAATGCACAAAAATTTGGTCACATAGATTCTAATGAATTATTATTGGCCATGCCAGAAAGAAAAACTGCAGAAACAACCATACAAAACTTTGCAAAGGAGCTTGAAGGTCATTTACAGTCTATGAATGCAGAATGGGAGTCAAAGGTTCAGGATTATCAATCTAAAGAGAAAATGATGTCCGAACCAATTAAAAAAGCCAAAGTGAAAGAAATATCTGATCTTGAAAGCAGAATCAAAAATTATCAATCCACTGCCCAGGAAGATCTTCAGGCAAAAGAAAACGAACTTCTTCAACCAATGATTGAAAAGGCTAAAGCTGCTATTTCAGAAGTTGCTAAAGAAAACAAATATACTTATGTGTTTGATTCTGGCGCTGGTATGCTGCTTCATTCTCCGGAATCTGACGATATTTTGCCTCTTGTAAAAAAGAAAATGGGCATTAAATAAAAAAAGCTTTTTATTTTTGATCCCGGAATTGCTTCCGGGATTTTTTTTTATTTTTAATTTAAGGCTTTGACAGTAAATTCAGAAAAACCTATTGGGATATTTGATTCAGGTATTGGTGGGCTAACCGTGGCAAACGCCATAAATAAAAAAATGCCAGGTGAAAAGCTTATTTACTTTGGTGATACAGCCCATCTTCCTTATGGGGATAAATCTGCTGATTCAATTAAATATTATAGCATAAGAATAGCTCAGTTTTTAATTGATAATAATTGCAAAGCAATTGTAATAGCATGTAACACGGCCTCATCTTTGGCATTTGAAACAGTGAAAGATTTTGTTGGTGATAAAGCTTTAGTTTTTAATGTAATTGACCCGGTTGTTGAAAAAGTAACCTCTTTTGGAATGTCTAAAATAGGTGTAATTGGAACTAAGGGCACAATTAAATCAAATGTGTATGCCACAAAAATTAAAGAAATTCAGCAAAATGCAAAAGTAGCTTCTGTGGCAACTCCACTCTTGGCACCAATGATTGAGGAAGGCTTTTTTAATAATAAGATCAGTAAGAGCATTATTAATTCTTATTTGAGCAGTACAAAGCTAAAGAACATCGATGCTCTTATCCTTGCTTGTACCCATTACCCTTTAATAAAACCTGAAATAGAAGAGTATTATAATAAAAAGGTGAATATTTTAGATTCTGCTGAAATAGTAGCTGAGCATGTAAAAAAAGTATTAAACCATAAGGGGATTCTTAATTCAGAAAGCAAGCCTTTAAATCATCATTTTTATGTTTCTGATTTTACTGAATCCTTTGAACAAAGTACCCGCTTTTTCTTTAAAAACAAGATACATCTAGAGCAAGTTTCCATTTGGAAATAGTAATTTGAATCAGATTAAAATTGCTGGCTTTGTTTTAAAAAATAGAAAATTACATGAGTAAAATAAAGTCTTTTTATCGCTTTCTTACATCCAGGTATCAAACAATCCATCTTGATTATAAAGTTCAAGCTAAGCCAAGATACGGGCACGGTTTGGCCCCCCACGATATTCTTTATAATATTATTGATTCAAACAGGGAAGAATATGAAAACAACTTAAAGTATTTCTATAAGTTCAAAGAAACTTTTTTAGAAATTAAGGATGCTAAGCAAGAAACAGATGAAAACAAACCTGCCTGGAATAATGATTTTCTTCCTGGCCTGGATATAATTGGTTTATATGGTTTAATCGCAAAAAAAAAGCCAGCACAATACATCGAAATTGGTTCAGGAAACTCTACCAAGGTGGCAAGAAAAAGCATACAGGAAAACAATCTTAATACAAGAATTACTTCCATTGACCCCTTTCCAAGGGCAAATATTGATCACCTGGCTGACAAGGTAATTCGTGAGCCCGTGGAAAGCCTAAACAGTCTTGATTTCATTGTGGATAGTTTAAATGAAAATGATATGCTTTTTATAGATAACTCTCATCGCAGCTTTCCTAACTCTGATGTAACTGTTTGTTTTTTAGAATTGTTGCCTAGACTTAAAAAAGGAGTAATTGTTCATATTCATGACATATATCTTCCTTATGATTATCCCCAGTTTATGTGCGATAGATATTATAATGAACAATATCTTCTTGCGGCATTTATCATAGCCAACCCGGATAAATACAAAACCATTTTGCCCAATTATTTTATTTCAGAAGATAAAGCTTTGAGTAGTGTTTTGCTCTCTTTGTGGGAACATCCTAATTTAACTAATGTTGAAAGACATGGAGGTTCATACTGGATTGAAATAGCTTGAAAGAATTTATTTAAACCAACTGGAATACTTCAGGTAATTATCTGCTATACGATTTATTTCACCACTGATCAATTCTTGCTTAATGTCTTTTACTTTTTTTGCAGGAACCCCGGCATAAATAGAACCAGCTTCCACAATTGTGCCTTCCAGAACAACAGCTCCGGCAGCAATAATTGTATTGGAACCAACCTGGCAATTATCCATTACAATAGCTCCCATGCCAATTAAAACGTTGTCTTTTATAGTGCAACCATGCACTATTGCATTATGTCCAATTGAAACATTATTACCAATGTTTACAGTCGTCTTTTGATAGGTGCAGTGCAGTACCGCTCCATCCTGAATGTTAACTTTGTTTCCAATGCGTATAAAATTGACATCCCCCCTTACTACTGCATTAAACCATACACTGCAATCATCTCCCATTATAACATCACCAACAACGGTGCAATTATCGGCTAAAAAGCAGTTTTCTCCGAATTTTGGTTCTTTTCCGTTTACAGTTTTTATTAGGGCCATTTGTTTTTGTTATAAGTTATAAGTTACAAGTTGTAGGTTACAAGTTGGTAGTTGAACAATTAAGTTTTATTCGGTAAAATGAAAGAGTATTATAATTAATATTGATTTTAATTTAATCGTATCCGATTTTTTTTCTTACTCTTTGAAGGACTTCACGTGCAATGACTCTTGCCTTTACAGCACCTTGTTGTAGTTTTTCTTCCAAGGCTTGCGTGTCATTCATATAGTAATCAAAAAGCAATCTTTGTTCTTTGAATTTTATGATGATTAATTCATATAATTCTTTTTTTGCATGCCCATAGCCATAATTTCCTGCAAGATATTTATTTCTCATTTGGTCTACTTGATCTTCACTGCCAAGTAACTTGTATAAAGCAAAAACGTTGCAGGTATCAGGGTTTTTGGGAGCTTCAAGGGGAGTGCTGTCAGTTACAATTGACAAGACTACTTTTTTGAGTTCTTTTTCAGGAAGAAAAATATTAATATAATTGTTGTAAGACTTACTCATTTTTTGACCATCAATTCCAGGCACAACCATTACCTGTTCATCAATGCGTGGATCAGGCAAAACAAAAGTTTCTCCATAATGATTGTTGAATTTTCCTGCAATATCTCTGGTCATTTCCAAATGCTGAAGTTGATCCTTTCCAACAGGAACTATATTGGCATCGTAAAGAATAATGTCAGCAGCCATTAAAACAGGATAAGTAAACAAACCTGCATTTACATCAGCCAGCCTTTCTGATTTGTCCTTAAATGAATGCGCATTTGCTAACATAGGAAAGGGAGTAAAGCAATTTAAAAACCAGGTAAGCTCACATACTTCAGTGATATCAGATTGCCTGTAAAAAATATTCTTGTCAGTATTAAATCCAAATGCAATCCATGCTGCAGCTGTGGCTAAGGTATTGTATTTTAATAAATCAGGATCTTTTACTGTGGTTAGAGAATGAAGGTTAGCAATAAAAAAAAGAGACTCATTCTTGGAATTTTCAGACAAACGAATTGCTGGAATAATTGCTCCTAAAAGATTTCCAAGATGAGGTACTCCAGTGCTCTGTACACCCGTTAATATTCTGGCCATTTTACTAAAGGTAAGTTTAAAGTGGTAAAATTAGAAATTTATATTTTAAACGCTTATTTTTTAATTTGCTTATTAAATCATTCCGCAGTTAAAACATTTTATATTAATTTTGAACAAAGAAATAACCAGCTCAAGAAAATTGAATATGATTACAAAAGCATTGCAAGTGTGTTGGAAAATGTATTTCATGGTTAACTTTTGCACCTCACTTCTGGTTATTTACCCTCTTTTTTATTGGTATTTTTTAGATGATAAAAGATTGCCAAATGCATTTCGGCTTTTCCAGGCATGGGCAAAATATATCACCTTTTCTTCACAACTTAAGGTTGAAATTATTCATGAAGATAATTTCCCTTCCCCTCCTTATGTTATTTGTCCAAATCACAGTTCATTTCTTGATATTATTCTTGCCTATAGCGTTTTTCCTCATTATTTTGTTTTTATGGGAAAAAAAGAACTTGGGAAAATACCTGTTTTTAAGGGTTTTTTCAGAACAATGCATGTTCTGGTTGACAGGAAAAGCAAATCGGATGCTCACCGCTCCTTTCTTAAATGCGGGTTAAAAATTGACCAGGGCAATTGTTTGATTATGTTTCCTGAAGGAACCATTTCTAAAATCGCTCCAAGATTATCACCCTTTAAAAATGGCCCTTTTAAATTGGCAATTGAAAAACAAGTACCTTTGGTCCCTGTTACTTATTTAACAAATTATAAGCTTCTTGGAAATGGTTCTTTTTGGGGAGCCCTTAGCGGTCCGGGAACATCAGTTGTCTATGTTCATAAAGCTATTAATACAAAGGGTAAAAGTGAAAAGGATATGACACAGCTAAAAGAAGAGGTTTATAAGGTGCTTAATACTAAAATAACAAGCAATATTCAGCAAGTTAAATCAGAAATTATCGCTTAACTAGAGTATATTTGAAAATTATGACAATAGACGAAAAAATGGTTGATCACCTGGCGCATCTTTCCAGGCTGGAATTTGAAAAAGAAGCAAAGACTGAAATTATTAGCGATTTAAACAAAATACTTTCTTTTGTTGAAAAACTAAATGAGCTGGATACTAAAGATATAGAACCTTTAATCTATATGACCGATGAATACAATGTAATGCGTGAAGATGAAGTAATAGTTTCATTAACCCAGCAAGAAGCATTAAAAAACGCTCCCAAAAAAGATTCAGATTATTTTAAAGTTCCAAAAGTTCTTGAAAAACCTGTTTAAGTAAATTACAATTAAAATAATGCATTACAAAGTGCATTTTAATTCTAAAAAGATAAGTTTGAAGCCTTAAAAAATTCTGACATCTTCTTATTTGGCCAAATAACTTGAATTGGAAACGTTTTTATTCCTGTCGAAATAACAGTTTAGAATTGATTCCATTTCCATCTTTTTATTGCTGATGTTTTTAGCTTTATCCAAGATTTGGGGAGACAATAATTTTAATAAGGGCTGTTCCACACTATTTAAAAATTGAAATCCTTCTTTTAATTTCTCATCCCATTCAGGATAATACTTTAATAAATCATCCGGCAATACATGAGTACGGTCTGAACCTGGCTCAGGAAGGCAGGCAAAGGGTTCCTTTATATTTAGATAACCGTAATCATCAGTTAATTCTTCTCCGGGATTAATATCCCTTACAGCAATTTCAAATTCATAAGGAGTTGAAAAGCAATTAGAGTTAAAGCTGTGGTTCACAAAACGCGCTATATCCCAGCATAAAACATAACTGCCTTTATTATCCACATAACAATACTTTTCTAAAATATCCTGATATGTATCTTCAAATTCTTCAACTTGAGTAGGTGAAAAAGTTCTGTCGAGTTTGTCTTTTACCCAGGTTATAGTTCCCTTAGGTATAAATTTGGTGGCTACTACACCATGGCCAACTATCTCATTAATAAACCTTATCTCTGTATGGGGATGTATCATATAATTATTTTATGCATCAAATGTATTTAATAAAAAAATCACTTTTTAAAATGATCGAAAATTTTAATTGGTTGTTTTTCAAAAACTTATGACATTTTTTTGGGTTTATAATTATAAATTAAAAAATTTTAGTTCTACTTTTTATTTCTATTAATCAAGTTACTAAAATTCTTCTACTTTTAATAATGAGATAAAACTAAATACTTTTACAGTTTTATTAAATTAAATTCATTTTTAATTAATAATATTAAAAATTACATTAACTTTGTTTATTAAATAGTTAATAATGTAAATATAAAGATGAGTAAAATTGAAAAAAAATTTCCTTGCTTGTGTCCTGCTTGTAATTCCAGGCTAAAAGTTCAAAAATTCCATTGTACTGCTTGTGAAACAGATGTTGAAGGCCTGTTTGAACTGCCACTGCTTGCCAGTTTAAATAATCAGGACCAGGAATTTATAATAAACTTTATTAAAATGAGTGGAAGCCTAAAGGAAATGGCAAAAATTATGGATAAAAGTTATCCCTCTGTAAGAAATTACCTTGATGATTTAATTGAAAAAATAAAAACCCTAAAAAAATAAAACAAATGGAAAATTTAAAAAAATTACTATTCAATCCTTTTGAAGAAATTGCAGGATATAAAGCTTTATTTATAGGAGTATTCCTAATAGTTTTAACAGGAATTTCAGGCTATTTTGCAGGAGTTGTTTTTGACGGTGTTTTGGACATGCATTTTGTTGAAAATAAATTGTCAATTGCCGCTTCTATTATAGAAGGATTGGTCAACTGGCTGTCTTTGTCTATAATACTGATAATTTTTGGGTTTTTATTTTCAAAAACTAAATTCAGGTTAATTGATGTTTTAGGGACTCAGGCTCTGGCAAGATGGCCCTATTTTATTTTAGCCATTTTTGAGTGGTTCCTTTTGATGCAGTTAATCAATACATTAAGTGGAAATATTTAGGAGTAGGGGAACAAGTAATTCCTATGATCGGAGAAATAATTCTTTTCATTTTATTTATAATTATCTCTATAGCATTACTGGTATTAATGGTGGTATTAATGTATAAAGCATACAGTGTTTCCTGTAATATAAAAGGAACAAAGGGAGTAGTTTCTTTTATAGGCGCCTTGTTATTGGCGGAAATTGTTTCAAAGATAGTACATGATTTTTTATATAAAAATGTAGGCTGATATTACCTATTTGCCTGAATAAAGCTAAGTTTTATTAATGGTTAAAATTTAGTTTCTTAGATAAAAACACATAATTTAATTTATTAAAAAATAATAAGATGAAAAACGCAACTTTATTCTTACTGATCATTTTTTCATGCTTTTCAATACAAGGACAGGATATCGCAGGTACATGGCATGGTTCAATTGCAGTTCAAGGAATACAATTAAGACTTGTTTTTAATATTATTAAAACCGATAAAGGATATTCATCAACAATGGATAGCCCAGATCAAGGTGCAAAAGATATACCTGTTACCTCTACAACATTTGAAAATTCTACTTTAAGATTTGAAATAAAAAATGCAGGTATAGATTATACAGGAGAATTTATAGAGAAAAGATTTGTGGGTACCTTTAAACAAGCAGGACATTCTTTTCCATTAGATCTTTTAAGAGAAATTATTGAAAAGAAAATTTCAACAAAACCACAGGAACCAATAAAACCTTATCCATATTATTCTGAAGAAGTAAGCTTTGAAAATATAATTGATAAAATAACATTAGCGGGAACATTAACATTGCCGGAAAAAGAAGGGGAATTTCCTGTTGTTGTATTAATTTCCGGGAGTGGGCCCCAAAACAGAGATGAAGAGCTGTTGGGACATAAACCTTTTCTTGTTCTATCAGACCATTTAACCAGAAATGGAATTGCGGTTTTAAGATTTGACGATAGGGGAACATCAGAATCAAAAGGTGATTTTAAAACTGCAACATCACTTGATTTTGCTAAAGATGTGGAATCTGCTATAATTTATTTAAAAACAAGAAAGGAGATCAACAAAAATAGAATGGGGTTGATAGGACATAGTGAAGGAGGAATAATTGCACCAATGGTTGCAGAAAGATCAAAAGATATAAGTTTTATTGTATTATTAGCAGGGACGGGAATACCCGGTGACCAACTGCTTTTGCTGCAACAAAAATTAATTGGAGAAGCATATGGTGAAAATAATGAGGAGTTGCAGAAATCCTTAGAGATTAATAAGGGTGCATTTGATTTAGTAGTAAAATCAAGCAATATAGCCACATTGAAAAGTGAACTGGAGACTTATATAAAGCAAGCATTAAAAGATATTCCTGAATCTGAAAGACCTGAAAACATAAGTGAGGAGGATTTTGTGAAAATTCAGGTTGAACAACTTACGAATCCCTGGATGCACTATTTTCTACGTTATAATCCTGCTATTATTTTAGAGAAAGTAAAATGTCCCGTTCTGGCTATAAATGGAGAAAAAGATTTACAAGTTCCAGCAAAAATAAATTTGGAATCCATAAAAAAGGCACTGGAAAAAGGTGGGAACAAAAATGTGAAAGCAATAGAAATTCCAAATCTTAACCATTTATTTCAAGAATGTAAAACAGGATCCCCTGAAGAATATGCTGAAATTGAACAAACATTTTCTCCAAAAGCATTAATGGAGATAGCAAACTGGATTATTCAGCAATCAGACCAATAAAAAAAGCCATCTAAGAATTTAGATGGCTTTTTTATAATGAAAAGGCTTATTAACAGTATTGCTCAAAGGCCATTTTTAGATTATCTGCAATCATATTTGCTGCTCTTCCTTCAATATGGTGTCTTTCTATAAAATGAACCAATTTGCCATCCTTAAAAAGGGCAATTGCCGGTGAAGATGGAGGGTAAGGAAGCATAAATTTTCTTGCCTGGGCAACAGCAGCTGTATCAACACCTGCAAACACAGTGGTTAATTTAGTTGGTCGTTTCTCATTTTGAACTGCCATTTTAACAGCAGGGCGAGCATTACCTGCAGCACATCCACAAACTGAATTGATTACCACTAATACAGTTCCGCTATTGCTGCTTAAGGTGTTGTCAACGTCTTCTGATGTTAATAATTCTTGGAAACCTGCCGATGTTAAATCTGTTTTCATCGGGGCTACTAATTCTGCTGGATACATATTTATTGATTTAATTTATTTATAATAAAGCTTACAAATATAACGAAGAATTTTAGGATATAATATGATTAGAATCATTAACCTTTCATTACCTGAATTTATTATTCGGTAAAATTTAAAGATAAAATCCTTAAGTCCTGTTTGGCAGGGATTTTCAATAATCAGCCAGCTTGGCTTTCTTTTATTTTCAACTTCCTTGTGGTTGTGCCTCGCATGCGCGAGGCACAAC
>JALYPI010000247.1 GCA_030856445.1 Bacteroidota bacterium
CATGAACAAAGACAAATCAAACTAACTTAAAAAGATAAAACTAATCCAAAAACTTAATTTCAAAAGAACTATCTATAAGCATTAAAATATAATAAAAATTTAATGAGAAAAAATCGATTGCATCATCAACAGTCATATCAAGAATTTCTGAAATGTTTTTTCCTTGAAATTCAACTTCAAGAATTTCTTCTTTAAACCTTTTTCCGTTGCATGCTTCGCAGATTAGATGTATATCTGCCATAAACTGCATTTCAATTTTCACTTCACCCTCACCATCACACACTTCACATCTTCCATTATCAACATTAAATGAAAAATGAGAAGGTTTATATCCTCTGTTTTTTGAAAGAGTCATATTTGCAAATAATGCTCTTATTTCATCATAAGCTTTAACATAAGTAACCGGATTGGAACGGCTAGACTTTCCAATTGGGTTTTGATCAATAAATTCTACCGCCTCAATAGAATGAACATTTCCTTCAATCTTATCATGATTTCCAGTTTTTTCGCCATATCCGCTATGCATTTTCTTTAAGGCTGGGAATAATATTTTTTTAACAAGTGTACTTTTTCCAGAACCACTCACTCCAGTTATAACTGTTAATGTATGCAAGGGGATTTTAACATCAATATTTTTCAGATTGTTTTCCCTGGCCCCTTTAATTTCTATAAACCTGTTCCAGCTTCTTCTTCTTTCGGGAATGGCAATTAAATCTTTTCCTGTTAAATATCTAGCTGTAAGACTTTTTTCCTCTGTAAGTATGTCCTGATGGTTGCCCTGGAAAATTAATTCTCCACCCAAAGAACCAGCCAATGGCCCCATATCGATTATTTGATCTGCAGCTTTCATTATTTCCTCGTCATGCTCCACAACTATCACAGTGTTTCCGGCATTTTTTAAGGCAATCAATACCTCAATCATCCTATGGGTATCCCGTGGATGAAGGCCAATGCTGGGTTCATCAAGAATGTACATGGAACCAACCAGACTGCTGCCAAGAGAAGTAGCAAGGTTTATTCTTTGAGATTCACCACCTGATAATGTATTTGATAAACGGTTAAGGGTAAGATAGCCAAGTCCTACCTTTCCTAAAAATTGAAGTCTGGTATTGATTTCAATTAACAATCGCTTGGCAACGTGTTTATCATAATCATTTAATTTTAAATTTTTGAATGCTTCAATAGCTTCTTCTACAGATAAAAGAACAACATCTGTAATGGAGTATTTATCCACCTTTACATAAGATGCATCCTTTCTTAACCTTGTTCCCTGGCAATCCGGACAAACTGTTTT
The DNA here is from genome assembly GCA_030856445.1 of Bacteroidota bacterium. GTDB lineage: Bacteria > Bacteroidota > Bacteroidia > JACCXN01 > JACCXN01 > JACCXN01. Next base: position 1,295 of record JALYPI010000247.1, read on the forward strand.
ACCTCTGAACCTGGATAGCATTACCCGATATTGTATTTTATAACTTTGTTCTTCTAAATTTTTGAAAAAATCATTTAATCCTTCAAAATATTTATTGCCTTTCCAAAGTAATTGCTTTTCTTTATTTGAGAGCTCATAAAATGGCCTGTGTACAGGGAAATCAAACTTACTGCTGTTAAGGATAAGTTTTTCTTTCCACTCCTTCATTTTTTCTCCTTTCCAGCAAACTATAGCTTCTTCGAATACAGACAAACTTTTATCGGGGATAACCAAATCCTCATCAATTCCAATAATGCTTCCGTATCCTTCACAAGTTTTGCAGGCACCAATAGGATTATTAAAACTGAAAAAATGTACGGTTGGTTCCTCAAAAATAATTCCGTCTGCTTCAAATCTGTTATTGTAAGAAAATGATTTAGATTTCCCATCTTCTAAAAACACTTCTACCACACATTCTCCCTGGCCTTCATAAAAAGCGGTCTGAACTGAGTCGGCTATTCTTCCATTATTTTCATCATCGTCTTTTTTAACAGAAAACCTATCAACTAAAATAAGAACAGAATCAGATTCACTTGCAGAGGAATTGATAAAATCCTCAATCGCTTTTATTTCTTCCTTGTGTTTAATCCTGGTAATGCCTTGTTGCAATAAGACTTTAAGATGTTCTTTTAAATGTCTTCCTTCAGGAATAATAGGTGGGGCATAAAGAGCAACTCTGGTATTATTTGGAAATGAATTAATTACATCCACAACATCTAAGGCAGAATCTCTTTTAACAATTTTTCCTGATACTGGTGAATAAGTTTTTCCTACTCTAGAAAAAAGAAGTTTTAAATAATCGAAAATTTCAGTAGTCGTTCCAACAGTTGATCTAGAACTCCTTGTAATTACCTTTTGTTCAATTGCAATGGCGGGAGAAATTCCTTTTATGTAATCTACATCGGGCTTATCTATTTTACCTAGAAATTGCCTTGCATAGCTTGAAAGGCTTTCCACATAACGTCTTTGTCCCTCGGCAAATAAAGTGTCAAATGCAAGTGAAGATTTACCTGAACCGGATAAACCTGTAATAACAATAAACTTATTTCTTGGGATGGCAAGAGATACATTTTTTAAATTATGAACTCTGGCACCTTTAATTATTATAAATTTTTTAGGATCTAAGGAACTTATATCTTGGTTTGGCATAGATTTAGCAATAATTATAGCAAATAATTTACAAAAATATAATTAATAAGGCAATAAAAACATAAAGATGAAGTATGTAAATATTTTAAAAATTATGAAAATTGATAAATAAGTAGTATTTTTGTATTTATAATATAACGAAGAATATTTAATTAATTTCACTTAAAACCAAAAACTATCGAGTAAAAAGCTACCTTTTATTAACAAATCATAAAAAAGGGAGGTCAAAATGAGTCAGCAGTTAAATGACCATGAACTCGTAAGTCAGTATTTAAGTGGAAATGAAAATGCACTTGAGACGCTAATCAGCCGTCATAAAAGCAAAATCTACTCCTATATACTACAAATAGTTAAAGATCATCAGTTAGCGGAAGATGTTTTCCAGGATACTTTTTTCAAAGTAATTAATACCCTGCGTAAGGGTAATTATAATGAAGAGGGGAAGTTTCTTCCTTGGGTACTTCGTATTGCACATAACTTGGTAATTGATCATTTCAGGAAGAAAAAGAGAATGCCAGTTGTGGATGGTGGTGAAGATTTTGACATTTTTGACATTTTACCTTTAAAACAAGGTAATGTTGAAGATAAATTAATCAAAGACCAGATCCATGAGGATGTAAGAAAACTCATTCAGTATCTTCCTCCTGATCAAAAAGAGGTTTTAATGTTAAGACATTATAGCGATATGAGCTTTAAAGAAATCGCTGATTTAACCAATGTGAGCATTAATACAGCATTGGGGAGGATGAGATATGCTTTGATAAATCTAAGGAAGCTTATTGCTGAAAAAGACATTATTCTTACAAGATAAAATTCAGTAATGCCAGGGTTGACAATACATTGATTGGAGTGGGTTAGCCTTTAAACAGGCTGTTTCATTAAAAAAAGATTTCTTTCGTAAAATAATTTAGTTTATATTTACGTTAGGTAAAAAAATCTCATTTAATACATCTTTATCCAGCCTATGAGTCAAACTTACACCCTTGCAGATCTTTTGTTTTTTATTCAGGATGATGAGCTTCTTGAAGAGTTAATTAATGATTCTGATTTTGAAGCTGATTCTCAGCCTTCAACTTTTGCAGTCAGCAATATTTTAAATTATTCTAAGGTTTTGAGTGTCTCAGGATCGGAATATTGTAAAAATATTGAAATGGTCCTTAATTAATTCTTAAAAAAATTAAAAAGATGACCTCCGCAAACATACATTGCGGAGGTTTTTCATTTTACAGCCTAGAATAATGACAAAAACAGAAAGATTTAAAAAAATACTGGAATATTTTGCAAAGCATAATCCAGAAGCAGAAACAGAATTACAATATTCCAATCCTTATGAGCTTCTTGTAGCAGTAATTTTATCAGCTCAATGCACTGACAAAAGGGTTAATATTGTTACTCCACCTTTCTTTAAACGTTTTCCTGATTCACAAACCCTTGCTGCTTCAAGTCAACAAGAGGTGTTTGATTATATTAAAAGTATTAGTTATCCTAACAACAAAGCCAAGAGCTTAGTGGGAATGGGAAAAATGCTCTTTGAAGAGTTTAAAGGAGTTGTACCCTCTGAAATAGATAAATTACAAAAATTGCCAGGTGTTGGTAGAAAAACTGCCAATGTTATTGCTTCTGTGGTTTATGATAAGCCTGCCCTTGCTGTTGATACTCATGTTTTTAGGGTGTCAGCCCGCTTAGGGCTTACTACTAATGCACGTACTCCGCTTGAAACAGAAAAGCAACTTGTAAAGCATATACCTGAATCACAGATTGCTGTTGCTCATCACTGGCTTATTTTGCATGGAAGATATGTTTGCGTTGCTCGAAAACCCAAATGTGAAATATGCCCTTTAACTACCTATTGCAAATATTATCAGAAAAATATTGCCTTTTTACCCGGGAATATTAATTGACCTTAATTTGTTCAAAAAAAAAGATTTCACTTAAAGTTTTTTGTCAAATATTATGTTTACTTTGTAGTAAAGAGAATTGCTGTTATGACTCATTTAAAACAAGGCGATAAAGCTCCTGATTTTTCAGGAATAGACCAGGACGGAAATATTATTTCTTTAAGTGATTTTATGGGTAAAAAACTAGTTTTATATTTTTACCCAAAAGATAACACACCTGGTTGTACAACTCAGGCTTGTGATTTAAGAGATAATTATAGCGAATTAAAAAAACTAGGTATCAATATAGTTGGTGTAAGTGCGGATTCTGAAGAAAAGCATAGAAAGTTTATCGAAAAATACAACCTTCCATTCTCTTTAATTGCTGATACGGATAAAAAAGTATGTAAAGCCTATGGAGTATGGGGTGAAAAAAAGTTTATGGGAAAAGTTTTTGATGGAATTCACCGCACAACTTTTCTGATAGATGAAAAAAGTTTAATCAGTGCTGTTATTACTAAGGTTACTACTAAAAATCATACAGAACAAATCTTATCAATATTAAAATAAAATAAAATAAAATAATAATTGTTAAATATAAATACTTAAACCCAAATGAGTAAAGAAACAAAAGATGTAAGCAAGGAAGTTAATAAGGAAAAGCTTAAAGCACTTCAATTAACTTTGGATAAATTAGAAAAAACTTATGGCAAAGGTTCCATTATGAAACTTGGAGACTCAGCCATTGAAAATGTAGAAGTAATATCCACAGGTTCTCTTACTCTTGACCTTGCATTAGGCATTGGTGGTTTACCAAAGGGTAGAATAATTGAAATTTACGGGCCAGAATCCTCTGGTAAAACAACATTGGCAATACATGCTATTGCACAGGCTCAAAAAAATGGTGGGATAGCTGCTTTTATTGATGCTGAACATGCATTTGACAGAGGATATGCTCACAAATTAGGAGTTGATACTGATAATTTATTGATTTCTCAACCTGATAATGGTGAACAAGCACTTGAAATTGCAGAAAATCTAATACGTTCAGGAGCCATTGATATTATAGTAATTGACTCTGTTGCCGCACTTACTCCAAAGAGCGAAATAGAAGGGGAGATGGGTGACTCTAAAATGGGCTTACAAGCTAGGTTGATGTCTCAGGCTTTAAGAAAACTTACTGCCACTATCAGCAGAACAGGATGTTGCTGCATATTCATTAATCAGCTAAGAGAAAAAATCGGGGTGATGTTTGGTAATCCAGAAACCACCACAGGAGGTAATGCACTTAAATTTTATTCTTCAGTAAGACTTGATATTAGAAGAATAGGCCAGATAAAAGATTCTGATAATGTTGTTGGAAACAGAACAAGAGTTAAAGTTGTTAAAAACAAAGTAGCTCCTCCTTTCCGTCAGGCAGAATTTGATATCCTTTATGGTGAAGGAATTTCTAAAGTAGGTGAGATTATCGATATTGGCGTTGAGCAAAATATTATTAAGAAAAGTGGTTCTTGGTTTAGTTATGGAGAAACCAAATTGGGACAAGGTAGAGATGCTGTTAAACACCTATTATTGGATAATCCTGAACTTGCTGAGGAACTTGAAGTGAAAATTAAAGCCATCTTAAATAAAGCATTAGTAAATTAATTAACCATTAACTTTTCAGCCGGTTTATTGTAAAAGATAAACCGGCTTTTTTTAAATATGTTCAATTCCAAATTATTGCTCGTAGTTTTTTGTTCTTTTTTGCTTTTCTCTTGTGTTCAAAAGCAGAAGGAGGAAGTTAATGGAGAAGAAGCCATTTTGCCTGCTACCAAAGATTCTGTCCTCCTTTCAATCAATGAAAAATTAAAGAAAACCCCCAATGACCCTGAGCTTTATCATCAAAGGGCGAAATATTTTTTTGAAACTAAAGGAAATGTTGAGGCTGCCATGTCAGATATGTCAAGGCTTTTTAAACTTGATAGTTCAAAAGTTGAATATTTTATTACTCTTTCCGATTTATACTTTGCAAAAGGTGCTGCTGGGAATGTAAAAGCCTCATTGGATAAAGCCCTTGAAATTAACCCTGAAAATATTGATGCCAGGATGAAGTTGGCTGAATTGCATTTGTATCTTCAAAATTACAAGGAAACAATTAGCAATATTGATAAAATATTAAGAAAAGATAAGTATAACTCCAAGGCATATTTTATTAAAGGAATGGCTTTTAAAGAATTAGGAGATACTGTAAAAGCTTTATCAAGTTTTCAAACTACAGTGGAACAAGATCCGGATTATTATCATGCTTACATGCAATTAGGGCTTTTATATGCAATCAAAAAGAATAAACTTGCACTTGATTATTATAACAATGCTTTAAAAGCAAACCCAAATAGTACAGAAGCATGGTATGCAATAGGTATGTTTTGCCAGGAAAGCGGAATGTACGAAAGAGCAAAGGAGTCTTATTTTAATATATTAGATATTAATCCTGAACATATCAATGCACATTATAATTTAGGATTCATTCATTCAGAATATCTTAATGATTATAAAACAGGAATTGAACATTTTAGTAATGCCATTTCTTTTAAGCCAACCTATTATGAGGCTTATTATATGAGAGGATATTGTTATGAAAGGCTAAAGGAATTATCAAAAGCGGAAGAAAACTATGATTTGGCTCTAAAGATAAATCCTGATTATACTTTGGCTTATTTAGGGAAAGGTAGAATCAAAAAGTAAATAATAATATTATTTCATTAATTCCACATAATTCTTAAGAGTTTCATCTTCAAACTTTACAATGTAGAAATAGGTGCCTATTGGAAGTGGATTTCCATCTAAATTAGTTCCTTTCCAAATCTTATCTTCATTATTGTAATTTGTAGTTTCCCAAACTTTATCTCCCCATCTGTTAAATATAAGTACTTGGTTTTCCGGGTAAGATGATATTCCATCTATAATCCAGGTGTCATTTACATTATCATTGTTTGGAGTAATAGAATTATATATTTTTAAATTACAGTCATTTTTTAGGTCTGCATATAATGAAAAGTTACCAGGACAGCCATTAAGTGAAATATTTAGATAGTAATTTCCTTCTTTATTATTATTGAAGTTTTCTACTGTTGTACTGACAGAATCAGATGTAAAACCTGATGGTCCTGTCCATTTGTATATCGCACCTGGTATTTCAGTGGCTGAAAGTAATAATCGGTAACCTTCACATACAGGTGAATTTGAGTTTATAACAAATCCCTCGGGAGTTGTATTAACTGCAATACTAGAATTAGCACTATTCGTACAATTATTGCTATCTGTATAAGTGTAAGTTAATGCATATGTACCAGTTCCTATGGAAGGATCAAACTCATTTCCGCTTACACCTGGTCCGGAATATATCCCACCTGATGGTGTTCCAGCCGTTAACTGAATTGCATTGTCAGTTGAGCAGACAGAATCCAGGTTAGGGAAAATAACATTTGAAAGTTGATTTACAATAATAGTTATAGTGTCAGAAGCAGAACAACCATTAGTGTTTGTTCCCATTAAGGTGTATGTGTTGGTTGCAGTAGGGGAAAAGGCAGTACCATTTATTACTCCATTATTCCAAACATAAGTATTAGCACCACTTCCAGTTAATGTTAGGCTTGCTCCCAGACAAATTTCAGAAGCTGTTGAATTTGCTGTTACAATAGGTACCGTAGCAACAGTTACTGTTGTTGAAGCAGTATCTGAACAACCGTTTGCATTTGTTCCAATCACAGTATATGTAGTAGTTGCTGAAGGAATAATAGTTGCACCATTACTTATTCCATTATTCCATGTATAAGTTAAAGCTCCTCCTCCGTATAATTTTATAGGAGTTGAAGAACATATAGATGGTTTGCTGTAATGAATAATTAAAGTTCCACCTTCCCAAAATGCTTCCCAGCCAGGAAATCCTGTAAAATGAAGTTCTACTGTATTATTGGCCCCATAATTATAAGAAGGGAAAGGAGCCATGGTAAATAAAGTGAATGTTTGAGAATTTCCATACAAAATATTACTGCCTATATAATTTCCCCCTACATACAAATTAGCTGGGTCTCCTGTTCCACCCCAACCTTGATCTCTTGAAGTATAAGTAAGTTCAACACCTGTAATTGTTGCACCTGTTGGAAGGGGATCCATAAATGTATAGGTCCATGGTACCCAGTTTGCTGCACTTCCGCCAGAGGGAATTGAAATACTTAAGGTCCCGTGTGATTGGTTAGCAGAAACATTTGGAAGCGGATTAACAGTTATGATAACAATATTACTGATATCGCTACATGATCCAGAATTAACAATTCTTCTATAATGTGTGGTGGCAGAAATTGCAGGGGAAGCATAATTCATACCTGAAGCGCCTGTAAGAGTATTCCAGGTTGTTCCGTTGCTGCTTTCTTCCCACCAATAAGAATAACTACCAGAACCCCCATAAGGTGAAGTCCCAGTAATGGTATTAGGAGTATTACCAGCACAAATAGTATGGTCACTAGAAATTGAATTATAGGATATTTCTGGGTTTATAATCAGATTTGTACCATTATCAGTTCCTGTTATGGAAGGATTTGAAGAAATAACTCTTATTCTAAAAGCTGTTCCCGAAGTACCCGCTGGAATTGTTGCGCTTATAGTTCCTGAAGTATTTGATACTAAAGTACCAATATTTACAGGAGTAATAAAAGTGCCTAATGCATCAGATAATTGAGCTGTAAATGTATTGCTTGTATAAGTTCCAGTTACAGTATAAGGTACACTTAGTTGGGAAGCTGAACATAATGGTCCGGAAATAGATCCTGTGGTTATAGTATTAACAATGAATGCGGTTGATTGAGGAGAAGTTGTGCCAGTGGATGGGGTGGCTGTAGCACTAACTACTTC
>JALYPI010000030.1 GCA_030856445.1 Bacteroidota bacterium
TTCTAAATGCGTTGTTTCCTTGGGTATCAACAGAAACTCCAATTATTCTGCCAGGAAGATGTCTTTTAAAATCTTCTTTAGTTGCAAAAAAGGCAGCATGTGGACCACCATAACCTAGAGGAACACCAAAACGCTGGGAATTACCAACAACCGCATCAGCTCCCCATTCTCCAGGAGGGGTTAATAAGGCAAGGCTTAATAGATCAGCTGCAACAGCTACTAATGTTCCATTTTTATGGGCTGCCGCTGTAAATTCTTTATAATTATTGATTTTTCCTTCTGCATCAGGATATTGAAGCAATACTCCAAATACCTTGTTTTTTCTCTCCTCTGGTAAATTTGAAAAATCAAAATCGCTGTAATTTCCAATTATTAATTCTATTCCAAGGGGCAATGCTCTTGTTTTAAGTACATCAATTGTTTGAGGAAAACAGGAATCGGAAACAAAAAACACATTGGCATCGTTTTTTACTGCGTCCCTTGTACGGGTATTGTAAAACATTGTCATAGCTTCTGCAGCAGCAGTTGATTCATCAAGTAAGGATGCATTTGCCATTTCCATTCCAGTTAAATCAATAACCATAGTCTGGAAATTTAGAAGTGCTTCTAGCCTTCCCTGGGATATTTCTGCTTGGTATGGTGTGTAAGCAGTGTACCAACCCGGGTTTTCTAAAATATTTCTCTGTATTACAGGAGGTGTAATACAATTACTATAACCTAACCCTATATAAGTTTTATACAATTTATTTTTAGCAGCTATTTGCTTAATATGCTTGCTGTATTGAAATTCAGAAAGTGCTGTGGGAAGGTTTAAAGGTTTTTTTAGCCTTATAGAAGCAGGAATTGTTTCTTCAATTAAAGCATCAAGGCTTGAAACACCAATGCGATCAAGCATAAGGCTAATTTCTTTCTCACGAGGACCATTATGTCTGGAAACAAAATTATCTGTGGTCATATATTTTTTGGATTGATTATGGTTAATGTGCAAACGGGCAAAATTAATATAAAGTTTGTTTTGTACAGTAGTGGAATTGTTTATTTTTTAACATTTGTGACAGTATTTTTATTCCCTATCTTTGAGTTGTTATTTTTATCTGACTTTTTAATGTGTAAAAAGAGTATTCTCCTTTTAATTTTATTTTCATTTGTGATTATTCCTATAGTGGATGGACAGGATGTAATATGGCTTATGAATGGCAGAAAACAAGAAGGAAAGGTTATAAATATTTCCGAATCTGTAATTAATTATGAGATCAGCAAAAACAATAAAACGTATAAAAAAGAAATAGATACTTACCGTACATTTTCTATTTTATATGGTGATGGACATACTAAAATTCTATATGCTCAGGATACTTTAAATGGCAATAATTTTTCGGTAAGTGAAATGAGGTATTTCATATTGGGAGAGCAGGATGCTTATAAATATTTTAATGCTACAGGTTCCATTCTAATAGGGTTTTCTTTGGCTGCAAGTGGTGGTTTTTTTTTGGCTGAATCTTTTCTTGTGCTTCTTGTACCTTTTATTTCAACAGGTTTACATACCATTCCAGGAATTTATATCAAAAAAAGCAAAGTTTCTAACCCGAATTATTTAAAAGAAGAAACCTATGTACAAGGGTATAAGCGAGTGGCAAAAAACAAAAGAATAAAAAATGCAATAAAGGGAAGTTTAGTGGGTGTGTTGGCAGGCATTGCTACTTTTCATATTCTAAATAATAATAAGCTTTTAGGAGAATAACTGCATTGCACTATTTAAAAAGGATATTCGATTTTATAATTTTCAGTAATGTTTTCGTTTCGTTTTGTGCAGCATCGCTTGTTTTTGCCACAAAAATAATACTTCAGTTAAAGGGAGATTTTTATCTGGAATTCTTTGTCTTTTTTTCCTCTCTTGCCGTTTATAATTTCCAAAGAATTACTTTTCCAGAAACTGAAGTTTTTGTTTTTTTATCCATCAGGCATAAATGGACTTTAGCCAATTCCAAGCTGCTTTTTTTGCTAACTGTATTTTCTTTAATTATTTCAGTTTTGATTTTCCTTTTTTGCTTTACTAATAAAACAGGTAGTGCAATCTTACTATTGCCTTTTGCTTTTATATCAATTTGGTATGCTCTTGATTTGCATAGAGTTTTTCCTTTTTTAAAAAACAAATTCAAAAGACTGCGCCTTGTTCCTTATCTTAAAATAGGGCTTATCGCTCTTACCTGGACTGCAATAACAGTTTGGCTTCCAATTATTGAATACAGACTTAATTTATTATCGGACCAAACTTTTATTTTAACTTTAGAAAGATTGCTGTTTATTTTTGCAATTACCCTGCCCTTTGACATCAGAGATATGTTGCAGGATAAAGCTTTCCAGCTTAAAACTATACCATTGGCACTAGGAATAGAAAGAACAAAGTATCTTTCTTATTTTACTTTGCTAATTTTTTCTTTGATTGCTTTTTCAAGGGTTCCTTTGCTATCAACCGATATAAAAATAGTAGGTGCTCTTGTCGTTTCAGCTTTAATTGCCAGTATTTTAATTTCTATAATAAATGAAAACAAAAGAGAATATTATTATTCTTTTTGGATAGAATCACTTATGGTAATTCAGTTTTTACTTCTATTTTTTAGTACTATTAATTAGCAAAAAAATAGGATTCAAAAAAAAAGGCCGTTCATTTAGAACAGCCTTTTTTCTAATCCTTAGAATGTTCTTCTAAAGAAAGTGTTTACAACTTACTTAACAGTTACAGTTGCTGTAACTGAGTCAGCTTGAGCGATTACTGCTTCAGCAGCAACAATAGAATCTTGAATTCTCATTGCTTCTACCTCAATAGCAATCATTGCAGCTTGAGTAGAGTCCGCGACTCTAATTGAATCCTGAACTTGTTGTTCAATTTGTTCGGCACTTGGGCCACAGGCAACTAAGCCTAGTAAAACTACACCTAAAGAGGTGGTAATGATTGTTTTCATTTTGTATGATTATTTGCGACAAATGTAATATAAGGTTTACACCCTTATTAAATGTGCAATTAATATTTATTGCCTCATTTTCAATTAAATAAATTAATTGAGATGCCGAAAAAGTGTTTTTAGTAAAATAATTCTGCTTAAAAACTGCTCTTTTGATTTTTGCAAAAAGAAAATGTAAATTTCAGGGTTGAAATTAGTATAGAAAAAGTAGAAAAATACTCAGGTGTTATAATTTTTTATGTATCCAGTTGTCAATAGCAAATTTCCCACTGCCTAAAATTAAAATAGTTAGATAAATTAAAATATAAAGTATAGGTAATTCTTTTTTATTGAAAGGATCTTCTAAATGAACCACAAAAGCAGCAGTAGCCATTGTGATGATTAATGGAATAGTTGCAATTCTGGTTGCAACTCCAAATAGAATTAAAAATGAACAAATAGCTTCAGCAAAAACCGCCAACACAAGTGAGCTTGCCATTCCAATACCTAATGGGTCTGGAAATTGTAAATTCCCTTCAATGAGTTTAGATAATTTGGGTAGTCCATGAGTTAGCATTAATGCAGATACCCCTATTCTAAGCATTAATAGCAATGAATGAATTAATTGAATATCAAAAGAAGTACTGAATATTTTTCGGAGTATGTTTTTCATTGTTTTTTATTTGAATTTCATTAAGGTTACTTTAGCGATAACATTTGAGAAAAAATCAATTAAGTTCATTCAGCAAACCTTGTAAATCAAGAGCTGCGGTATAAATATCTATTGATCCATCTGTTTTTTTGGGCCAATCCTCAACAGGTCGATCCCAATACATTTCAACGCCATTTCTATCTGGATCATTAAAATAGATTGCCTCTGAAACTCCATGATCTGATGCCCCGGTAATTGGATAATTAAAATCTGACAAACGCTTATATGCACTAGCAAGGTCTTTTCTTGAGGGAAGCAAAATGGCAAAATGAAATAAACCTGTACTGCTTAAAGGAGCAGGAGAAGCATTTTTACTATACCAGGTATTCAGTCCTATATGATGGTGATATCCGCCCGCTGAAATAAACGCAGCATTAGTGCCCATTTTTGTTACCAGAGTAAAACCCAATAGATCACAATAAAACTTTAATGCAAGATCTAAATCTGAAACTTTTAAATGAATATGTCCTATGCTGGTTTTATCAGGGATAATGTATTTTGATTCCATAATTTGAGTTAATGCAATCAAATTTAATAAGATTGTTTTCTTTCAAAATTAGGAAATAAAATCAAAATATTTATAAGGTTCTGAAACCTACTGTAATCAGATAAAAGATAGAATTTTCATTCTTTGCTTTAATTTTGAACAGAAGTTTTAGCCAGAAAAAGCCACATCAAGGGCTTGGCAAATCTTTTTTGCTGCAGTTTTCAAAACATCCTCACTGTGAGCCTCTGAAATAAAACCTACTTCATAACCGGAAGGCCCAAAATAAACCCCATTGTTAAGTAGTTCCCAATAAAATGTTTTGAATTTAGACATACTTTCAGGATCAATTTGTTCAGCAGACCTTATGAAAGCGTTATTTGAAAAAGCAAACCAAAAGATAGAACCTAAGCTATAAATACTAAATTCATAACCCTTGTTATTTGCATGGCTTTTAATAATATCAATGAATAAATTTGTATTGGCTTCAAGGATAGAATAAAAATCTTTTTTCAGACATTCTGTGAGTTGCGCTATACCAGCCGACATGGCAACAGGATTGCCTGATAAAGTACCAGCCTGATAAACATTCCCTTCCGGAGATATATGAGACATAATTGCCGCACTTGCACCATAAGCTCCAACTGGCAAGCCTCCTCCTATTATTTTTCCAAAAGTAATTAAATCCGGTTTTATATCGTAAAGACCCGCTGCGCCTTCAAAACCAAGGCGGAAACCAGAAATTACTTCATCAAAAAGTAATAAAGTATTATTTGAATCACAAATATCTCTAAGAAACTGCAAGAACCCTTTCTCTTGTAAAAGCAAACCATTGTTAGCGGGAACAGGCTCTATAATTATACAGGCAATCTGATCTTTAAATTCGGAGAATGCTTTTTCAACAGCAACTTTATTATTTAAAGGAACAACAATTGTTTCATTGGTAAATGCCTCAGGAACCCCTGCCGAAGAGGAAGTGCCAAAGGTGACCAATCCGGAACCTGCTTTTACAAGAAGTGAATCAGCATGACCGTGATAACAACCTTCGAATTTCAATATTTTATTTCTTCCTGTAAAGCCTCTTGCCAAACGTATAGCTGACATTACCGCCTCGGTTCCTGAGCTTACAAAACGAATTTTCTCAATAAATCTATGATTGGAAAGAATAAGTTCAGCCAGTTCGTTCTCCAGGGCAGTGGGTGCGCCAAAAGAAGTGCCTTTGTTGATTGCCTGAACTACTTTTGTTCTTACTTTTTCATTATTATGACCTAGAATTAATGGTCCCCATGAACAGCAAAAGTCAATATAAGAATTGTTATCTGCATCCCAAACCATACATCCATCTCCCTTTTCAATAAAAACAGGATTGCCGCCAACTGAACGGAAAGCCCTAACAGGAGAGTTTACGCCACCTGGGAATAATGTTTTTGCTTTTTCAAATAAACGTTTTGATTCTTTAAATTCCATTTCATGTAAATTTTTCAGTGCAAATATAGCTGAATTTGTATCTTTGGAAGCTTTAAACAACCATAGATTTAGAAGAAATTATGAATTTAGTTAATTCCCGTGAATTTGCTCTTCAGCTGGATGCTGATGATAAACTTAAAAAATACCAGGACAAATTTCATTTTCCTGAAGTTAATGGGGAAAAGGCAGTTTATTTTTGTGGTAATTCATTAGGATTGCAACCAGTAACGGTTAAAGATGCAGTAATTCAGGAATTGGATGATTGGGCAAAGCTAGGAGTAGAAGGACATATGAAAGCTAAAAATCCATGGCTTTCCTATCACGAACAATTTGCGGAACCTATAGCACGCATTGTTGGGGCTTTGCCAAATGAAGTAGTTGTAATGAATCAGTTAACAATAAACCTTCATTTACTTATGGCTTCTTTTTATCAGCCAACCAAAGCAAGGTATAAAATAATTTGTGAAGCAAAAGCTTTTCCTTCTGATCAGTATGCACTTGAATCACAAGTGAAATTTCATGGCTTTAATCCCGAAGAGGCTATTATTGAAGTAAAACCCAGAGAAGGAGAATATCTAATAAGACATGAAGATGTAATATCAACTATTGAAAAAACTGGTGATTCACTTGCCCTTGTTATGATAGGAGGAGTAAATTATTACACCGGACAGGTTTTTAATATGGAAGAAATTACAAAAGCTGCCCATAAAGTTGGAGCTTTTGCAGGGTTTGACCTTGCTCATGCAGCAGGAAACATTAAATTGAACTTACATGATTGGAAAGTTGATTTTGCCTGCTGGTGCTCCTATAAGTATTTAAACTCAGGACCTGGTGGAGTTTCGGGGGTTTATATTAATGAAGAGCACACTAAAAACAAAAATCTTCCAAGGTTTGCAGGATGGTGGGGACATGATAAAAAGACCCGCTTTTTAATGGAGAAAAACTTCATACCAATTCAAACTGCAGAAGGATGGCAGTTAAGTAATGCCCCTGTTCTTTCCATGGCTGCTCACAAAGCTTCCATAGCTGTTTTTGATGAGGCTGGTATAGACAATCTGATAGAAAAAAGCAAAAAACTAACTGATTTTCTTAATTTCATTATCAAAGACATGAATGAAAAAATCACGGATGATAGAAAATTGGAAATCATTACCCCAAAAGAGGATAAAGAAAGAGGATGCCAAATATCAATTGTAGCACATAAAAGAGGGAAAGAGCTTTTTTATGCAATCTCAGAAAAGGGAGTAATTGCTGATTGGAGAGAACCCAATGTTATAAGAATTGCTCCGGTGCCTTTATATAATTCATTTGAAGATGTTTTCAGGTTTGGACAGATTATTTCTTCTTGTCTTTAAAATAAATTTTGTTGTTTCAATGTAACTGAATAAAAATCTAATATTTTAATATCTAATTCATTTTAAAAGTAAAAAAATGGCCGAAAAAGTAACAGTAATAGGAGCAGGGCTGGTAGGTTCTTTATTTTCTATTTATTTAGCTCGTAAAGGATTTCATGTAGATATTTTTGAGCGTAGACCGGATATGAGAGAGGAAAAGATTTCAGCTGGCAAATCAATTAACCTGGCATTGTCTGACAGAGGATGGAAAGCCCTTGAATTAATAGGAGTAGCAGAGGAAGTGAAAAAAGTTGCTATCCCAATGTATGGAAGAATGATTCATAGCATTGAAGGGGAACTTAGTTTTTATCCATACGGAAAAGACAATCAGGCTATATATTCAGTTTCCAGGGGAGGCTTGAATTCAACACTTATGGATTTGGCAGAAAAACATGATAATGTAAGTTTGTATTTTAATGAAAGATGCGTGGATATTGATTTAGATAAATCAGAAATTATTTTTGAAAATCAGGTAAATAAAAACAGAGTTTCAGTTTTTGGGAATAAAATTATAGGAGCAGATGGTGCATTCTCAGCTACGAGATTACGCATGCAAATGACCGATCGTTTTAATTATTCTCAGGAATACCTTGAGCATGGTTATAAAGAATTAACCATTCCCGCAAATGCTGATGGAAGCTGGAAATTAGAAAAGAATGCCTTGCATATCTGGCCAAGAGGTGAATATATGCTTATTGCGCTGCCAAATTTTGATGGCAGTTTTACCTGCACTTTGTTTTTTCCTTTCCAAGGAGAAAAGTCTTTTAGTACTTTGAAAACAATAGAGGATATTACAGCATTTTTTCAAGAAGTTTTCCCTGATGCAGTAGCCTTAATGCCCACTTATGTTGAAGATTTTCAGAATAATCCCACATCTTCTCTGGTAATGATAAAATGCAACCCTTGGAATTACCAGGATAAGTTACTTTTAATAGGAGATGCATCTCATGGAATAGTTCCTTTTTTCGGTCAAGGGATGAACAGCGGTTTTGAAGACTGTACAGTACTTGCCGAATTGTTTGATAAATACGGAGAAGACTGGGAAGCAATTTTTGAAACTTTTTCATCACAAAGAAAACCAGATACAGATGCTATTTGTGAACTGGCTTTAAATAATTATATTGAAATGCGTGATCTGGTTGCTGATCCTAAATTTGTATTAAGAAAAAAAATTGAGACAAGATTTCATCAAAAACACCCTGAAAAATGGTTGCCTTTATACTCAATGGTTACCTTTAGCCATATGCCTTATTCTCAAGCTTTGGAAGAAGGCAATAATCAAAATGTAATTATGGAAAAAATACTTGCCATGAAAAACATTGAGCAAATTTGGGATAGTGAGGAAGTAGAAAAAGAAATTTTGAAACAGCTGTAAATTGCCAGTAAAAAGAAATTAAATCAGGTTTATACGTTTTTGAGTTTAATAACTGTGCTTTGCTCACGGTTTATGGCTCCTGCGGTCGCTACTGATTATATGCTATTAACGTTCATATTACTTTAGAAAAGGATTGTTCTTTTTTTCAAATCCAATGTTTGTTTCTGGGCCATGCCCGGAATAAACATTAAAATCATCTCCAAGTGGGAAAAGTTTATTTTTAATACTTGCAATTAAAGTATCATAATCTCCTCCGGGAAGATCCGTTCTTCCTATACTGCCATAAAAGAGTACATCACCGGCTATAATGAATTTCTGCTCCTTGCTAACAAGAGAAATACTACCTGCCGAATGGCCAGGAGTAAACAATACCTCTAAAGTGCTGTTGCCAAACTTAACCGTATCACCTTCTTCAATATAAGAAATAGGTTCTGGTGATATATCAGCATTTATTCCATAAATATGAGCATATTGAGGAACACCCAAAAGTCCGGTAAGTTCAATTTTGTTCATTACAGGTCTTAATCCGTAAACTTCATTGATAAATGCATTGCCAAGAACATGATCAACATGTGCATGAGTAAGAACAAGCATTACTGGTTTTAGTCCTTTTTCTTTTATAAATTCAGCTAATTCTTTTTTTTCAGAAGGACTATAACAGCCAGGATCTACTATTATACACTCTTTTGTTTCATCAGAAAGTATGTAAGTGTTCTCCTGAAAGGGATTGAAAGTGAATTTTTTTATATGTACCATTGAATAAAAAGAGAATTAGTGCGTTTGCAAATTTAGCGATAATTAAAATTAAAGTTTTAACTTTACATAATACATATCTTTTTGCTATTTTCAATTGAAAAAACTATTTAAAATTTGTACAGTTAAAACAGCGATCATTGCTGTTGGTCTTGTTCTTTCGGGGATTTTGCACACTTTTTCAGTGCATGCTCAATTTTACAATGGCTCTCAAATGGAATTTGGTAAAAACAGAGTTCAGTTTGATGAATTTCTATGGAGTTATTACAGGTTCGATAAATTTGAAACCTACTTTTATCCTGGAGGAAAAGATTTGGCTGTTTACACTGCCAAAACAGCCCAAAGCCATATTGCAGACCTTGAAGCAATTTTTGATTATGAAATTGAAAACAATATCCAATTCATAATTTATAATAAGCAAAGCCATTTCAGACAAAGTAATTTAGGAGCAGGAACAGATAATGAGTATAATATTGGAGGAGTAACTCAAATTGTTGGTTCAAAGGTATTTGTTTATTTTGAAGGGGATCATGCAAAGCTGGATGCTCAGATAAGAGCTGGAATAGCTGAGGTTCTTGTAAATGAAATGCTTTATGGAGGTGATTGGAGAGAAATAATGAAAAATTCTGCCCTTTTAGTTTTGCCTGATTGGTATATGAAAGGACTTATTTCTTATGCTTCCAATCCGTGGAATGTTCAGGTAGAAAATAAAGTTAAAGATGGTGTTCTTTCAGGGAAGTATGATAAATTTAACAGACTTGCCGGTGATGATGCTGCAAATGCCGGACATTCCATGTGGCATTTTATTTCCGAAACCTATGGCCCAAACACCGTTTCAAATATTCTTTACATGACCCATGTAAGCCGAAACATTGAAAGTGGATTTCTTTTTGTTTTAGGAGCTTCACTTAAAACACTCACTGTTGACTGGCTAAATTATTATAAAAGTAAATACGAAAGCTTAGAAGACAATAGAAATCTTCCCACAGCAGATCGGGTAAAAGTGAAAAACAGAAAAATACGTGTTTATAGTCAATTAAAATCGAGTCCTGATGGAAGGTATGCCGCCTTTGTTTCCAATGAACTCGGGAAGTACAAAGTTTTTGTTTACGACCGGGAGAAAAAAAGAATGAAGCGAATTGTAAAAGAAGGACACAGGCTTCAACGAATCAACGATTATTCTTATCCTTTGCTTAATTGGCATCCTTCTGGTCAAATGCTGGCTATAATGTTGGAGGATCATGCAAAGCCACAACTTTTGCTTTACTCCATGGAGGATAAAAAAATTGAAAGTAAGCCAATTTTCATTTTAGATAAAATTCTTGACTTCTCCTACTCTCCCGATGGAAGAGAAATGGTTTTTTCTGCTGTTTTAAATGGACAATCCGATATTTACACTTATAACATTGGTGCAAATACTCAAAAGCAGATAACCAATGATATTTTTGATGATCTAAATCCAAGGTACATTAATGATGGGAAGCAAATTGTTTTTAGTTCAAATCGAACGGACGACACTATTAGGACAAAGGGTGTAGACATTAAATCATACAATAGTAACAGAGATGTTTTTATTTATAATGTAACAAGCAAGTCAAACGTTTTAACAAGAGTTACAAATACTCCAAATGTTGATGAAATACAACCTCAGGGCTGGGAAGGCAGTGATATTTCTTACTTAAGCAATCAAAACAGGGTTTATAACAGACACATTGCCCAGTTCGATAGTGTAATCAGTCACATTGATACTTCAGCTCATTACAGACAAGTAATTACAACTGCAACAATCACTAATTATCCCCGTCATATACTTGAACATGAAATTGAAAACAAAAGCAAGCAACTAGCTGAAATAGTTTTCCATGATGGAAAATATAAGTTGTTCCTGGGTCAAGTTGGAGAAAGTAGTGAGCAAAATTTTCAAAATTATGATGTTATGCCTTTTCCTTTGGTAAAAGATAAAATGCCGGAGAAGAACAAATCAACATCAACATCAACAACTACTACAAAGTCGAAAAGTACTCCTTCTAAAGGACAAGCTGATGATCCAACACAATCTTCAAAAGATACAACCAAAACCAAAACCCGATTCCAAAGTGTAAAAGTGTTTGATGAATCAACCTCAGATACTTCTATGGTTGATATAAATAATTATGAATTTGATAATAATGAAGAGCCTGAGAAAAAGCAAAAAATAGCACCTGTAGAACAGGATACAGTTTTGCAATCCAAATTAAAGAAAGAGGAAAGCCAGGAGAATAAAGAAGAAGAATTTATTCTTCCCAATCTCAGAAATTACAATATCACTTATTATACAAATTTTGTAGTATCACAAATTGACAACAATCTTACCAACTTGTCATATCAGCCTTTTATGGGTGGAGGAGGATTTTATAATCCTGGAATGAATGGTTTGTTTAAAATCGGGGTGAGTGATTTGTTTGAGGATCGAAGAATTACAGGAGGAGTAAGGCTTTCACCTAATCTTCAAACCAATGAATATTTAATAAGTTATGAAAATTTCACCAAGCGTCTTGATAGACAATATATATTTAACAGACGAGGAATGTTGCTTCCAGACGGATTTTCTCTGGTTAAACTGCACACACATGAATTTAGACATGTATTAAGCTGGCCTTTGAGTGAAGTTTTAAGTGTAAGGGGAACAGTAAGTTTAAGACAGGACCGTTTTGTTACTTTAGCTACCGATTATCAAAGACTACAGGAACCCAATCAATTTAATTATTGGGCAGGCGGGAAGCTGGAATATGTCTTCGATAATGTATTGCCGCTTGGTTTAAATCTTAACCAAGGAACAAGATTTAAGGCATTTGCTGAATACTATAGACACCTGCAGGTAGA
>JALYPI010000027.1 GCA_030856445.1 Bacteroidota bacterium
GGGTAGCTACCAATATATCCAAGCCTTGGGCAATGGCTTTCTTTTGAATATTAATATTAGCCTCACCATATACGCCCAAAACACGTACACTTTTGAGTTTTGCATAGCTGTTGATATTCTCAACCACTTGCATTACCAATTCCCTGGTTGGTAACAGAATTAACACCTTTGGGTTAATTTCTTCTGAATATTTCATTTGCTGCAAAATAGGCAACATGTAGGCAAATGTTTTCCCTGTACCTGTTTGAGCGATGCCCACAATATCTTTTCCGGAAAGTATAACAGGATAAGCTTGCTCCTGAATTGGAGTGAGTTTGTCAAAGCCCAGGTCCTCAATGGCCTGATACAGTTCTTTTTTTAGTTTTAAATTTTCGATGGTTGTCATCAGGAGAATATTTGCTTATAAAGGTAATACTTTGAACTTTAAAAATGGGAAGAAAGTTGTGTTTGAGCGATTCTTTGATAGGTAACAATAAAAAAATAAAAACTGATCTTAATATCGCATTTGGAAGCAAACATTAATTTATCTAAGCTCAATTACTGCTAAAATTGAACAAAAGTTCCATTTTAGAGAAATTATTTATAAAAATAACTAATAAACATGCAGGTTTTACCCTGAATATGTTTTTTGGAAATCTATTTGATTGAACCTTTTTAAACTAAAAACTAAAAGATATGAATGATGTAATGGTTTCGCCCGTAGTAACAGTCAAGAATCTTGACAGGGCCCGAGAATTTTATGAAGACAAGCTGGATTTGAAATATTCAGGCAATATTATGGACGATGAGATAATTTTTTCATCAAATGGAGGAGAAGTTCTTGTAATGCAGGTTGATGACAAGCAGCCAAGTAATCATACAGTTCTTACCTTTGAAGTAAATGATATTGAAAAAGAAAGGGATGAATTAAAAAACAAGGGAATAAGTTTTGAGGAGTACGATGATCCTAATTTTAAAACTGAAGATGGCATTTGCACTCTAGGAAACGATAAATCTGCCTGGTTCAAAGATCCTGAAGGGAATGTACTATGCATTCATCAGAAAGGTTGAGTAAAAAAGGAAAACTTCTTGAGCTACTATTCAGGAAGTTTTTCTTTTTTTATGCTGTTTTGAAAAGTTAGCAAATATTATTTCAAAAAATTTATTTATTGTCTTTTATGGCCAGTGAAAACATTCAGGAAAATAACCTCTAAAATAGCTGTACTTGAATTAGTTGAGCTTTAAAAAGGAAGACAAATACAGAACTAAAAAAATAAAGGGAATAGCACCTAAATAAAATACCGCAAAAGCTTTATAAGCATTTGCGATTTTTTTGTGCGGATGAAGGGACTACAAAGTATTAAATCTATCACTTGCCACAATCCTTTCAAATTGCCTGCACACTATTTAAAATCAACAAACATAGGTGTTTTAAAAAATCGAAGTTCATTTAATGGAATCTAATGAAATTTAATTAAGTGGGGAAAATGTGGGGAAGATATGGGGAAAGTTATATATTTGCTCTATGGCAACTATAAAATATATAATTCGAGGCAAATCTGAAACGTCAAGTATTTATTTAAGATTTAAAGAAGGGCGCTTAATTGATATAACTGCAAAAACCAACTATATTATTAATTCAAAGGACTGGAGTAATTCAAAAGGGTATCCCCATAAAAAAGAATCGAAAGGCAAACAGCTAAATGAAGACCTAATAAAACTTAGCGCAGACCTAATAAAACATTATAATAATAGTGTAGGGAAACAGATAATCAATACTCAATGGTTAAAAGAATTCATTAATCCACCAGTATTGGTTGAAACCATCCCTACTAAATTAAGTTCATATATTGATTATTTTAACTTACATAAAAAGAATGCAATCGGCACATCAACATACAAAAGAAATAACGTTTACAAGCATCTGATTGAAAGATTTGAAAAATCTAATAAAACCGAATATTTTATAAAAGATGTTCATGCAGATTTTCAGTTACAATTTGAGGATTATTGCACAAAAGAAAAATACTCCCCTAATACTATTGCTCGAACGGTTAAATTTATTAAAACCATTTGCTACCACGCACAGGACAATGGTATAGAAACACATTTTCAGTTGAAAAAAATATCTGTAAAATTAAAAAAAACAGAAAAGATATACCTAACCATGGATGAACTGGAGAAAATTAACAATAAAAATTTTGAATTTGATTATTTAATTAATGCAAGGGACTGGTTGATTATTTCATGCGAAACAGCACAAAGGGTGTCCGATTTTATGCGCTTCAACAAAGAAATGATACGATTTGAAGGGGAAGTACCTTTAATTGAATTCACACAAGTTAAAACGGGGAAGAACATGGTGATTCCATTAAGCCCAAAAGTTAGAGCAATTCTTAGAAAAAGAAACGGAGATTTTCCAAGGCGAATAAGTGACCAGCGCTATAATGAATATATAAAAGAAGTTTGTAGGATTGCAGGGCTAACGGAAAGTATAAAGGGAAGTAAAACAGTAACACTGGATAAAGTAACGCGCAAAGTAAGCGGAGTGTTTCCAAAACACGAATTGGTGACTTCCCATATTGGCCATAGGAGTGGTGCTACAAATAAATATGGACATATCCCAACTTCATTATTGAAATACATGACAGGCCATAGTACGGAATCAGAGTTCCTGAAATATATTGGAAAGACAGAAACAGAAAAGGCTATACAATTAGCAGAATATTTTAAATAATAAAAGTATAATAACAAATATTTCATCTTTTACCATTTATATATAATTAAAAAATGACTATTGAACATGCATTTGGGGAAGAAGAGGAAAAAGCCTTCAACTCTCAAGAATTTTATTCACATCAATATGATGTTGATTTACTTTTAATCTATAAACAAATCCAAGAATAAGGATATATATCAAACTGTACTGGAATTCCATAATTATCTCGTCCATCCCAATATACTCTCCAAGAATTAGGAGCAAGATTAAAGTCACTTAAACCATTAGGGTCAAATTCTGTTCTACTAATGAATACTTCTCCATATTCATTTTTAATGTCCAGTCTATAACCCATAGCGTTGTTAATGTTTGCAACAAAAGGCTGAGTTGTATTTACAGCGTTACTGACATAACTGCTAATTTGACCTAAACTAGGTGCACATGGATGTTCACATACTGGTACTAAGCTAACATCATCAATAGCTACATACAGATTGTCTTCGCAATTTGATACAAAAGGATTTCCTGTATAATTTTTTTTTCTTGTTTCAATGGCAAACCAATCGACAGATGATATATAATCAAAATTCATAACTCGTTCAATTTTATGCCATCCTGAATTGAAAGGCATAGAAGTTAGAGATAATTCAATGTTGGCTACCTCCAAAATGTCCTGAAGTAATCCAACTTGATGCTCAATATATTTATTTGTGCATACATCATCAAAATCACTTTCTGATTTATATTTTATTTCATTCTTTGCCAAATAAATCTTAAGTTCAGAGTCATAAGCAGGCAGAAAATTTTGTCCTATATTATCGCCGGCAAGCTTAATATACATAGTAAGTATATAGGCCGTTTGATTTTGGGGTTTAGCAGATCCATAAATTTTTTGTTGAATAAGTTCATAATTTCCCATTCCAATACAGTATTCTCCATTATTCGTTCCATGATATCCCACCAGTTTTTTCTAAATAAATCAGGAGAGTGAAGCCAATGTTCTAAATTCTTTTCTTCATCTTTTACATATCTACCTCTGATCTCCATTCTGTTAAATAAATATCATCTTGCTTTAACCCTCCATAATCTATCTGAATCTGGCCCATCTTATCGGGAGCATTAGGATCAGAACCAAGATAACGAGTCTCAAACCCACTGTTATGAATCAAATTAGTTTGTCCAAAACTTTGAAGTTTTAAAAGCAAAATTATAATTAGAAGAATATGTTTCATTAGAGAGAATTATAATTAATTAAAAAAAAATTTATCAAATTCAGCCTTTAGGTTTTATTTTCACTCTTAGTATTAATGTTAATCACAATTAGCTAAATTTATTTTAATTTAAAAAGTGTATCCAATTCCAAATCTGAGGATAAAGTTAAAAATCCTGTGTTTGGATATATCATCCTCAAGAATAGGATCGTCATAATTCCAAATAGTCTTACGTTCTTCTAGTCCAAAACTACTGGTATGATTCAAAAAGAACTTATATGCAAAGTTCCAGTTAACATTAATTCCAGGATTTATACTGAATTTACGAAATGAGGCTGTACCATGTTGTCTCATTTTTAGGGGATCACTCAATTGATATGTGGTAGAACTTGTATAAAAACGATATTTCCCTGTTGAATAAAAGCCAGCAATCTCAACGCCTAACGATAACTTGTTTTTAGAATAAAACAAATATTGATAACCACCATAAAACATATTCTGTTTCTTAGCATCTAATTCAAAAAAAGGGTAATAGTCAAAAGCAGGACCAAAAAACAAAGAATACTTTTGATAGTTAATTGTTAAATTTGGATAGAAATATAATTTTTTATTATACGATGATATTATTAAAGATGAATTAATACTATACTTTAAACGATCGTTTTGTGCATAGGAGCATAGGGTCTTTAACATAAGAACACTACAAATTAAAAGAAACCTTTTTTTCATCTTCATTATTCTACCTTTTTTGCATTAAACAAAATACTTGATTTGTTTTTTATTTTGATCATCTATATTATCAATCTTTAAAGATAATCCAATTCCCTATATTTTGTTCTCTTTTTAAGACTGATCTTTCTATGTACCTAATTTTATATGTAAATAATATTTATCTTCTGATATTATTCTTTTTCACTTAGTATAAGTATTTGTTGTTTTAGTTTATTATTTTCTAAATCTAATGTTATTAATTTTTCATTTGTTTTTATAAGATAAAGATATAATTCTTCAATTTTTATCTGTTGTTGCAATATCATATCTGTAACATTTAGTCCATTTGCAATAATTTCTTTTTCTGAAAGTATTCCATTAAGATGTCCATGTGTATTGATAAAATCTTTCACTTCATTTAATGGCATTAAATTATAATCAGGTTTAAAAACGTAATCTGCCCAACTGCTCATAGTTACGTAAAAAGATTTAGCCACAATTTTTCCATCAACAGACAAGGCATAATTTGAGTGTACGCCAGAATTATGTGTAGTTCCAATTCTTACTTTACTTGTGAATTGTCCGTCACCAACTACATGTAGGTTAGCTTGAGGATTGTTAGTTCCTATTCCTATTTTACCATTATTCTTTAAAAATAAAAAATAATTACCAAAGCCACCAGTACTTCCAGAGGGTTTCCAGAAATTTAAACCTCCTGAATTACTATCGTATTCTATTCCCCAATTACCCCACGTACTACCACCATTGTCAAAAAGCAAACTACTTGAACTTCCTGATAGTAAAATATTGCCATTATGCACATGTAATTTATGTTGAGGACTTGTTATCCCTATTCCTAAATTACCTGAAAAATGCCCTCCACCCCTTACATCCAATCTTTGAACAGGTATGTCTGTACCAATACCCACTTTTGCAGGACAAGTACTTCCTGTATATATCACACCTGACTTATATGCCCAAGCAGGAACCTTGAGCATAAACATACCACTCATAAGGGGATCTCTAGTGTCAGGCACCGCTTCCCAACAATCGGAAGTGAATAAACGAGAAATTAATTGTTCAGTTGAAAGGGGGGATAATTTTCCGCCTTGTGTTATTTCAATTAATCTTCTTTCATTTATCAGACCAAGATGTTTCTCTAGGTAAAAATCTTTCTTTATTTTCACATCACCTTCTCTAGTAATTTCCATTCGAGAAGTATCAGCAGTAATTATAGATAAATCGGAATCGGTCTTTAGTCCAATCTGTTCTGAGGTATTAGCAGAGTTATTTCCTCCCATTTTAAAATTAATTGGCTGTTGTCCTTGCCCTTGAGTAAAAGCTTTATAACTAAATCCAGTTAAAAAAATAAAAAGGAATACTTTAGTAATAAAAAAAGATAGTGTTGTTTTTCATCGATAAAAAAGTTGAATTTGTCCTTAAAAAAGCCAGATTAAATGAATATTATTAATCTTAGCAAATTAATTTGAAATTATATTTTTAATAATCTACAACAATTGAAGAAATTTTAACTGACCAAAGAATACCCAAGATTGTAAAAGCAAAATCTTGAAAGAGAGAGAGGATAAAACTTCATCAGAGAATTGATACTTTTAAGAATTTCACCTGTTGAATGAAATGGTAAAACTCCTCTTTTATCTAATTTAATTTTTAAAATCCCTTGTAAATATTGCGAGTTTAACGCTTTATGACCTTGAAGCAATGACAGATATAAGTAAAAAAAGCTTCTTAAAATAGAGCAGGGGAAAGCAAATCTTACAACATATAGCCTTTATAGATTATTAATATCTTTAGAATTAGATATTAATAAGGTTGTTTAAAAACCCAAAGGTTAATTAGAACTAATTTTATATTTTGAATACCTAATCCCCAACAATTGGACTTGATCCCCAATTTGCGGGGAAAATGTGGGGAAAGAAAGCAAATAAAAAACCGTAACCAACTCTAAAATAGTTAATTACGGTTTTTATCAGTGCGGATGAAGGGACTCGAACCCCCACGCCTTACGGCACCAGATCCTAAGTCTGGCGCGGCTGCCAATTACGCCACATCCGCATTCTCTTTTTTTAAGGACTGCAAAGATATAAATTTTTTATTTCAAAAATTATATTTACTGAATTCTTTCACTATAAATTTTAACTTTTAATTAAACAGTTTATTTTACATCCTCAATATTTTGGGCTATGGCGTTGTTTATTGTTATTTTTGCAGTTAAGCAACAAACAAAAAGATTCAAAATGTTAACGATTGACCCAAAAGAAACAAAAACTTCAATTCTTCATAGCTATTTATTAGGAGCTGTTGCACCTCGTCCTATTGCTTTTGCAAGCACAATGGACAAAGAAGGCAACCCAAACTTAAGCCCGTTTAGTTTTTTTAATGTTTTTAGCGCTAATCCTCCCATAGCAGTTTTTTCGCCAGCAAGACGAGGAAGAGACAACACCACTAAACATACTTTTGAAAACATAAAAGAAGTAAAAGAGGTTGTTATAAATATGGTAAGTTATGAAATGGTGGAGCAAATGTCACTTGCCAGCACTGAATATCATAAAGGAGTGAACGAGTTTGAAAAATCCGGATTTACTCCAATTAATTCAGATTTAGTAAAACCTTTCAGGGTTAAAGAATCACCAGTTCAAATGGAATGCAAGGTGATTAATATTATTGAATTAGGTTATTCGGCAGGAGCAGGAAACCTTATAGTTTGCGAAATTGTTAAAATGCATATTAGTGAAGATGTGCTTAATGAAAATAATATGATTGATCCCTTTAAAATTGACTTAGTAGCAAGAATGGGCGGAAACTGGTATTGCAGGGCAAATGGAGAAGCCTTATTTGAAGTTGAAAAACCTTTGGCAACAATGGGAATAGGAGTTGATCAAATTCCAAAAAGCATTGTTAACAGCAATATATTAACGGGAAATGACCTGGGAAAACTTGGAAATGTTGAAAAACTCCCTGATGAAACAGAGGTAAATGAATTTAAATTAATGGAGCTGAGTGACCTTTTTATTAGATTAAAGGATAAACCGGAAGAACTTCAGAGGGAATTACATGAAATGGCAAGGGCTCTTCTAAAGGAAGGCAAAGTAAGGGATGCTTGGAAAACACTTTTAACTTTTAATGGATAATTAAAAGTAGTTTTTTATGTTTTTAAAATAACGTATTTTTACATTTTCAAAGTTCAATATATAAAAAATTTAAAGTATGATGGAATTAACAGGAAAAGTCAAATTAGTAAGTGAAACACAAACTTTTGATAGTGGCTTTACAAAAAGAGAATTTGTAGTAACAACAAATGAGCAGTATCCTCAGGATATAAAGTTGGAGTTAATAAAAGACAAAACAAGTCTTATTGACAAAATCGCTCCGGGAAGTGATGTTAAAGTGAGTTTTAACATAAGAGGAAATGAATATAATGGAAAATATTTTGTAAACCTGCAGGCTTGGAAAATTGATATTTTAGAAGCTGGATCAGTTCAGGCTTCTGCTGCATCTGCACCTTCAGGTGAATCATTAAATGGAACTTTGCCAGCGGCTGATGATGATCTGCCATTTTAATATTTAAAAACCAATAAATAAAGCTGCTCATTTGGGCGGCTTTTTTTATTTAATATGGGTAATATTACAGGAAATATTTTTTTCAAGGGTTTGAAAAAAATATTTTAACAAAAACATTCATCCTTAAAACAATGAATTTTTCCGACAAATTTGCTGAATCATTTCACAAAATTCTCCCCTCGCCTTTTGCAATTGCGCTTATATTAACAGTAATTACTTTTGTTCTGGCAGGCATTTTTACTGACTCTCCTGTTGGCGACCCTAATGCTTATATAATTAATCTATCCAGCTATTGGTATTCCGGAGTATGGGATTCAGACCTTATGGTATTTGCAATGCAAATGATGCTAATACTCGTACTTGGACATGTTCTTGCCTTATCAAAACCTGTGGACTCCTTAATAAATCTACTGGTTCAAAATTGCTCTGAAACTGCAAAGACAGCAGCAATTGTTTGTCTTCTTACATTAATTGTAAGTTTTTTCAATTGGGGGCTGGGACTTGTGTTTGGAGCTATATTTGCCCGAAAAGTTGCAGAAAATGCAGTAAAAAAAGGATATAAGATTAATTACGGACTAATCGGAGCTGCAGGATATTCAGGACTAATGGTGTGGCATGGGGGTTTATCTGGTTCAGCTCCTATAAAAGTAGCAGAAAGCGGACATTTTTTACAGCATCAATTAGGTATAATTTCACAATCACAAACAGTATTTTCTAATATGAATATTGCTGTTTCAATTGCTCTTTTAATTATGCTGCCTTCATTAATGTATTTGTTAGGCAAGTATGCAAGAACTTCTATTCCAGACATTACTTTAAAACCAATAGTACAGATAAGTGAACAAAAATTAATAGGGGCGGAAAAAATAGACAATTCAAGGCTCATTTCGCTTATTACAGGAGGCATTATTCTTCTCTGGATTTTTTATTTGATATTTATTGAACCTCAAACAATTTCATTGGGTGTTATTACCCCTAACTTCATCAATATGACTTTGCTGGGGCTTGCAATTGCATTTCATTCTAATATAAAGTCGTTTTTGTTTGCCGTTGATAATGCGATATCAGGTGCATCAGGTATTTTAATTCAATTCCCTTTGTATTTTGGGATTATGGGAATTATGAAATATTCAGGACTTACAGTTTTGCTTTCAGATTTCTTTATTTCCATATCAACAACTCAAACCTTTCCGGTGCTTACTTTAATTAGTGCAGGAATAGTAAACATTTTTGTACCAAGCGGAGGTGGACAATGGGCAATACAAGGACCAATTATAGCGGAAGCTGCATTAAAGTTAAATGTTTTGCCCTCAAAAGCAATTATGGCTTTAGCTTATGGTGATCAGTTAACAAATATGCTGCAACCTTTCTGGGCTTTACCACTTTTGGGAATAACAGGTCTTAAAGCAAAAGAAATTTTGCCTTTCACACTTGTTTTAATGTTTATAGGGACAATAATTTTTATAAGCGGTTTAATTTTATTTTAAACTGCAGGCCCTGGAGTTTTCTCAACTTCATTTGCAGATCTGCTATCAAGAGCATCTCGCAGGCCGTTACCAACAAGCATAAATGCAAGTACCATTAACATAATGGCGAATCCGGGCATAAATGCAAGGAATGCATTTCCAGTAATAATATAACCGTAATGATCTCTTATCATGGTTCCCCAGGATGCCATTGGAGGCTGTGCTCCTATTCCCAAAAAGCTTAATCCGGCTTCAATTAAAATGGCAGAGGCAAAATTAGCTGCAGAAATTACAATAACAGGGCCCATCACATTTGGCAACACATGACGAAAAATCAACCTGCTATCTGAAAACCCAAGTGCCCTTCCTGCTTCTACAAATTCTTTTTCACGAAGACTTAGTATCTGCCCTCTTACCACACGAGCCACTTCTACCCACATTGTAAGACCAACTGCAATAAACACTTGCCAAAATCCTTTTCCAAGAGCCAATGTAATTGCAATTACCAATAAAAGGGTTGGAATAGACCATACAACGTTAATCAACCAAACAATAAAATCATCTACCCTACCCTTAAAAAAACCACCAATTGCTCCTAAAGTAATTCCAATTATTAAAGAAATAAAAACAGAAATAAATCCAACAGAAAGTGAAACTATTGTGCCTGCCATTAAACGGCTTTGCATATCTCTTCCGAAACGATCAGTGCCTAATATATATGTTTGAGAAACAATGTTTTTCTTTTCGATCTGCTTTCTTAAATCTTCCAGAGAACTGTTGATTTTTTCTCCCTTAAGAGTTTGAAATTCTAAAAATCCTTTATCGACAAAGTTTTCATATTTAATATTATAATCCAAAGGGTACAATACATCTGCAATATGAAATTTCGTTTTAACACCCTCATATTCTTTAAGTCCGGTATATTGCTCAACAACTATCTGATCTTCTTCAAACCAGAAACGATTAATTGGAATTTCATTGTATTTGTTTTCAGTGCCCCCAAACAACATTTTATCAAAAATATTTGTTGAATTCACCTCTTTATTCTTTCTGACTTTTAATATAGTGGCGGTAAATCCTGGCTCCTTAGCTGTTAGTTGCAAAAGCATTTCATTGGCCATAGGTGTTGAATCTGGCCTTATAATAGAACCAAGTATTGCAACAACAACGGAAATTCCTATTACAACTATTCCAAAAATCGCTAGTTTACTTCTCCTTAAACGTTTCCAAGTATAATAAGTAAGTGAACGGGAATAAAAATCTTGATCTTTTTTTCTAAAAAACATAAACTATAATAGTGCGATTAACTTAGCTTTCTTCCTTTCCAATGATATCCCCCAAATTGAGATACTATTGCAATAACCGGAACGTAAATAATATTTAACAATTGCCCAGGAATGGTTAACCATAGCCATTTCCTGTTTTTGAAAAATGAAGATATTGAATATAAAAATATAAAATCAATTGTACTCTTCATTGAAAACAAGAATATAAATAAGAATGCGAATTTATTGGAAATAAATGACAATACTAAACAAATACATAAAGAAAAAGCTGCAAAAAAAACAATACCAGCAAGGCAAACAACTGCAAGGTCTTGATATTCTTTAGATTTAGAGGCCCATCTTTTCCTTTGCTGAAAGAATATTTTAAATTTTTCAACAGGTTTTGTATAAACCACAGCATCAGGATTTTTAAGAAATCCAATGCTTTTGGCTCCAAAATGCTTTTTAAATTTAAGCATCAGCAGCATATCATCTCCCGAAGCTCTATTGTCAATTGATTTAAATCCTTCTATTTCTAAAAATGATTTTTTTTCATAAATGAGATTAGCCCCATTACACATAACAGGTATTCCTGCTTGCAAAAACGCACCTCCTATGCCTATTAAAGCAGCTAATTCAATATTCTGAAGTTTATGGGAGAAGGATTCAACCGGAGATATAAAAACAGGACCTGCTATCATTTTGTGCCCGTGTTTATTGTATTCATGAGCTATGGAGTTAAGCCAGTTATTACTCACCAGGCAATCTGCATCTGTTGTAACTATTAAATCTCCTATGGCTACTTTTATTGCAGTTTGAATTGCCAGTTTTTTATATGACTTTGTTTTTACATCTATAGGAAGATGGATTAACTTAGCATTTTTTTTATGCTTTTTTATCCATTTCTCAATTACCAAAGCTGTTGAATCGGTGGAATTATCGTTTACTACAATGACTTCAAAATATTCTATTGGGTAATTTTGATCGAATATTGATTCAAGACAATTAACAATATTGTCCTCTTCATTTCTTGCAGCAATTATTACCGAAATTGAAACTGGCAATACTTTGGAATTGTTGCTAGAAAGTGGTTTAAATTTAATCCAAAAAAATGTAGCAACAGAAATAACAAGCGCATAAACAACAATGCTTAGAGTAACCATCCAAACGAACCAATCAGAATTCATTTATGGATAATTTGTGGTTTGTAATAAATACTGCTCCTATAATTGCCGGCAAGGCAATATTGATCAACCAAAGTAATGTGGCTGCCGCAAGTATCCCCGAGCTGTTTGCTGATACTGCACTTATAAAAAACAAGGCTGCGGATCCTCTTACTCCCCATTCCACTATTGCAAAAGAAGGAATTATACTGATTACTAAAAATATGACAGGCAGCAAAATCATAGCATCTGTATATTGAAGCTCAATGTTAAATATCAATAGTAGAATGTAAAACTGCAGGAAGAATATCAAATATCTAAAAGAACTCAATAATATAAGTTTAATTAATTCATTGCTGGTAAACAAAGCAAAGGCTTTTAAATAAATTTTTCCTTTC
>JALYPI010000037.1 GCA_030856445.1 Bacteroidota bacterium
GGCCAATAGATTAGGTGATAATGCAGAAATGTGCATTATTGAATTGGTTGATTTTAATGAACTAATGTTGAAAGATAAGACGGATAAAAAAGCTAAAACTACAAGAAGAGGACGTACTTCAAAGAAAAAAGAAACTGGTTCAGAATCTACTGAATCAGAGGAAACTGAAGGTGCTGCTCCTGAGGCTAAAGTTAAAGCTCCAAAAGCAAAGGCTAAATCAACTGAAGAAAAAGCCCCTGAAGCTAAAGCTAAAACACCAAAAGCTAAAGCAGCCGAAGAAAAAGCTCCTGAATCAGCAGAAAATAAATCTACTGCTAAAGAAGAGGGTGAAGAGCCAAAAAGTGAATAATTGGCGATATAATTTTTTAAAAAAGGATAAAGTATTTTACTTTATCCTTTTTTTTTGACTTATAAATTAGTGATCTTTATTGATAAAAGTATTAAGTTTTGTTTTTATTCTCTTTTATTGAAATATGTGAATAAAAGAATATAAATTTTTAAAATAAAAGGTTAATTTTAGAAAAGGATAAAGTAATTTTGCCTATTCTTTTAAAAGTGCATTACCACAAAAATATAGCTAAATAAAAAAATAGATGAAGTTTACTGAGAAAGCCCCCGCAGTTTTAGTTTTGGAAGATGGAAAAGTATTTTATGGCAAGTCAGCCGGGAAAATTGGAACCACAACAGGTGAAATTTGTTTCAATACCGGAATGACTGGATACCAGGAAATATTTACAGATCCCTCTTATTTTGGACAGATTATTATAATGACCAATGTTCATATTGGAAATTATGGAGTATTGGAAGACGAGGCTGAATCGAATTCCATAAAAATTGCCGGTATGGTTTGTAAAGTATTTAATGATGGATATTCCAGGACAAGGGCAAATAAATCCCTTCAAAATTATTTTGTTGAAGGAAATATTGTTGGAATTTCAGATATTGATACAAGAGCGTTGGTTAGGTATATTAGGGATAAAGGTACTATGAATGCTATTATTTCTTCTGAGGAAACCAATGTGGATATATTGAAAGAAAAATTATCAAAAGTGCCTTCAATGAAAGGTCTTGAGTTATCATCAAAAGTTACCACTGAAAAAGCCTACGATTATGGCAAAGAAGAAGGCAAATATAAAGTAGCTGTGCTGGATCTTGGAGTTAAGTTTAATAGTTTAAGAAACCTTGAAGAAAGAGGATGCTCAATAAGGGTTTTTCCAATGAATACTTCAGTAGAGGAAATGCTTGCATGGAATCCTGATGGATTTTTAATTTCAAACGGCCCTGGGGATCCATCTGTAATGCCTGAAACAGTTCAAAAGGTTATAGAAATTGTAAAAAAAGATTATCCATTATTTGGGATTTGTCTGGGCCATCAGATATTGGCTTGGGCTAGTGGTCTTTCAACATTTAAAATGCACAATGGGCATCGCGGAATAAATCATCCTATTAAAAATACAATTACAGGGAAAAGTGAAATTACTTCCCAAAATCATGGGTTTTGTGTAAGTAAAGAGGATGCAGAAAATAGTGAACAGGTAGAACTTACCCATTATCATCTTAATGATGGAACCCTTGCTGGTTTTAGAGTTAAAAACAAAAGAGCTTTTTCTGTGCAATACCATCCTGAGGCTGGTCCGGGACCTTTAGATTCCAGATATCTTTTTGATATGTTTATTGAAAACATGGAGGAATTTGTAACATCAAATAAAAATAACAAAACAGAAGTACTTAAATAATAATTCATTTTTAATTAATAAAATTATACTGTTCAATGGGATATATTTCTTCAGTAAAGGCTAGGCAGATTTTGGATTCAAGAGGAAATCCTACTATAGAGGTTGATGTTATAACAGATGCAGGAGGGTATGGAAGAGCAGCTGTTCCATCAGGTGCATCTACTGGAAAGCATGAAGCTGTTGAGCTACGTGATGGCGATAATGGTGTTTATCTAGGAAAAGGAGTTTTAAAAGCAGTAAGCCATGTAAATGGCGCTATTAGTGAAGAAATTTCGGGTTTAGATATATTTAGCCAAAGCCAAATAGACAAAGCCATGATTGATTTGGATGGAACACCAAATAAATCCAACTTGGGTGCCAATGCTATTTTGGGCGTTTCTCTTGCTGTTGCAAATGCTGCAGCCAACGAACTTGCCCAGCCGCTTTATAGATATGTTGGTGGTATAAACGCCAATTTGCTTCCAATCCCAATGATGAATATTCTTAATGGAGGATCTCATGCTGATAATAGCATTGATATTCAAGAATTCATGATAATGCCCGTAGGTGCAGAATCATTTAGTGAGGCATTAAGAATGGGCACTGAAGTTTTTCATCATCTTAAGGCTGTATTAAAAAAACAAGGTCTTTCCACAAATGTTGGTGATGAAGGTGGCTTTGCACCTAACTTAAAATCGAATGAAGAAGCTATAAAAGTAGTATTGCAGGCAATTGAAAAGGCAGGATATAAACCTGGAGAGGATATTTATATTGCACTTGATGCTGCAGCGTCTGAATTTTATAACTCAGAAGAAAAAGTTTATCACCTAAAAAAATCAACAGGAGATAAATTAACCTCTGCTCAAATGGTGGATTTTTGGAAAGACTGGGCAGAAAAATATCCTATTATTTCCATTGAAGATGGACTTGATGAGGACGATTGGGATGGATGGAAACTATTAACGGATAAAATTGGAAATAAAATTCAATTGGTGGGTGATGATTTGTTTGTTACCAATACTGAGAAATTATCTAAAGGAATCAGTAAAGGAATTGCCAATTCCATTCTTGTTAAAGTAAATCAGATAGGAACATTGACTGAAACAGTTAATGCTGTACAAATGGCACAGTCTAATTCATATACTTCTGTAATGAGTCATCGTTCTGGAGAAACTGAAGATGCAACAATTGCAGATTTAGCTGTTGCATTGAGTACAGGACAAATAAAAACAGGTTCGGCCTCTCGCTCAGACAGGATCGCAAAATACAATCAATTGCTTAGAATTGAAGAATATCTTGGTACTAGTGCAAGATATACTGGCAAGGATTTTAAGTATTGTAAATAATTAAGAGAAAAATATAGAAACAAAAAAAGATGCTGACCTTTTTAGATCAGCATCTTTTTTTATGCATTATTTTGTTTAAAAAGCTCTGCTTACCCCAACAACCCATCTGAATTGAAGAAAATCAGGTTCAACAGCTGGTGTTCTGTTTAAGAAAAATGGAACATCAAAGCGAATAGTTAGAGGATTTACCATTTGAAGAGGACCCCATTTTTTAATAGTAAGTGCTGTTCCAACTCCTGCATCTGCCCTTATGTTGTCAAACTGAATCATTTCTCCCGGTGAATTTATGCTAATTACACCAGCATCAGCAAACAAATAAGTATCAATTTTAAAGGTATTACGTAATCTTCTTGGCATAAGAGTTACAAGACGATCAAATTCTACTTCTATATTAAATGCAGCTCCTGATAAACCTCTGTAGGCTAGTATTAAATTATCCTCATTATCTACAACAGGGGCAAGATATCCTGAATATCCTCTTAAGTTTAAACCACCTCCATGATGAAAATGGTTGGTTGTAACTCCAAATCCACCCCATTCAGGAGGAACAATTCCTGCAGAACGGGTATATTTATTTTCCATTAGCTCCTCAGGATTAGCCCCGTAAATATAAAGAGCAGATTCCAAGGGAAGGGATGTTGCAATTCCGTATTGAGCAAATGTTCTTGTATTGATATCAAAGCGGCCAAGCTTATTATAATTTACAACATTAAGAGTAAGCATGGAATAATCATAATCACCAAATGCTGAAGTGCGTAAATTTAAATTGATCAATCCCTGCCCTCTTGTATACTGATAATTGTGATCCATTCCAACGTTTACTGTGTTGTTAAATTGGTTAGGTATCCATTCATTAGGATATAAAAGATAAAGTAGATTGCTGGTATCAGGTCTTATCATTGTTTTGAAATAAGCATACACTCTATTGTTTTCGTGTTGATTAAACCTTTCAAAACCTGCAGTAGCCATGCGTAGCCCATCAAGAGAGCGGGCAGACATGAAGAAGTTGCTTTTTCTTAAATACTTCTCCATAGAAGTTTTATAAGTAAGACGGAAATTAATCCTGTCATAATCAGTAGGTGCAAAGCTTGCCATTTGATTATTTTGAAGAAGTCCTGTATTATACCATGTGGTTAAATCAAAAATATGATGTTTATTAAAATAATCGCCATTTATGTTAAATCCTGCTTTAATTCCATCATAGCCATTATACCATAAATCAGGACGGGCAGATAATTCAAATTTTTTCCAGCTGGGAGGATTATATACCTTATGATCTAACTTTAGGGAAATAGGTAGTTTCTTGCTGTTATTTAACATGTTAACATCTGCCAATCTTTCGGAAGGGTCGATAACAACATTTTTTATTCCTTCTGGAATGGTTACTTCTGCAGTATACTTGGGCTGTAATTTGTCCCATCCTATCCATCTTGGAAGAATTGTTGCTTTAGTCTGCTTTTCAAACCAATTATTAGGAATGTGAAAACTATAAACAGAGTCGTTATTTGCAATTACATCAAAGTCAATAGGCATTTGCATTCGCTCTTTTCTTTTAAAAGTGATTAAGTATTTATCGTCACCTTCTCCTTTACGGACTGATTTTACCTTGTAATCAATTTTCTTTGTAGTTTCAAGCCATTGATCAAAAAACCAATTTAAATCTACATTGGTGTAATTAATAATTGAATTACGGAAATCTTCCGGATAGGGGTGAGCAAATTTCCACTGATTAAAATAATGTTGCATTGCATTCCAAAATAAACTATCACCCAGCACATATTGAAGGTTGTAAAGCATAGTAGCAGTTTTATAATACACTTGTCTGTATCCGCCACCGTGCCTTAGGGCGCCACCAAACTGATCGGAATGAGTATTTAAACAAGCGTCATCAGAAGTAACAATGGCATCGGCCATATAACCATAGTAGACATTTCTGTCCATGGTATTTGTTGGTTCTTTATATTTCCTCACATAAGATGAAGCTGGCTGAGAAAGTACCATTTCTTCTCCATCAATACGTCTTAAGCTCCATGAAGTTAAAAACTGGGTAAACCCCTCATCCATAAATGCACGGTAAGTTTCATTGTTTCCGATCATTCCATAAAACCAGTTATGTCCAATTTCGTGGGCAAGTAAACCTCTGTGATCTGGATCAAATCCTCCGTTTAAAGTTAACATAGGATATTCCATTCCATCTCTTGCATCAGCTACGATCATTTTAGGATATGCATACATGCCAATATCCTCTGAGTAAACCTTTATCACTTTGGCTGCAAATTCGGCAGCATATTGCCATCTCGATGCATGAGGCTCTTGAGCAAGAGAAATAGTCTTCACTCCGTTCCATTCAGACTCTCCAATTCTATAAGTAGGGTCAGCAGTCCATGCAAAATCATGAACGTTTTCAGCATGAAATTTCCAGGTTTTACGTATTGTACTGTCATAGGGGATGACAACAGAAGGAGCTTCATAAAGCGGCTTATCTTTAAAATTTTTAATATCTAGCTTCTGTCTTAATTCTTTAGGTAGCACTTCATCTCTGTTAATAAGGTTACCAGTAGCATCTAAAACAAAGTTGTTGGCAAATGTAAGTTCCACATCAAAAGTTCCAAAATCACCATAAAATTCTCTTCCCAAGTGCTGATCGGTTGTCCAGCCAAATTTATGGTCATAAACTGAAATTCGGGGATACCATAGTACGCCATCGTAATGCTTATACCCATAAGCATTAAAAAGTTTCATTCTTCTTCTTACACTTCCGCCTTTGTCAAAATATGTTTTAAAATCAATGTTGAATTTAATTGATTCACCACTCTTTAATGGTTTGGGTAGGAAAACTTTCAGTACTGTATTGTCAAGTTCAGTTTTAACTTCAAGGTTGTCAACAGTTATTTTTGATATTTCTGTTCCTAATTTTTGGCGTTCATAATTACCATATGCTGGATGTACATTGTTTTCTTCATGAAGTTTATCATAATAAGAATCAGGTTGAAAAGCATTTTGGTAAAGATGGAAATAAACAAAGGTTAGTTCATCGGGAGAGTTATTCCAGTAAATTAACTCTTCATTTCCGGTAATAATATCCGTTAATTCATCAACATTGGCCTTAATGGTATAATACACATCTTGCTGCCAGTATGCATCATTTGGTTTGCGATTTTGCCAATAATATGGATTGTCAGCATTCCTATAAGTATTAGGAGGCTGAAGGGCATTATATGTTTGAGAAAAAAGGTTGGTTTGAGAAAATAAAATTACAGATAAAAAAAGTATGCTTTTCTTCATTTTGCCAGTATTTTAAGTTTTTGGGAAAGCGAAGTTAAAACTTTTTTTGTGGCAAAAGCTTCAAATTTCAGAGAAACAGGCAAAATGAAGCTGTTTTATATTAGAGAACTATAGAAATAAAAGAAAATTTAGCCAATTTTTTTGGTCATTCTACAATTAATCCCTCAATAGGTTTAAGTTGACCTTGTTTTTTAGCATTGCGAATACTGGCATTGAGTTCAAAGCCAATAAGTAGAATTAAAGAATTAAAATTAATCCATAGAAGGATAACTATAATTGTTCCAATTGAGCCATATAGCTTATTGTATTGGCCAAAATTATTGACATAATAGGCAAACCCAACTGAGGTGATTATAGAAAGCAAGGTGGAAAGGGTAGAACCTGCGGAAATAAAACGGAATTCAGACTTTTTACTTGGTCCTATATAATACATAAAGGAGAAGCAAAAGAAAAGCAAAGCAACAATTATAAACCATTTTCCTATCTGTAGAAGGAAAACATATAAACTATCCTGCAAAATGCCTTTTTCTAAAAGATATTCCAATGTTATTCCGCTGAAGATTATTAAAACAATAGCTATTAGGATTAAAGTGGTGAAAATAAAAACAAGAGCCAGGGCAATTACAAATTGCATAAAAATGCTTCTTGACTCTGCAATATGAAAGGAATCATTAAAGGCGCTTATAATAGAGTTGAATCCATTTGTGGCAAAATAAACTGCAAGTACAAAACCAATTGAAAGCAATCCTCCTCTTTGTCTTGTGACTAAGTCCTCAATAGTTAGTTTAATAGATTCATAAGCATTGTAGGGCAAAATATCCTCCATTAAAAGCAGCAGCTGATACTGAAAATCATCAATTGGGATGTAGGGAATAAGTGTAAAAAGAAAAATAAGGCCCGGAAAAATAGCTATAAAAAGATTAAAAGCCACCGCAGATGCCCTTGTGGTTAATGAGCTTTTTTGAATCCCCTGAATAAAGAATTTGATTACATGATAAAGAGGAATGCCGTCAAACCCTGGCAGAGTGAATTTTTTACTCAAATCAACAGTAGTTGAAATTACTTTAATTCCTTTTATATAATTTAAAATTTTTTGTTGCATTATTTTACAGCCTTTAAGCTTAGATCAAGGCTTTTTATATGATGGGTAAGTGCTCCGATAGAAATGAAATCCACTCCAGATAAGGCATAATCTCTTATACTTTCTTCGGTAATTCCTCCAGAAGCTTCGGTTTCGTATTTTTTATTGATTATTTCAATTGCATTTTTTAAATCTCCGGGGGTGAAATTATCCAGCATAATTCGGTTAATTCCTCCTTTATTTAGTATTTCCTGAAGTTCATTAAAATTTCTTGCTTCTATTTCAATTTTCAATTTTTTACCTGTTTTTTCAAGATATTTATGAACCAGATCAATTGCTTGAGAAATTCCTCCTGCATAATCAATATGGTTATCTTTTATCATAATCATATCGTATAGTCCAAATCTGTGATTTTCACCCCCACCTGCTTTAACGGCCATTTTCTCAAAATAACGCATACCGGGTGTTGTTTTCCTGGTGTCAAGTACTTTGGTGTTCGTGCCTTCAAGAATATTCACAATCCTTCTGGTATGAGTTGCTATTCCGCTCATTCTTTGAAGGCAATTTAAAGCAATTCTTTCTGCTCTTAATATGGCTTGGGTTTTTCCTTTTACGGTAAAAGCAATATCTCCCGCTTTAATTGCATCTCCATCTTTAATAAAAGAGGTGAAATGAATGTCTTTATCGGCAAACTGGAAAATTTTCTTTGCCAGTTCCATTCCAGCGATTATTCCACTCTCTTTTACAATTAGGTTTGCTTTTCCATTGGCATCAAAGGGAATGCAAGCCAAAGAGGTGTGATCGCCTTCGCCATTTCCAGAATCTTCATTAAAAGACCTGGCAATAAAATCATTAATTGAAAAATGCTGCATTTTATTCCTCTTCAAATCTAAGTTCCTGAATCAGGTATAACTCCCCAACTTTTTTTAGAAAGTAATTAACCCTGAATGTGCCAGAAGATGTGCTTAATTGCCCTATAATATATTGGGCTCCGGCTTTAGAAGTGCCATTATGTACTTCGAGATAGTTTTTTGGCTGATTCTTAGTAAAAAAATCTTTTACAATAATTTCAGCCTGAGTTTTACTGTAAACATCTTCTTTATTAAAAACCTTTAGTTCAACATTAGAACTAAAGTATTTGGATAATTCTTTAGCATTGCCGGTTTTAAAGGCTTGTGCAATTGCCTCTGCATTATGTGTTTGAGCCGCTGCTATAGCAGAAGTAATAAGTAAAACGGATATAAGAATAATGTTTTTCATGGTATAAACCGGTTTTAAATGTTTTCTTTCTCAAATTTTAAGCCAAAGAATATGATTTCTTTTACATTTGTGAAAGTACAAAAATAACATATTACAGTTAAAATAGTGAATATAGTTTTAATAGTTATAGGAAAAAACGATGAGCTTTGGCTTCAGCAAGGATTTGATATTTACACCAAGAGGCTAAAGCATTATATAAATTTTGAAACATTAACCTTACCTGTTTTAAAAAACGCTAAAAATCTTACAATTGATATACAAAAGAAAAAAGAAGGGGAGTTGATTTTAAATAATATAAGCTCATCTGATTGTGTTATTTTGCTTGATGAGAATGGAAAACAGTATTCTTCTGTTGATTTTTCATCCTTTATTAATCAGAAAATGAATTCAGGAATAAAAAGGCTTGTTTTTGTAACAGGAGGCCCTTTTGGTTTCTCTGAGGCTGTTTATTTAAGGGCTAATGAAAAAATATCCCTTTCAAGAATGACTTTTTCTCATCAAATGGTCCGGATTTTCTTTGTAGAGCAATTTTATAGGGCAATGACTATTTTAAAAGGAGAGAAGTATCATCATGAATGATGTTAATTACACTTGAAATATTTTGAGATCAAAAATTTTAGAATTAATAGATTCGAAAAAAAAATAAATTGTTGATGTTTTTGTAATTCATTTAAAATCAATAATTAGTAAAAATAAACGACCGAAAATCAAAAGT
This sequence comes from Bacteroidota bacterium, assembly GCA_030856445.1. Classification (GTDB taxonomy): domain Bacteria; phylum Bacteroidota; class Bacteroidia; order JACCXN01; family JACCXN01; genus JACCXN01. The sequence continues at coordinate 9,403 of JALYPI010000037.1, forward strand.
TTAAGTTTTGATTTTCGGTCGTTTATTTGCTATATTTGTATTATGATAACACGGATAAAAGAAAAAGAAGTTCAAAGTCTGCTGAAACAATTCCTTGTGGTGGCCATTATCGGGCCAAGACAATGTGGAAAAACTACAATTGCTAAAAAAACAAGAATTGATAAGAAATTAACAAGTCTGTATTTCGATTTAGAAAGCCCTGCTGATTTTACCCGATTTCATGACCCTGAATATTTTCTGCAATCAATACAGGCGCAAATGGTAATAATAGATGAGGTGCAAAGGAAGCCGGAGTTGTTTTTCATATTAAGATCTTTGGTTGACAAAAATAAAAAAAAAGGCAAATACTTACTATTGGGGTCGGCATCACCACATTTAGTCAGAGGGATTTCAGAAACTCTTGCCGGAAGAATAGCTTATTGTGAAGTTGCTCCCTTTAATCTCATTGAAGTTTATAAAAAACAAACAGATTTGAATAAATTGTGGTTCAGGGGAGGATTCCCCGATGCCTGGTTGAGTAAAAGCGAAACTATGTGGTTCACCTGGATGGATAATTTTTTTCGCACTTTTATTGAACGGGACCTGAATAATTTGTTTGGTGTAAATTTTTCTTCCCCCTTAATGTATAAATTATGGCGGATGCTTGCTCATTTTCACGGACAGGCATGGAATGCCCAGACTTTTGCAAAAGGCCTTGATGTTAGCGCACCAACCGTAAATAAATATATTGATTATTTAGAAGGTGCTTTTATGATTCGAAAATTACCGGCTTTTTATACAAATGCTAAAAAACGTATAGTTAAAAGCCCTAAAATATATATAAGAGATAGTGGGCTTTTGCATTATTTAATAGATATAACCAAGTCCAAGAATGTAATATTTAATCCTGCAGTAGGCTATAGCTGGGAAGGTTATGCCATAGAGCAAATTCTACAACTTGTTCCAAACCATATTAAAGCTTATTATTACCGTACACATGATGGGAGTGAAATGGATTTGTTACTTGTAAATGGACTTGTACCGATTGCGTGCATTGAATTAAAAACAACCAATAACCCGCAATTAACCCGTAGTTTTTATGAAAGCGTCAATGATTTAAAATGCTTAAATAATTTTGTTGTTACTCCTTTTCAGGAAGTAAGTTATAAGGCAGAAAAAAACATTACCATATGTGGACTTCATGATTTTTTATTGAATTTTCTTCCTAAATTATTGAAAATAAGGGGCACTTTGATTAAAAAGTAGATAAAGATTTTAATTGAAATAAATTTCTTTTACTTAAATATTATTACCGGATAAATACCGGCTTGTTTGTATTAATAAAAGGCTGTAGAGGAGTAGTTAAACCAAGATTTAAAAATTTGAATAATAAAAATGACCGAAAATCGAAAGTTGAACTTTTGATTTTCGGTCATTTTTATATTGTTAGTTAGTGAAAAATTTCTAGATTTTATTAATCTTTTTTTAATCTTATCTCAGCTTTTATTTACTTTCCAATACTTTCTCAAACACTTCCAGATATCTCTCTTTTTGAGATTTAACTGAATATCTTTGTTCTACAGTTTGCCTTCCTGCTTTTCCCAACCTTTTTCTAATAGCAGGGCTTTCAATTAAAAGAGAAAGCTTTTCAAACCATTCTTCTTCTGTTTTAGCAAGAAAACCGTTTACTCCATCTTCAATTATTTCATTATTTACTCCAACAGGAGACATAATTGATGGAATTTCAAGGGCCATATATTGCAAGCCTTTAAAGCCACATTTTCCTTTTGCCCACATATCATCTGGCAAAGGCATTATTCCAATATCAATTTTTGATAGATCTTCTATTTCAGTTTCTTTATTCCA
>JALYPI010000032.1 GCA_030856445.1 Bacteroidota bacterium
AAGAAAAAATTGAGTTTTTAAGACTGCGTCATTTGTCGAGTTTATTACTTAGGAGCTTCGATAAATTTCAGGTAATTCTCGTTATTTTTAAAACTGTAAAACATATCCTTTTCAGCACAATTCAAAATACCTGTTCCAACGGGAGAAGGCACGAAATATATATTCGACTTCTCTGCTTTGTAAACCCTATGGATGTTATGGATCACCGATATGAAAAATAAAGAATAAATTGAGTATAGAAGGCTGTTATATTTAACGAGTTTTATTGCGAGGGAGCTCCGATATTTTAGGTAATTAGAATTGGGATTACCCTTTAGTTTAACATAGCATTGTTCACTGAAAATATCAACGGAAGGTATTTTATCGCAAATTTAAAGGTCTGAAAACCGCTATGGTGGCTGCTCCGTTCGTAATTATTTTAATGCAAAAATGAAACTGTTTTTAGAAAAGAATTTCGATATTAAAATAACTAATACATACGAGCAATTAACGATGGAAATTTTAATTTTTTTCATGGAGAGCATTGTTGCCATTTTGCCTCATTTCAATCCTAAACATCGAAGTTACCTTAAAAGTTCTTGTAAACCCTAAGAATAAGAGTTTAGGAAACCAAAGGGTGCTTATAAATGATTTAAATCAGTAAATGTATTTCAAATGTTTCCACTATTTTCTGAATTGCCTCCTTTGTCAATTGGCTAACTCCGTTTTCTGCAATTATTAATGGAACGGTAATTTGGGCATTTCCGGATAGCTTTACAATTATTGTTTTATCGTCCTCATAATAGTGTTTCAGGCGGGCTCCAACTTTACCATTAATTTTCCGGCACGCCAGCACAATATCCATTATATTATCCAGGTAATCTGTGGTTTCTTTCATTTGGTGCAAAATAAAGCAATTTTACACAATCTGTTGTTAAAAATCATAAAAGAATAGGGAACACATCCATAAACTTCTCTATCATGTGTTTAAATGCGGATAAGTAGTTGAAATGATAAAGAAGATATTGCATTTTTAAATGCTGTAATTATTGGAGACTCATCTATTTATAATTGGGAGTAATTACAGAAAAAGAATGATCGTTCACGCATTAATACGAGCTTTGTTAAGTGATTAAACTAATATTAAAACTGGCTTTGTAATCAACACCTGCCAGGAAGTGCGAAAAGTTATAAAATGATTCATTATGTTCGCTTACTTTTTCATTCATCTTTATTTGAGTTCTGAATATATTTAATAAAGACATCTTTAAAAACCATGATAGAAGACTTGTTTTAAAGAAATTAAATTCATTTTCAAGTTTTCTGAACTCACAAAATTGCTATTAAAGTGACTAGAAAATGACTGTAAAATGATTGTAAAATGACTGCAAAATGACTGTAAAATCACGGTTAAATGTCTAATCTGAAATTCTAATACTACTGTCAACATACACAAACCTGCCCTCAAGTCACCAGCCATTGGAGTCAGGAATATTTTGAGAATAAAGCAAATAAGGTTGCTGAGTTCACGTATAAAAATATTCACGGGTTAATCGCTCATTATACTTATCCTCAAATTGGCTATAAGCAGTAGCAGGGAATACTTGCTTTTTTAAATGCCTACAAACAGCGGGGTTGAAAATGCCTGAAAACTTAGATTTTAATATTAAAATTCTTCTTACTATACTATCGAGAAAATTCTTAAAATTTCCCTTGTGTGACTTTATAACGTGGTAGCCTTTTTTGAGCAAAAAGACAAATATCTATTTTTTCATTACCAAAGGCTGAAATTTTGGATTGGTATGGATATCCATACAAGCTTTAATAGTATTGCTGATCAAAGTCAAAGTAGGAAATTCTTTTTGGATTGATATTTCCAAATCAGCATTTTCTTTTAATCTAAGCTTATTTTGTTCCTTCGAGTAATATTTTTTGCAATTGTCGCAGCAGAATTTTGCTTGTGGTGTTTCGGTATAAAAAATCGTGCTGCATTTTTTACATTCCATTTTTAGCACTGTTTGGTATGGCTTAAAACTCTTTTTTGAATACTTTCTCATTGTTTGTATTGGTTCTGATTAATTCTAGTATTGGATTCACATGGGATTTTTTCTTGAATTTCTGATGTCTATATTTAAATTCACTTTTATTTATGTGCCTCATGAATCTATTTTTTATTGTTATCAAGAAATGATTGAATTGACTTTAAACTATAGAATATAGGCTTGCCATCCGAATACACTAAATGCCCGGATTTTCGCAGATAGTAAAGACTTGTTTTACCTTTTCTAAGAATCCGAATTGCTTCTGGCTCTGGAATCCAGTCAGTAAGCGATGGTTTGGCTTCAGGAGGTTTTTGGAGTAAAGCTTTAATTTCAATAAGATCATTTTCCAATTTTAGAATGCGAGTTTGTGTCTCAGCATCGATTACATAAATTGTTTCTGTCATGGGAGTAAAGTTTAATTAAAGGGCTAATTTACTAAGCGCTTTTTAAAAGTGTACGGACCCGTTTGTGAGAAAAATTAATTTAAGGAAGAAAATAGAATCTTTTATTTAATTTTAGTTTTATTACTTAATCCAAGCTTTTTCTTGATGCTTTTGGACTGATATTGTCTGTAGTTACAATAGTCTCTGTTCTCGTTATAAGAAGGAAATTCTTCGCTAGTCACATATTCTCCTGGCAGAAGCATACTGAATAGGTCCCAAATTATTATTAAATGCTCATTTTTATTTTTATTATTGTGAAAATAAAAAAGATTATCAATCAAGAATAACCTGAGAAATGTTTTTTCTGTTTTACCTTGAAAGGCGTCAAGAAAATATTTCTTGGGATTTAGGTTGCCTTGTGTAAGTAATGAAAGAATTTCTTGATACCTATAAATGACTTTTTCAAATTCTCCCTTGGGTTTTTTATTTTTTATTTTATTATAATCAAACTTCTCAAAGAGATCAAAAGCCATGTTATGAACCTTATTATAATTACTACCAGATCTCTTTTTTCCAGAGATCTTAAAAAATTTTAAAATAGCATCTGTTAATTTTGCTCTTAAATGTAAATCTATACATTCTAAAGCTAAAGCAGGTGGCATAATAATTTCGCCAAAAGCATTTATTTTAGAAAACTCCTGGTCAATATTCTCTAATGGAATAAACCATTTTAATAAACCTGGTTCTATTCCAAAATCAAGCATTTTTTGTTTTATCTCATCATCAGGAAAAAATTTCAAATAATAGTAGCACATACTAATCTCAATAGCAAATTCTTCTGTATTGGAACGCTGCAATTCTTCCATTTTTTCTGAAAACAAGTGAGCCTTAAATACAAGGCTCCCTTGTTTCATCACTTTTTTAATGATATTATAATATTCAATGCTTGGTATTAAATATTTTGCTCTTGCTTTTTCAAAAAAAACATTTCTTACATCTTCCTCTGACGATCTTATTTTTATTGAAAACTCCTTTAATGCATTGTTTAAATCTTTATGAGTAAGATTGTTTTTTAGATTAGGAATCATTTCTTTAATATTTGTTTTAAATACTTTTCAAATTTCTTTTTTGCCTCTAGTAAGTTTTTCTCTGAAACATTGTAATAAACTGAATCTATATCATTGTTCCTACTGTGGCCCATCATCGTTTTTATAACTGCAATTTCACTTATTCCTGCCTCTGATAACAGTTGCCTATATGAATGGCGGGCTATATGGCTTGTTAAATTAATTGTTAAACCAACTCTTTCAGCTATTATTTTTAACCTCATATTCATTTGTTGATTGCTGGTTCTTGGAATTAACCCACCAGACTTAGCAACTTCAGGAACATCCTTATACTTTTCAATATTCTCCTTAATGTATGATACTAGAAATTGCTTGGAGTCAACATCTGTTTTTACGCGAGATAAATTTAGAAATAATTCCTTGTTAGGCCATTCCTGAAGTTGATTCCTTTTTACCAGCATTGCATCTTTATAAGCCAAGCCGGTGAAAAGACTAAATAAGAAGATATCTTTTACCTTTTGCAAGCTTGGATGATCCGTTAAGTCCAGATGGTAAAGCTGATGAACATCTACGGAATTTAGTTTGTCTTTTTTTGGCGACTTTGATTTAAGTTTCAGTGTTTTGAAAGGATTCCTTGAAATCAATTCCTCATTATAAGCCCTGTCGAATATAGTTCTTAAGCGCTTTATATTGCTAGAGGCGGAAACTTCCGTCATTCCTGATTTATTTAACTCAATATTGGGACTCAAAAGGTAATCCCAGAAATTATTTGCAAAGATGACATTGAGTTCTGATAATTTCAGTTCTTTTTGATTGCTAATTTCAAGAAATTTCTCAATATGCTTGAGAGCTTTAAGGTAATTTTTCTTGGTTCCGATGGCAATATTAGTGTTTGTCATCACAGTATTGGTGTAATAATTTAAGCAGTAGCTATATATTGTATTGTGTTTTTTGTGATTTAGTTCAAGTAATTCATCTCTTAAATCACTTGGATTTACTGACATTGGTGATACTGAATACTTTACAAGCATCTTATTGAATTTGTTCTCTAGGTTCTGAATCGTTTCATTTGCCACACTATTTCTCTCATCGAAACGCATGGTTCGCGGGTTCCATTTTAAAAATTCTGCTGTTGTTAATTCAATTAACAACCTTGTTTCTACTTTCTTCTTGTTCCAGTTTATTCTTACATACATGGGTATTTTTCCATTTCTTTTGCTTGTTTTTTGTTCGTTAGGAAAGATGATAATACTGCCTGTTGCCATTTTTTTTGTTTTTAATTTTGATTAAACATAGTTTGATTTGGCGAATCAGTTGAGGACCCAAAAGTGAGGAAAGGTTTTATCTCGATCATGTTTTCAGTGAATTTTGGTGAGACCTGAAATTTTTAGGTGAGTTAGATAAAGCAATAGAAAGGAATGAAAATACATTCGTTTCGGATGAAACGTGTTGATTTTCAAGAGATAATGTGTTTGTTCTTCTTTTCAAATTACTCATTGTTTTGGTGAGACTCACTTCCCTTTTGGTGAGACTATAGTGAGACAATGACTGAAGAATGCTGAATTATATTGACTTTTCCTGAATGGCTTTAAAGCAAAAAAGCCTGTAAATCTTCTGATTTACAGGCTTTTGAATTATTCTGAAGTTTGTTGAAACTCCCTTCAGTGATCCAGCTGGGACTCGAACCCAGGACCACTACATTAAAAGTGTAATGCTCTACCAACTGAGCTACTGAATCAATACCCTTTGTTTTTGGGAGTGCAAATATAAAAATCTAAATTTAATTATACAAACTCCTTTTTAAAAAATAATCATTTACGGTTTATAACACTGAAAATCAACGATAATTCTTTGTTATTTTATTTCAGGAGCTCTTTCAAATTGTGCATTTTCATCAAATAACTTCCTAAAAGTGGCCATTGTTCTTATTTTTTTTGCCCCAAGCCCTTCAATTATTTGAATCATCTTTGGATTGAAATCACCAATCCATGTAATAATTACATCCTGGTATTTCATAGTAGGCTGTATCCGCTTGCCTAATTCATTAAAAATAGCCCCCTCAATCCCTTTGCCCTGAAAATCAGGATCGATTCCAAAAGCAACACCAAATGAAGTAGTGCATGCACCTCTCCAGCGGTGAAACAAGAATTTCAACTTCCCAAGCCAATTGAAATTCCCTTTTGCATACTTGAACAATTGATTGATCTCTGGAAGAGAAATATAAAATGCAATTGGTTTTTCTTCAAAATACACAAAGTAAACAAGATCCTCATCTATCACAGGCTTAATCTTTTTCATAAGAGCCATTGCCTGTGCCTGTGGCATTCCTTTATGGTTGTCATGCTTTACCCATGCCCTGTTGTATATGGTGCGGAAATCCTCAGCATATTTTTCCAGCTTGTTTTTTTCTATAGTCCGGATTGTGTATCTGGAGTCCCTTGCAATTCTTTCAGCTCTTAAAACATATTTTTCCTGTAAAGGGTCTTTCACATTTCTGTGATAAATAAATTGTTTGAAAAAAACCTGAAAACCATAGGATTCAAAAAAAGGCAAATAATATTCAGGATTGTAATTCTGGGCATAATAGGGAGGAAGAGTGAAGTTTTCAATAATAAGCCCCCAATATTTATCCCTTTCTCCAAAATTAATAGGGCCATCCATTGCTTGTATGTCTTTTAAAGCAAGCCATTCTCGGCATTGGTCAAAAAGCTTAAAAGCTGCATTCTTGTCTTTAACACATTCAAAAAATCCTAAGCCACCAATAGGAAGTCTGTTTGGCCTGATATCCTTTTTATTAATAAAGGCTGCAACACGTCCTAATAATTCTCCCTTATCATTTTTCAATACCCATCTTATTGCTTCCCCATGACGGAAAAACTTGTTTTTTTTCTTGTCAAAAACTCCTTCGATGTCATGTTTCAAATGATGCACATAATTTGGATCATCTTTATAAATAATAAAGGGTACTTTATGAAAATCTTTAATGGTACTTGCTGAATTTACTTCTATAATTTTCATTTTAAGGGTTATTAAAATCTAATGTAGCTTTTATATTATTTAAACCGGTGATTAAGAACATAAATGACAAGTTCAATCAATAATATTATTTTATTTATCTTTCTTTTTTGCGAAAATAACTTTATTATTGTGTAACTACAAAAACGTGTGTCTATATATGGATGTAAATTTAGAAATAAAACCAATGAAAGGTCTAGGAGACCTTAATTTTGGGATTACTTCGGAAGAAGTTATAAAGAGAATTGGTGCTCCAGAAGAAATTGAGGAAATTGAACCAGAGAGTGAAATCCGAACCTTGATATGGCATTATTGGTCAAAAGGGCTTTCTCTTTTTTTTGACGAGGAAAACGACCTTAAATTAACTTCCATTGAAGTAGATAATAATATGACTACCTTATGGGGTCATATGATATTTAATATGGATGAAAAGGAAATAATTGAGCTTTTTAAAAGCAAGGGATACAAGGAAATAGACATAGAGGAGCAGGAATGGGGCGAAAAACGAATTAGTTTTGATGATGCAATGGTCGATCTTTATTATGAGGAAGGAGAATTAAACAGCATTAATTATGGTGTGTTTATCAATGAAATGGAAATAGCAGTTTGGCCAAATTAAAAACTGAAACTTTTATTTTTAACCCTTTTTAACAGGTAACTTCTTAACTCTAAAAAATATGCTGATATTTTTAACTGGATTCATGGGTTGTGGTAAAAGCACCACAGGTAAAAAACTTGCTAATAAATTAAGCTATGAATTTGTAGACCTTGATGATTATATAGAGCAAAAACAAGGGTCAAAAATAGGTGAAATGTTAAATGAAAAAGGGGAGGAGTACTTCAGAAATATTGAAACTGCCTGCCTTGCAGAGTTAGCATCTAAGAATAACCTTGTTATTTCTACAGGTGGAGGAACCCCTTGTTTTAATCATAACATGAATATTATTAATGCATCGGGTATTTCCATTTATTTAAAACTAAGTGTAGAAACTCTTTATGGCCGGTTGAAAAATGCAAAACATACAAGACCTTTACTTGAAAACCTGGAAGGTGATAAACTTAAAAGTACAATAAGAACAAAACTTGCCGAGAGAGAACCCTTTTATTCTCTTTCTAATTATAAGGTAAAAGCCAAAGATTTAAACCTGGAAGAGCTTTCAACTTTCCTTTTGGAGAAAGTTTTGCAGCCTCAGCCCCAGATTTAAAAAATATTGTCCCCTAGCAATAATTTTAACTTAAATACGTTACCAAGAGATAATTTCTCCTATGTCTAAGCTATACCTGTTGCTTTTATTTACGTTAATTAGTGCCTTCAGCACTTTTGCACAGGTAGGAGGAAGAGGTGTTTATGGCTTTTTAAATCTTCCGCCCTCAGCTAGAATATCTTCCCTTGGTGGCAATCTGATTTCAGTTAAAGATGATGACTTAACTCTTGGTTTTGTAAATCCTTCCTTGCTTAATAAGTCAATGGATAAAATGATTGTGATGAATTATTTGAATTATTTTTCAGATATTAATTCAGGCTATGTTGGTTTTGCAAAATCTCATGAAGAGCATGGTAGTTTTAGCATTGGAATGCAATACATGAATTACGGGCGTTTTACAAGTGCCCAGCCAAACGGAGACATAACTGGAGAGTTTACAGCCGGTGATTATGCTCTAAATGTGGGCTGGGGCAAGGGATTTGGAAAATATTTATCAACTGGTGCAAATTTAAAGTTTATTTATTCTGCATTGGAAAGCTATGAGTCTTTTGCTGTGGCTGCTGATTTTGCAGGCACCTATTATAACGAAGAGGAAGGTTTTGGTGCAGCCATTCTGGCAAAAAATATAGGGACACAGATTATTGCATATAGAAAGGGAAATACAGAACCACTGCCAATTGAAATGCAAATTGCTGTATCAAAGAAATTACCTCATGCTCCTTTTCGTTTTTCCCTGGCCTTTGAAAATATGCAAAGATTAAGGATGGCCCCAAAGGATACTACATCTAATTTTAACTCTGTAACAGGGGAAGAAGAAAATAAAAATATTGGATTTTTCGGCCATGCTTTAAGACATTTGGTGCCTGGGGTTGAAATTATGCCCACAAAGAATTTCAACATTCGCCTTGGCTATAATTTACAAAGGTCTCACGAATTAAAAGTAGACAGCAGACCCGGCACAATCGGTTTTACCTGGGGTTTTGGTTTTCGAATCTCCAAATTTCATTTAAGTTATGGCAGGGCTGCCTATCACCTTGCAGGGGCCTCAAATCATTTCACCATTTCCACAAATCTTTCGAGTTTTACAAAGAATTAATTTTTCTTTTAAAAGCTATTCCTTAATATTGCGGTAAACCTTAATACAGCTTTGAATAAGATAAACATAGCAATTGACGGATTTTCCTCTTGCGGTAAAAGTACTTTAGCTAAAGCCCTGGCTTCTGAACTGGGATACAGATATGTTGATTCAGGTGCTATGTATAGGGCAATCACTCTTTTTGCCTTAAACCAGGGAATGATTGATGAGGGTGGCGAATTGAACAAGAAAAGTCTAGTTGATAACCTGGATAAAATACATCTTACCTTCCATTATAACCCTACTACTAAAAAATCGGATATTTACCTGAATAATGAAGATGTAGAAGAGCGTATTAGAATAATGGATGTTGCAGAGCACGTTAGTAAAGTGAGCCAGATAAAGCAGGTAAGAAATCTGCTGGTTTCATTGCAACAGGAAATGGGAAGGGGCAAAGGAGTTGTTATGGATGGAAGAGATATTGGAACCGCTGTCTTTCCAAATGCAGAGCTTAAAATATTTATGACTGCGGATCCTGAAACCCGAATCTATAGAAGATACGATGAACTTACTTCAAAGGGCGTTAAAGTTACAAAAGATGAAATAAAGGAAAACCTTTTTCAAAGAGATTTTGACGATACCCATCGTAAGGAAAACCCGCTTACCAAAGCAGATGATGCTATTGTGCTTGATAATACAGATTTAAACAAGCAGCAACAGTTAGATTATATTCTTAGACTGGTTAAAGATTTACAGCTAATAAAGGAATAGCTGAACAACAGTGCGGATTAAATACAAACTTTTCCTTTACTTTTACAGTTATTATTTAATAAAGCTATTATAATGAAAACATTCAATATACCTTCTCATTACAAGAGTTCAATTATATCACGAATAAAAGAAATCCGTAAGATTCAGGATCCAAAGAAAAAAGATACTACACCTGCTTTGCTTGATTTCGGGAGCGTGAGATTTTTGATTCCCCGTCATTTTGGATTTTGTTTTGGAGTGGAAAATGCAATAGAAATTTCTTATAGCGCTGTTGAAGAAAACCCAGGTAAAAAAATATTTTTGTTAAGCCAGATGATACACAACCCTGATGTTAATGCCGACCTGCAATCAAGGGGAATTGAATTTATAATGGATACAGAAGGAAATCAGCTTATTGATTGGGAGGATGTTAATTCAGATGATATAGTTTTGATTCCAGCCTTTGGCACTACACTGGAAACTGAAAAAATTCTTGCAGATAAATCAATTGAAACAAAAAAATACAATACCACATGTCCTTTTGTAGAGAGGGTTTGGAAAAAATCTGAAAAATTAGGAACTGATAATTATACCATAATAATTCATGGCAAGCATAACCATGAAGAAACCAGAGCTACTTTTTCCCATAGCCGTATCCATGGACAATCTCTTGTGATAAAAGATATTCATGATGCAGAAAAATTAGCAAAATATATAAAAGGTGAAATCCCATCTGCAGACTTTTATACTACTTTTAATGGTCGCTTTTCTGAAGGATTTGATGTTGAAAAAGATTTAAGCAAAATAGGAGTGGTTAACCAAACCACCATGCTTGCTACTGAAACCCAGGAAATAGCTGATTTTTTAAAAAACACCATGATTCAGAAATATGGAGAACAAAATTACAAGAATCATTTTTCTGATACCCGGGATACCCTTTGTTATGCTACCAATGATAACCAAGATGCCACTTATGGACTTTTAAAAGAAGATGCCGATATAGCAATTGTGGTTGGTGGATACAACAGCTCAAACACTTCTCATTTAGTAGAGCTGTGTGAAAGAAAGTTTCCTACTTATTTTATTTCATCTGAAAGGGAAATTGAATCAAAAGATATTATCAATCATTTTGATTATCACAATCAAAAACAGATCAAAACCCATAATTTTCTCCCTCAGAAAAAACCACTCACTATAATTATTACCAGTGGGGCATCATGCCCTGATAGTGTGGTGGAAAATGTAATTCATAAACTTTTGTCTTATTTTAAAGAGGCTAAAAGTGTAGATGAGGTAATTAAGGCCTTTACAATCTAGTAAGATTATAAGTTTTTGTAGTTTCTTAAAGAATTAAATTTTCTAATTTCATTATTGAAATCCCCATCAGCATATGCTCTATTTATAATATCTTCATAATTATTCTGTTATAAAAAGTAACAATAAAAAAGAAGTATAAATATATTTACTTGGAAAATTTCTTTTTTCATTGAATAAGTGTATCTTTGCGCTCCTTTTTTTGAGGGAAATCTGCATTGCCGGGCAGAGATGTTAAACCAGCTTGTTAACGGTTAAACAAGCATAATTAAGCCAAAAAACTATTAAAATGGCAGAAAACGAAGAAAAAAGCAGTGAAGAAACTGTAACATTAGAAAATTTTGATTGGAGTGGTCTGAGCAAAAGATCTGAAATTTACTCTACAGAAGAAAGAGCTAAATTAGAGAATTTGTATGAACAAACACTTAAAACAGTTGACGAGCATGAAGTAATTGATGGTCGTGTAGTAGCTAAAAACATCAAGGAAGTTCTTGTTGATATAGGTTACAAGTCTGACGGTATTGTAGCTCTATCTGAATTCAGATACAATCCTGACCTTAAAGTAGGTGATACTGTTGAGGTTTATGTTGAAAAACAAGAAGACAAGAGTGGGCAATTATTGCTTTCTCACCGTAAAGCTAGATCTCTTAGAGCTTGGGAAAGAATTAATACAGCACTTGAAAAAGATGAAATCCTTAAAGGTTTTGTAAAATGCAGAACTAAAGGTGGTTTGATCGTTGACGTGTTTGGTATTGAGGCATTCCTTCCAGGTTCTCAGATTGACGTTAAGCCAATCAGGGATTATGATGTGTATGTTGGAAAAACAATGGAATTCAAAGTTGTGAAAATCAACAATGAGTTTAAAAACGTTGTTGTTTCTCATAAAGCACTTATCGAAGAGGAACTTGAGCAGCAGAAAAAAGAGATTATCTCTAAATTGGAAAAAGGACAGGTGCTTGAAGGAACAGTTAAAAATATTACCTCTTATGGTGTATTTGTTGACCTTGGTGGAGTTGATGGTCTTATACATATTACTGACCTTTCATGGGGCAGAATCAATCATCCGGAAGAAGTGGTTAAGTTGGATGAAAAAATCAATGTGGTTATTCTTGACTTTGATAATGACAAAAAGAGAATTGCACTTGGTTTAAAACAACTTACTTCTCACCCTTGGGATGCTCTTGATGAAAACTTAAAAATAGGTGATAAAGTAAAAGGTAAAGTCGTAGTTATTGCAGATTATGGCGCTTTTGTTGAAATCGCAACTGGTGTTGAAGGATTAATTCACGTTTCTGAAATGTCTTGGTCACAGCATTTACGCAGTGCACAGGATTTCTTAAAAGTTGGTGATGAGGTAGAATCTGTAATTTTAACTCTTGACAGAGAAGAAAGAAAAATGTCAATGGGTATAAAACAACTTATTCCAGATCCTTGGGCAGAAATTGACCAAAAATACCCAGTTAATTCTAAGCATGTTGGAACTGTAAGAAACTTTACAAATTTCGGTGTGTTTGTAGAATTAGAAGAAGGTGTTGATGGTTTAATTCATATTTCTGATCTTTCTTGGTCTAAGAAAATTAAACATCCATCTGAATTTACAAAAATTGGTGATAAAATAGATGTTATAGTTCTTGAACTTGATAAAGAAAACAGAAGATTAAGCTTAGGTCATAAACAACTGGAAGAAAATCCTTGGGATGTATTCGAATCTGTATTTACTACTGATTCTGTTCACTCTGGAACTATAACCAGTATGGCTGAAAAAGGCGCAATTGTTTCATTGCCATACGGTGTTGAAGGTTTTGCTCCTAGCAAACATCTAGTGAAAATTGATGAGTCAGTTGCTCAGGTTGAAGAAACTTTAGATTTTAAAGTGATTGAATTCAACAAAGAAAACAAGAAAATAATTGTTTCTCATTCAAGAATTCATGAAGATGCTGCCTCTGGCGGTAAGAGAACTGAAGACTATACCGAAAAACAAGAACAGCAAAAATCAGAAAAGAAAGCTACTGTTAAGAAAGTGAAAGATGTAGACAAAACTACACTTGGCGATATTAACGTACTTGCTAATCTGAAAGACGAATTAGAGCAGAGCGAGAAAAAAGCTTCTACTAAGAAGCCTAAAACTGAAGAATAATAATTCTGATTTATACTTAAAAACCCGGTCTTTTGACCGGGTTTTTTTTTGCTGTTTTTTATATTTTTCTTCTTTTTTTTCAAGAAAATCCAATTGTGTTCATCACATGTCTATTTAAATACAACTCCGGAATAAATAATATTGCAGATTATTAACAAAGGAAAAGGCTTGATTCTTTTGGGAGATCATTTAGGATTTACTGGATTTGTACATTTATGTTGCAGCGTTCAAGTCCACTGGAACAAAAGGTGGTAGAAAGCACTAACTTTTCAAAATTCTCCAAGCCCAGCTTGAGGTTATCAGTTTTAGCTGTGGATTTTTTCAATTTCATTTATTGTTTCTTGAAGTCCATCTTCTTTGTCAATAAGTAATTTTAATTGTTCAGCGTTGTCATAAAGTTGTTTTTTAGTCAATAGTTCTTTTACGCTATCCAAAAATATTTTTTCTGAAATTTTGCTTATTGGTGTGGGTTTAACTGCAAGTCCTTTTTTATAAGCATGTTGTCCCCAAAATTTTTGATCTCCAATAGGATATAGAATAGGACAAATCATAAAGGGCTTTCCTGCTCGCAAACATTCTGCTGTTGTGCCAATTCCACCATGATGAATAATTGCCTTTGCCAAAGGAAATAGTTTTTCATAAGGTGCAGAATCTATTATTTTTATTTTAGGATTGCTTTCTAATTTTTCTGTGTGTTCAAGCCCCCAACCTTTCACAATAATTATTCGTGTGTCAAGTTTTTCTGTTAGTTCGATAATTGCATTCTGCAAGTCAAACGTGCTCTTAAATGGCATACTGCCGAAAGTCAGTAACAAAGGCGGCTCGCCTGAATTGATAAATTCTAACAGGTCTTTTGATAGTTCATCTTTTGCAACACCATACCAAAATCCTGAAAATTTAGAATTACTTGGAAAATCGCGAGGAACAGATAAAAAACTCGGACTTATACCATAAATGTTTTTCACATTAGGAATACTATACTTTTTTGGTAGATTAAACTTTGCTCTAAACTGACCGATTGGTTTAGATAGTAGTTTTATACTTAGGTTGGACAAAGTATATGTTAGACGGTTTAGAAATTTTGGAATTGCTAAGCCACTAAAAGCTGGATTTGCAAACTCAGTAGTTGGTTCTACAATTGGCAACAAAGAAGCCCTAATCATTTTTTGCGGAAATTGGTCGGCAAAGCTATCTGCCAAGGTTTTTACATGATAGAGAACAATGTCATTGTCTTTGGATAATCTGTAAAATTCACCGAGTGAATTTGTTATCAAAGGATATACCCAAGTATTTAAATTTCTTTTAATTGCAAATGGATTTCCCTTTAGCTTTTTTTGCCTTCGTCAGAGTTTAAAACTTCCTGAAAATCTGCTTCCACAGGCACAAAATCAATGTCGTATGATTTTACAAGTTGCTCAAAGTTTTTTGCGGTTGATAAAGTTACTTGGTGTCCACGCTGTTTAAGTGCTTGTCCCAAGACTGCATAAGGCTGAACGTCCCCACGAGATCCCAGTGTCAATATTGCTATTTTCATTTTGTTACGGTCTGTCTTTTTAAATCATAGCTGACTTTCTAAAATGCGAGTCAGGGTTTACAACATAAACTGATTTAACCCTATTATAATCTGTTTTGATATTGTTGTTTCTTAACTTAAGTTATGTTTTTAATAGCCATGAATTATAACTTTGCATTATAATTTTTCAAAACTATTAAAAATAAAATGCTCTGCTATGAAATGGAGAATTAACTTTTTGTCATTTATTTTATATTGTCCATTACCTCTGCTTTTAGTCAAACAGAAAAGCTAGATTCTACTTACATAAGATACTTTGTAGGAAGTTCTTTGTTAATGTTGGCAAATGTTCTGCCTATGGAGAATCCTCCTTCATTTTATCAAATAAACTTCGGTTTTCGAATAACTCCCAAAGATTTTATTTCAATGGTAAAGTTTTATCATAGATAGTATAAATGAAAGCTGTAATTAAGGAAAAAAAATACAAGTATAAAATACATGTAATTCCCTTTCCCTTTTTTAATTTTATTTAACTTTTTCTTTTTCTTTGATTGGATTTCGAAACACAAATTCCTTGTCAAAAACATCAAGTACAATTTCAGAATCCTTTTGAACTTTTCCTGCTAATATTTGTTTTGATAATTCATTCAGAATATGCTTTTGCAATACTCTTTTTACTGGCCTGGCTCCAAACTGCGGATCATATCCTAATTGTGCTATCCAATCAATTGCATCATCGCTTACACTAAACTTTATCTCATTTGCTTTTAACCTGTCAATTATGATATTTAATTGTAATTCTACAATTTCCTTTACATCTTCCCTGGTTAGTGGGGTGAACATAATAACTTCATCAATCCTGTTTAAGAATTCAGGCCTTATGGATTTTTTTAGTAGATCAAAAACTTCTCTTTTTGCTTTAGCCATTGTTTGTTCAGGTTCAAACTCATCCAGGTTGTCATAATGATCTTGTATAATATGAGAACCAATATTGGAAGTCATTATAATGATGGTGTTTTTAAAATTTACTACTCTTCCTTTGTTGTCAGTTAATCTTCCATCATCTAATACCTGTAATAAAATATTAAATACATCAGGATGCGCTTTCTCAATTTCATCCAGTAATACCACAGAATATGGCTTTCTCCTAACAGCTTCAGATAATTGACCGCCTTCCTCATATCCTACATATCCGGGAGGTGCTCCAACCAATCTGGAAACTGTATGCCTTTCCTGGTATTCACTCATGTCGATCCTGGTCATGCTATTTTCATTGTTAAAAAGGAATTCAGCTAAGGCCTTTGCCAGCTCTGTTTTTCCCACACCAGTTGTTCCAAGAAAGATAAAGGACCCGATTGGTTTTTTATCGTCCTGCAATCCCGCCCTGCTTCTTCTTACAGCGTCAGAGATGGCCTCAATTGCTTCATCTTGTCCTATTACACGTTTGTGAAGTTCATCTTCTAAATGCAAAAGCTTTTCTCTTTCGCTTTGTAACATCCTGTTAACTGGAATTCCTGTCCAAACAGAAACTACTCCTGCTATATCTTCACTTGTAACTTCCTCCTTGATCATAGAAAACCCATTTGACTGCATTTGATTCAGCTTTTCTTTATAAGATTCAAGGTTGCTTTCAGCCTCTTTTATTTTCCCGTATCTTATTTCTGCTACCCTACCATAATCTCCTGAACGTTCGGCCTGGTCTGCTTCAAATTTCAGATTTTCAATATTTTCTTTTACTTTTTGAATTCCTTCTACAATTTCTTTTTCAGATTGCCACTGAGCTCTTAATTTGCTTCTTTCATCATTAAGGTTTGCAATTTCCTGGTTAAGTTCATGTAGTTTTTTTGTATCGTTCTCTCGCTTAATTGCCTCTCTTTCAATTTCAAGTTGCTTTATTTTCCTTTCTACTTCATCAAGGGCAACTGGCATAGAGTTAATCTCCATTCTTAATTTAGAGGCCGCCTCATCAATTAAATCAATTGCTTTGTCTGGTAGAAAACGATCCGTTATATAACGTTGTGAGAGCTCAACGGAAGCTATAATAGCTTCATCTTTTATTCGAACCTTATGATGAGTTTCATATTTTTCTTTTATGCCCCTTAAAATCGAAATAGCATCTTCAGCACTTGGCTCATCCACAATTACTTTCTGAAATCTTCGCTCAAGTGCTTTGTCTTTTTCGAAATATTTTTGAAACTCATTTAAAGTAGTTGCACCAATTGCGCGTAATTCTCCCCTTGCCAAAGCAGGTTTTAAGATATTAGCAGCATCCATAGCTCCCTCTCCGCCTCCTGCGCCAACAAGTGTGTGAATTTCATCAATAAACATTATTATTTCACCCTCTGCACCTGTAACTTCTTTTATAACAGCTTTTAGTCTTTCCTCAAATTCACCTTTGTACTTTGCTCCGGCTATTAAAGCCCCCATATCTAATGAATATATCTGTTTTGATTTTAGATTTTCAGGAACATCTCCATTAATTATTCTATGGGCTAAACCTTCTGCTATTGCTGTTTTCCCAACCCCTGGTTCACCCACCAGTATTGGATTGTTTTTTGTCCTTCTGGAAAGTATTTGTAATACTCTTCTAATTTCTTCATCACGTCCAATTACCGGATCTAATTTTCCACTTTGGGCCAGTTCATTAAGGTTCTTTCCATACTTATTTAAAGCATTATAAGTTTCCTCAGCGCTGTGACTGGTAACTTTAGATCCTTTTCTAAGTTCAGCAATTGCTTTTTTTAAGTCCTTTTCATTAATTCCGCTGTCTTTTATTAATTGAGCAACACTGTCATTGCCCGATAAAATTCCTAAAATTATATGCTCTATCGAAACAAACTCATCACCATATTCTTTTAAAAAACTGTTTGCTTTGGTTAAGGCCTGGGTCGCTGCACCTGATAAATATGGAGCATTTCCCCCTGTTACTTTTGGATAAGAGTCAATTATACTATCTACAGTTTTACTGAAAACTGTAGTGTTTACATTTAATTTTTTTAACAAAAATGGGACTACTGTATTATCACTGTCAAGAAGGCCTTTTAATATATGCCCGTTCTCTATTGCCTGATTATTATTGGTAGTGGCAATTTGCATTGCGTTTTGAATTGCTTCCTGGGATTTTATGGTAAAATTATTTAGATTCATGTTATTTAACTTTTTAATTTAAATAGCAGCATTCAATTTTTATACCTTTTGAATAAAATCCTTTTTTAATGAAAATTTGTCGTGTAATTTATTTTTTTTCTGTCTTTTTGTCTGATAATTATGCATTTAACGGCTTGTGGAGGTAAGCTTTTTTAGTCTTTAAATTTAAAACCGCAAAAAAAAAGGCCGATTCTTGTAGAACCGGCCTTTTTTGAAAATAATATAAAATTATCTTTTCTTTTCTTTAAGTCTTGCTTTTTTACCAGTTAATTCTCTGATATAAAATATTCTTGCTCTTCTAACAACACCAACTTTATTCACTTCAATTTTATCAATGAAAGGGGAAGTTATAGGGAAAATTCTTTCAACACCTATGTTATTTGAAATTTTTCTTACAGTAAAAGTTTCAGTAACTCCAGATCCTTTTCTCTGAATTACAACACCTTGAAATTGCTGAACACGGATTTTTTCGCCTTCTTTAATTTTATAATGCACAGTTACAGTATATCCTGCCTTGAAAGCTGGAAGTTCAGGTTTTGTGCTTAATTCGTTCTCTACAAATTTAACTAAGTCCATTTTTTTAGTTTTTTTAATATCAAAATACCCTTTTTTCGGGCTGCAAGTTTACGGAAATATTTTCAATAAACAGAGATTTTATGAAAATATTCTTTCAAATTTAATTATTTTTTTTCCTTCCACCTAAAAGATCAGGTCTTCTTTCCATAGTTCTTTTCAAAGACTGCTCATGACGCCATTGATCAATCGCTTTTGCATTTCCCGATAAAAGAATTTCAGGAACTTTTAAGCCCTCATATTCTGAAGGTCTTGTATATACAGGAGGTGCCAGCAAATTGTCCTGAAAAGAATCAGACAGGGCAGATGTTTCATCGTTTAATACTCCCGGTATTAGTCTTATAATGGTATCACATAAAACAGCTGCGGCCAATTCCCCACCTGTTAGTACATAATCTCCAATTGAAATTTCCATTGTTATATACCTATCCCTTACCCTTTGATCAATACCCTTATAATGACCACATAATATTATTATATTTTTAAGGGAGGATAGTTTATTGGCTAAAGCTTGGTTTAATGTTTTTCCGTCAGGACTCATGTATATGATCTCATCATAATTCCTTTCTTGTTGTAGCTTTTCTATGCATTTAGCTATTGGCTCAATCATCATTACCATTCCAGCACTTCCTCCATAAGGGGCATCATCCACTGTTTTATGCTTATTGGTGGAATAATCCCTAATGTTATGTATGATAATTTCTGCTAACCCCTTTGTTTGTGCCCTTTTGATTATAGAATCCGAAAAAGGACCTTCTAATAATTGAGGTAAAACAGTAAGAATATCAATTCTCATGTTTGTTTTTTTTTGTAAAAGTATATTTAAATCTATTTAAAGGTTTATTAACCCTTTGTTTTTTATAAATATAGCAACGTATTCAATTACTCATTCCTATCTATCAAAGATAAAAAGTATTGAGTTGGTGCCACTTAGGTATTTCAATGCAAAATTACATTTTTAACTGTGTATGTTTTAGTTTTATATTCTTAATTTTGGAAATAAATCTGATATATTTGTAATAAAAAATTAAAAAAATGGCTGAAATTCGTTACAATTGGACTAAGGAGGAAATTTTTGAGATATACAATACTCCCCTTATGGAGCTTATATTTGAAGCTGCGAAAGTTCATAGAACTTTTCAAGAACCCAATGAGGTTCAGGTAAGTTCACTTGTCTCCATTAAAACAGGCGGTTGCGTTGAAGATTGTTCTTATTGTCCTCAGGCTGCACGTTACAATACAGATGTAAAAGTACATAAGCTTATGCCTGTTGAAGAGGTTTTAACAATGGCCGAAAGAGCAAAAAAATCTGGTGCATCAAGGATGTGTTTGGGAGCAGCATGGAGAGAGGTAAGAGATAATAAAGATTTTGACAAAGTGCTGGATATGGTTAAAGCCATTAATGGAAAAAACATGGAAGTATGTTGTACTCTAGGAATGCTTACTGAATCTCAAGCACAAAAATTAGCTGAAGCGGGATTATACGCCTACAACCATAATCTGGATACTTCAGAGGAGAATTATGATAAAATTATTAGCACAAGAACATATAAAGATAGATTAGATACTTTGAAAAACGTTCGCAAAGCTAAAATAACGGTATGTTCTGGAGGAATTATAGGAATGGGAGAATCAGCAGAAGACAGAATAGGTATGCTTTTGACTTTGGCTAAAATGGATCCTCATCCTGAATCTCTCCCAATTAATGCTTTAGTTCCAGTAGAAGGAACTCCACTTGAAAATCAACCCATTGTTCCAATCTGGGATATGGTAAGAATGATTGCAACCGCTAGGATTGTATTTCCCGGCACCGTTGTAAGGCTATCTGCAGGAAGAACTCAAATGTCAATGGAAGGTCAGGCTTTATGTTTTATGGCTGGAGCTAATTCAATATTTGCAGGTGATAAATTACTGACCACACCAAACCCTGATTTTAATCAGGACAATGAAATGTTTAAAATTTTAGGGCTTTCACCAAAGGCCCCTTTTAAGAATGGTAAACAGCCTAAAGTTAAAAAAGAAGAAGCAACTGCATAAGTTATATCTAAATTTATATTTAATGGAGTTGCAATGCTAGTGCAACTCCTTTTTTAGTTTTATGGATCTTTTTAATAACAACTTGTTAAGCCGTTTGGAGAATAGAAAAAAGCAAGGCTTATACCGGCAATTATCAGTTGAAAACTCATTGGTCGATTTTGCCTCAAATGATTACCTTGGTTTTGCAAAAATTACGGAGCAAGTTCCAACAGAAACTAATCTTGAAAACACGAATAAACTATTTGGTTCTACAGGTTCTCGTTTAATAACTGGTAATACTGAATTTGTAACTGAACTGGAAAGTTTTATTGCAAATTATCACAATGCTCCTTCAGGTTTAATTTTTAATTCAGGATATGATGCCAATTTAGGTTTGTTTTCTTCTGTTCCACAAAAGGGCGATACAGTCATTTATGATGAATATATTCATGCATCAATAAGAGATGGCATTAGATTAAGTTATGCTCAAAGTTTTTCCTTTAAACATAATGATACAGAGAATTTAAAAGATAAAGTTAAAAGAGCAAATGGAAATGTTTTTGTTGTTGTTGAATCAGTATATTCAATGGATGGAGATTTTGCACCTTTAAATGAAATAGCCCAGTTATGCCAGGAGTATAAATCAGCTTTAATTGTAGATGAGGCCCATGCCAGTGGAATATTTGGAGAGAAAGGCGCAGGAAGAGTAGTTGAGCTGAATCTTGAAGATAAAACATTTGCAAGAATTCATACTTTTGGAAAAGCCCTTGGTTGCCATGGTGCAATTGTGTTAGGTAATGAGTGTTTACGTGATTTTTTAATTAATTTTTCACGGCCTTTTATTTATACTACCGCTTTACCTTTATCAGCTCTTATAAACATTAAAGCAGCTTATTTAAAGTTAAATTCGGCTGGTATAGAAATTATAAAAATAAAAAAATCAATTGACTACTTTAAATCGAATATTAAAATAAAAGATTCCTTTGAATTAATTGATAGTTATGGTCCTGTTCAATGTATAATTATTCCAGGGATTGAAAAGGTGAAATTTTTTGCAGAATCTATTCGGAAGTCTGGTTTTGATGTAAGGGCAATATTAAGCCCAACTGTTCCTGCGGGAAAAGAAAGAGTTAGGATATGCATTCATTCATTTAATACTGAATTTGAGCTAAAAGACTTAGTTAGTATTATTAATTCCATTACTTTTGAAAAAGTTAATGCTATTTAATGAGAAATATTTTTGTTACAGGAATAGGCACTGATGTTGGAAAAACTGTAGCCTCTGCAATTCTAACTGAAGCGCTTCATGCAGATTATTGGAAACCAATACAAACAGGATCGGATTTATCTTCTGATTCAGATTTTGTAAAAAGCCTGCTTTCTAATAAAAAATCAATTGTTCACCCTGAAAGATACTCCTTTAAACATCCTTTATCTCCGCATGCAGCGGCTGAATTAGAAGGACAAAAGATTTTGTTATCTGATATAGAAATACCAAAAACTAGAAATTCTTTGATAATAGAAGGTGCAGGAGGAGTGCTGGTTCCATTAAATGAAAATGAATTTATGGTGGATATGATTAAAAAATTTAATGTTGAAACTATTATTGTAATTCAAAACTACCTGGGAAGCATAAACCATTCACTTTTAACGATTGAGGTTTTAATGAAAAGAAAAATTAAAATTCTTGGAGTGATTATTAATGGAGTGCCGGAAAAAGCATCGGAAGATATTATTCTAAAACATACGGGAGTAAATTTTTTAGGTAGAATTAATTTAGAAGAAACTATTAATAAGGATATTATAGTAAAATATGCTAAACTGTTTACAAAAATATGAGCTTAATTAAAAGGGATGCAAATGTTTTGTGGCACCCTTACACTCAACATAAAATACCCTCATCTCCTCTTGGAATAGTAAGAGCCGAGGGTGTTTATTTATATGATGAGAAGGGGAATAAATATATTGATGCTATTGCTTCCTGGTGGGTAAATATTCATGGGCACTCTCATCCTTTTATCGCAGAAAAGGTTTTTCAACAATTTAAAAAACTTGAACATGTTATGTTTGCTGGTTTTACGCATGAGCCTGCAGTTGAACTTGCTGAGAAGTTGCTTGAAAAACTTCCGGATAATCTTGGAAAGATATTTTATTCTGACAATGGTTCCACCGCTATAGAAGTCGCAATAAAAATGGCCATTCAGTACTGGCATAATAAGGGAAATGCTAAAACTAAGATAGTCGCATTTAAAAACGGTTATCATGGTGATACTTTTGGAGCTATGTCAGTAAGTGCCAGAGATCATTTTACCAATTCTTTTATTCCTTTTCTTTTTGATGTGGAATTTATAGATGTTCCATCAAATCCTAACGAAAATGATTCCCTTTTTCAACTTACAGAACTGGCTAAAAAAGGTGATGTTGCTGCTTTTATTTTTGAGCCACTTATTCAGGGAGCGGCAGGAATGGTTATGTATTCTCCTCAGGAGCTTGATAAACTTCTTGCCATATGTTCTAAATACAATGTTTTATCCATTGCCGATGAAGTGTTTACAGGATTTGGTCGCACAGGAAAGTTTTTTGCCATGGATTATCTGCAACAAAAGGCAGATATTATTTGTTTATCAAAAGGAATTACTTCAGGGGCTATGCCTTTAGGAGTAACAGCCTGCACGGATGAAATTTATAATACATTTTGTTCAGAAGATAAATCTAAAACATTTTTCCACGGTCATTCCTTTACTGCTAATCCGCTAGCTTGTGCTGCGGCTCTTGCCAACCTTGAACTATTTGAAAATCCAAAGGTGTTTAAAGATATAAAGAGAATTCAAGAGAAGCACCTTTTGTTTATAGAATCATTAAAAGGATTTCAGAATATTAAAGATGCCCGGTTTTTAGGAACAGTACTGGCACTTGAAGTACTAACTGAGGATAAAACTGGTTATTTAAATAACTTAAGAGATTTTATTTATCCTTTTTTTATTCAAAAGAAAATTGTGATAAGGCCTTTGGGTAATGTTATTTACATTGTTCCTCCTTATTGTATTTCCAATGAAGACTTGGATTATATTTATAGTACAATTAAAGAATGTTTAACCGCTTTAAAAGATGGCTCATTGAAAGTAAATCTTCAGCAACAATGGGTAAATGGATAATATGAAATTTATAAGTGAAAGAGTAAGCGTTTCCGAAACAAAGGAATCATTAAGTATTGTAATTGCCCCTGATGTGGAGCCACTAAAACAAACCTTATTATTTACATGGGTTGTTTTCTGGTCAGTAGCAGGTTTAATTATCCTAACTCAAATATTTGAAGAGTACAATCGGGAACAAAAAACATTTATGTTTATCTGGCTTCTTTTTTGGGCTTACTTTGAATACATTTCGGTTTATGCCTTGCTATGGAAAAAATACGGTTACGAAAAAATAGCTGTTAAGGATGGAAAGTTTTTTTACAAAAGAAATATAAAAGGAAGAGGGAAAACTCAAATTTTTGCAAAGCCATCCAAAGAAAACATTAATATAGAAAAAGATAACGAGAGCTCTATATTATCAAGCCTGAATAAATCTTATTGGATAGTGGGAGCTGAAAAGATTTTAATTAATTCTAATTCTAATAAAGTTAAGCTGGGTATAAAGCTAAATAATAATGAAGCAGCTTCAGTTCTAAAATTAATAAAAAGACATTTGTAAAAATTAGAACTTTGCTCTGGAACTTCTTTTTTGGATAGTATAATTAAGATTAATCATCCCAAAAATATACGCATCCTTGTGTTTAGGATCACCTCTTTGCAAACCATGTCTTGTATGTCCATTTTCATCATACTGATATGGAAAATTACCTAGGTTTGGGTCAGCTAAAGCAGCAGCTGCCTCTCCTTTTTCTGCCCTTAACACTGCATTGTCATAATAATCTGTACTTACATCATCTATATAATCAGTAAATGTTTTTCTGTAGCCAATTTCTATTCCAATTTTCCAATACCTGTCAATAGAATAGCGAGCGCCTAATCCCATAGGAATTGCTACATTTATTCTAGAATATTTCACTTTTCCTCCGGGAAGTCCCTGCCCTTCTGTTCCTAATGGTTGAAGTGATACCCAGGCTCCGTTGTGAACTGCTTGAGGATTAAAATAAAAAGCACCCAATCCTGCGAAACTATAATAAGTTACATTTTTAGCACGCATTCCCCGTGCTCCTTTAATGTTATATCTATGACCGCTCTGTTCTTCATTAAAATAAAATTCATAAATACCAGAAATTTCAACTATATGAGAGCGAAAATGAAGATTTCGGTTATTTCTGAACTGTTCACTGGTTAATTGATCATTGCCTTTTAATATACCCCAAGTAACAGAGCCTCGAACCTTAGTGTAAGGAGTTAGTGTATAACGGTATGAAAACCCAGCCGCAGGACGAGTCATAGTAGGTTCCAGGTCGATTACAAAGGGACTTGCAACTCGATCACGTCCACCCAATTCTCCTAGAAAATTAGTTGCACCAAGACTATAAATTATTTCTTTTCTGTTTCTTTTCCAGGATTGTGAAAAGGAATCATTAACAATGATTAAAAACAACAAAAGAATTGTTATACCAGTTTTCATTGGCGCAAATGTAGGTTTTATATTACAAAATTGAAGTAAAATTATAAAAAAATATAATATAATCCTCAAGTTTTTATTTAAATTTCCTTTTTCATTTCATAATGTTGAATGATTTCCCACATTTTATAAGATTCTTTTAATAATACATAATTGTTTTTAAGATAAAAACCAATAGCATTTTCTCTTGCATGCAAAATTATTGATGTCGATTTTTTTTCTTTGGCTTTTGCTTCTATGTATTTTAATAATGATGATCCCACGCCTTTGCTTCTTAAAGTTGAATCAACAGCCATGTATCTTACCTGTGCCTGGTTTTGACTGTTTTGTTGCAAGCGGATAACCCCACAAATAAGACCATTATCATCTATTGCCATTGCGTGTATACAATCTGCTTCCATTTCATCTCTTTCACTTCCTTTAGGCTTATTCCAAGGTTGTCTTAATACTTTCCATCTAAGAGTATAATATTCTTCAAATTCTTCTGGAGTTGCGGGTTCTTTTATAATCATAGGAAATCTGATTTAAAGGCTATGCTTTTTACCGTTTTAGTTAACTGCCCCTGGTTTTCTTCCTCGAGAATCATGTTTTTTAATTCAGCCTGATTAAAGACTTCTTCTAAATTTTTAATCAAACCTGCAGGTATATCTTCTGCTTCAAACTTTTTCATGATTTCTTTTGATTTGTATTTTTTGATAGCAGAGGATATTGTTTCAAAAAGCGGAGAACGATTTTTTATCCGCTCTGTATTTGATTTGAAGATGTCTTTTTCTTCAATACTTAAAGTGTGACATAGTTTTTTAAATTGCTTGTCATTTCCGATAGCTAATACTATTGATTTATTATCCTTTGTCTTAAAGGTTTCCCCATAAGGAGCAATATTAGGATGAAGTGAACCCATGGGTTGTGGAACCACTCCTTGCATTAAATAATTCGAAGCTTGGTTTACAAGGGAAGCAATAGCGGATTCATACAATGTTGTACTTACTATAGATCCTTTTCCTGTTCTTTCTCTATGAAGCAGAGCAAGTAAAATTGCTTGTTTTAACTGATGAGCAGTTAATACATCAATTAGTGCAACCGGCATTTTTATAGGTCCTGATTCAGTTGTCCCATTCATTGACATAAAACCTGTTTCTGCTTGCAATACTACATCAAAAGCCACTCTTTTTATCCCTTTGGGAAAACCTTCTAAAAAAGCATAAATTATTTTGGGATTTATTGACTTAAGAGTATTATAATCCATACCCAATTTAATAGCATCTCCTTGTTTATAATTTAATATTATTATATCTGCCTTTAATACAAGTTTATATAGCTTGTTTTTTCCTGATTCAGAATTTAAATCAATAAAAACCACTTCTTTCTTATAATTAACACTGCTATAATACGCTGAAATTGAAGAAGAGGGTGATTCTGTCGGCAGTTTCCAGTGTCTTGTAACATCTCCACTTGTTAAAGGATTTTCAACTTTAATTACCTTTGCTCCAAGTTCAGAAAAAAACATTCCAGTAGCAGGGCCTGCTAAAACACTTGCAAGCTCAATGACGGTTAATCCTTCAAAAAATTTCATAGTTAATCCTTATTTGCTCCTTAAAATAGTAGAAAGAGATGAAATGATTATTTAAGAAAACATCGAAACTATATAAAATTACAGTATAAAGAAAAATTTAATAGAGGATTACTATTTAAAACGTATATAATCTCTTTTATCTAGGAAGAAATTAAAAGCATAGTAATTCAAAACTGTCATGAAATAAGCATTATTTCCTATTTGCATTAAATAAAAGCAAAAAAGTAATTTAATGTGTGCCCGGAACTGGATTCGAACCAGCACAACCTAATGGTCGCCACCCCCTCAAGGTGGTGCGTCTGCCAATTTCGCCACCCGGGCAAAGGAATTGCAAATATAGGATGAATTTTAAACCTGGATAAATTTAATTTAAATCAGTAAAAAGCTCACATGGATTGTTTTTCAGGAAAACATAATTCTGATTCTAAAAATTCCTTCCAAAATTTTAATTTATCTTTTTTTAAAACCCGGGGAAACTTAAACTGCCCTCCTTCTTTATTTTGCTTTTTCAACCATTTATAAAATATATCCGTTGGCAGAACCTCTACAAAAATCTCTTTTAAAGTCAGGCTTCTTTTTATTTTATAGTCCTGATTTAATTCCTTGAGTCTTTGGTCTAATTTATCTCTTAAAACAGTTGGACAAACCTTATCGTCAGTTCCTATGTACCATTGATGAGCAAATAAAGATTGAAAAGGAACACCAGCAACAGTAAATTCCCTTATATCAATTTTCAATTCCTCTGATACTTGTCTTATTGCCTCATTCATATTATCAATGCTTAAATGCTCTCCACAAAGACTTAAAAACTGTTTAGTCCTGCCTGTAATAATTATTTCATTAAACATATCAGGAATAAATTTAATAACATCACCAATTAAGTACCTCCATACCCCTGCACAAGTTGAGATTAAAATAGCGTATTCAATCCCCGGTTCAGTTTGATCAATAGTATAGATTTTTGGCCCTGGTTTTAAATTTCCGTCCTCTGTGAAATTTTCTTCTGAAAAGGGTATAAATTCAAAGAAAACACCATTGTCTAAAACAAGGCTAAGTGAATTACTATTAGGTTGAGTTTGATAGGCTAAAAAACCCTCTGAGGCAAGATAGGTTTCTAGATAAATTAATGGTTTGCCTAATAATTTTTTAAATCCATTCATATAAGGTTCAAGTGCAACTCCTCCATGAACGAATATCTGAAGGTTAGGCCAAATTTCATGTATGTTTTTAATACGGTTATATGAAATTACTTTTTCCATCATAATTTGATTCCATGCCGGAACCCCCATGATAACTCCTACATTCCATTTGTGAGCATTTCGGGCAATTGCATCTATTTTTTCTGTCCAGTCTTTTATAGAAGCAATTTTTTTTCCCGGTCTATAAAATCCTTTAAACCAAAAGGGGAGTTGAGATGCTTGGATTCCTGAAAGATCTCCTTCAAAGTAGCACCCTTTGTCAGTTAATGAGGTGCATCCGCCTAGCATTAATACTTCAGTTTCATAAAAATCTTTATGTAAATCATAATTTTTAAGTGATAATAACTGCCTTACTCCAGTTTTTTGAATAGCACTAATCATTTCCTGGGTAATGGGAATGTATTTTGAAGCAGCTTCTGAAGTTCCTGAGCTTGTTGCAAAATATTTAATTTTACCTGGCCAACATACATCCTCTTCTCCCTGACGAGATAAATACCACCATTCTTTATTTATTTCTGAATAAGTGAACACAGGAACCTGTTCTTTGAATAATTGTAACAAATGTTCATCATCTGTCCTTTTTAGGATTTCATTAAAATTAAACTTAAAACCAAATTCGGTATGTCGTGCTTTTTTTAAAAGTGCTTTTAATTCATTTATTTGCATTTTACTTGCAATACTATTAGTGCTTTCAATACTTCCAAATAATTCAATACTATTCTTTATTAAAGTTCCCAATACCGCCATAAATCTTGTTATTTATTTGTTAATATGTTCTGCCTAATATTTTGGTTCATTTAATTTTCAATTTTGTCAAAATGTATTTTCAACTTACATTTACCCTTTATTGAATTTACTAAAAAAAAACGTCACAATGAAAAAAGTCTTGATAGCTAACAGAGGAGAGATTGCATTACGCATTATGCGTAGTTGTAAAGAAATGGGAATTAGTACAGTTGCAGTTTTTTCAGAAGCAGACAGAAATGCTCCTTTTGTTAAATATGCTGATGAGTCAGTTTGCATTGGACCTCCTATTTCCAGTCAATCTTATTTGTTAGGTGATAAAATTATAGAGGTTTGCAAAGAATTAAATGTTGATGGTATTCACCCTGGATATGGATTTTTATCTGAAAATGCCGAATTTGCTAAAAAAGTAAAAGACAATGGTATTGTTTTTATCGGTCCCTCAGCAGAGGCAATGGAAATAATGGGAGATAAACTTTCTGCAAAAGCAGCTGCAAAAAAATACAATATACCTATGGTTCCAGGTACTGAGGGAGCAATTGATAATATTGAAGAAGCTAAGAAAATTGCAACTCAGACTGGATTTCCTATTTTAATAAAAGCTTCCGCAGGTGGAGGTGGGAAAGGCATGAGAATTGTTGAAAAGGTTGAGGAATTTGAAGAACAAATGAAAATGGCAGTAAGTGAAGCTGTTTCTGCTTTTGGCAATGGTGCAGTATTTATTGAAAAATATGTGGCAGGACCAAGGCATATTGAAATTCAAATTCTTGCTGATTCTTTTGGAAATTTTGTTTATCTTTTTGAAAGAGAGTGTTCAATCCAAAGAAGGCATCAGAAAGTTATTGAAGAAGCTCCATCTGTTGCTATAACTCCTGAATTAAGAGAAGCAATGGGTAAATGTGCTGTTGATGTAGGTCGGGCTTGTGATTATACTGGAGCTGGTACTGTTGAATTTCTTCTGGATGAAAATAAAAATTTTTACTTTTTGGAAATGAATACAAGACTTCAGGTTGAACATCCGGTAACTGAAATGATAACAGGTTTAGACCTTGTAAAAGAGCAGATTAAAATTGCCAGAGGTGAAAAGCTCTCTTTTTCTCAGAAAGATTTAAAAATAAATGGCCATGCTATAGAAGTAAGGGTTTATGCCGAAGACCCTTGCAATAATTTTTTACCTGATATTGGAAAATTAAGTACCTATAAAAGACCCCAGGGAATGGGAGTAAGGGTTGATGATGGTTTTGAAGAGGGTATGGAAATCCCTATTTATTACGACCCTATGATTTCAAAACTGATTACCTTTGGAAGCAATAGGGAAGAGGCAATAACCAGAATGTTGCGAGCAATCGATGAATATGAAATCACCGGAGTGGAAACAACTCTTGGGTTTTGTAAATATGTGCTTAACCATATTGATTTTACAAGTGGGAACTTTGACACTCATTTTGTTAAAAAACATTTTACGCCTGAAGTGTTGATTTCTGAAAATCAAGATGAAGCAGAAATTGCTGCAATTATCACAGCTTTTGAATTACAAAATAAAAAAAAATCAGAGGTTGGTATTTCTAAGGACAAGGTTAATTCCTTATGGAAGCAAAATAGGAGCTAAAAATAAGTTTAATAATAATAGACTTCTTTTTCTGTTTTTAGTTCATTGGTATGATAATTGAAAAGCCTGCTGAAACTGAGTATGAAAAGTGTTTTTTGCATAATGATTCTTTTTCTCATCTTCTTAAGTGCAGATGGTCAGGAAGTTAGTGACAAAAAACGAATCGGTGATGATGTTCCTGCTATTTCTGATACTTTAAAACTCCTCAAAGGAAAACAGCCGAAAATTGCTGGGACTACTGTACATGCAAGAGTGATTAATGGCGATACCATTGCCTTTGTTACATTAAAGGAATTCTCCTTATACTCTCCCCGCGTTTTTAAAACTGAAAAGCAGGCTAAGCAGTATGGAAGGTTATTAAGAGATGTTAAAGCAGCATACCCTTATGCCAAAATTGCTTCTGCAAAGCTTAAAGAATACAATGATATTTTGTTAAGTTTTAAAACAGAAAAGGAAAGGAAGGAGTTTCTCAAAAAGGCAGAAAGTGAAATGAAAGCGGAGTTTGAGAATGATTTGAAAAATTTAACGCTAAGACAAGGACGTATTCTTATTAAATTAGTAGACAGAGAAACTGGTAACTCATCCTATAATCTGGTTAAAGAATTAAAAGGTTCATTTTCTGCTTTTATGTGGCAATCTTTAGCAAGAATGTTTGGTTCTTCTTTAAAAGACAGGTATGACGCTCAAGGCGATGATAAAATGATTGAAGAAATAATAATTTTAATAGAAAATGGGGATGTTTAATTAAAAATAGAAAATGGTTTAAAAACTTAAATTAGCGGCTTCCTCTCCAATTAAACTTCCAATGGCTACTCCCATACCTCCTAATCTAACCGCGCAAACCACGTTTTCTGAAATGTTTTTCACTATGGTAGTTTTATTGTTTCCGACTCCCATTATTCCACTCCATTTATAATCTACGGTAAAATCAGATTTAGGAATTATATTAGTTTTTAAAAGATTCTCCAGACTTGATTGAATTTGATCAGTAAGACCCAGAGTAAAGGTTTGCTCACCATTAAAATCAAGATTTCGGCCACCTCCAATTAAAATACGATTT
>JALYPI010000065.1 GCA_030856445.1 Bacteroidota bacterium
CAAGGGTTTTCGTTCCTGACTTTTATGGTTAGTAATGAATTTTTATTGGGGTCATAATTCCTTTCAGTTTGGTTTGTCTTAGGTCTGTCATACCACTTAGATTTAGTTATGTTAAAGTTAGAATGAAGTAACAGGGAGATTACAGGCAGATAACAACGGAGTATCTACGGAGTAATATCGGAATTACATCGGAGTAAGTACGGAGTAAAAGAAATATTTAATTATTTTTTGACTCGAATACCCTTGGAAATCATTGTGGGACTATGGGTAACAGATTACACGAATGCAAAGTTGTTTTTAAAGCGATTTCCAATTATAATAAATACGTTTTCTGGGGAGTTTTATTGTGAAACAAAGCTTATGGCACGTATTATTGGAAATAAGACAAAAGGATCTGTTGATGGTAAAACATATTTCACAAGGAACGGTAAGCAATTTGTGAAAAACAAATCCAATTTGGACAAAAACAGGGTTATGACTGATCCTGCTTTTGAAAACTCACGCAAGAGTATGTCTGAGTTTGGCGCTTGTTCTCTCGCTGCTTCCAAATTAAGAACAAGCCTAATGCCTTTGCCAAAAGATTATGGTGAAGCTAGGACCTGGAACAGGTTAGTTAAAACCATACAGGAAATGATGTTGGAAAGCAAAATAAAAAACAAGAAAGGCAGTATTTCATTTTCCCGATATGGCTATTTCTTTGAAGAATTTAATTTTAATAACAATAGCAAGTTTGATCAAGTGTTTTTAGCTTCTCATGAAGTTGAATATAATGAAACCAAGGCACAAGTACTTACAAAAATTGCTGCTTTTGATCCTGCAAAATTTATTAATTATCCAAAAGGTGCTACACATTACCGTTTGCTTACAGCCTACTGTATTATGAGTGATTATAAATTCAATAAAAAGAATAATGATTATATCCCGATAGTTTCTGAAATAAACGGACAGAGTAAAGTGAAATATTCTTCTTTATTAGCCTTAAATAATTCCACTCAAAAAAGTATTACAATAAAAAAGCCAATCAAAATAGCCTCCTTGCCTAAAAATACGGCCTTGTTGATTTTTATTGGAATTGAATTTTATAAACAGGAAGGAAATAAGCATTATAAATTCCAGGCAAAAAAAGGATTGAAGGTTTTGAAGGTTATTGGTAATTGAAAACTAATTTCTGTCATTTCATTATACATTAGCTTAATGCACTTATTTTTGGTGTGCTTCAAATATTTTTCTGAAGTAAAATTATTTTTTTGAAAGCAAATTTTTTTATAATTGAAAAATACATAAAAAAGTATTCCGTGATAGGATTATATTGTTAAAAAATGATACTTTTACCTCCATTCAGCAATTTTTATAGACCATATTTATTTAAAAACTATTTAGCTGATCGAGATTTTTCTAAAAAACTTGATTTAAATCAAAAAATAATCTGACATAATAAAAAAGCTTAAAAGAATGAGAAAATCTAAAAATAAATTTAAACTATAATAATGTTATTTTTTTGTTAAATCAATGAGAATTTTAATATTAAGTGATTTGCATATTGGGAATAAAGCGC
This sequence comes from Bacteroidota bacterium, assembly GCA_030856445.1. Lineage (GTDB taxonomy): Bacteria > Bacteroidota > Bacteroidia > JACCXN01 > JACCXN01 > JACCXN01. The sequence goes on from JALYPI010000065.1 coordinate 1,556, forward strand.
GATCCAGAGAACTATGTCCTTATCCGGAAGGAACTCATAAAGATGATAATTTAGTTTCAACATTTATTGTAAAGGCACAAGAATATCAAAAGATAAATGGGCCTTTCGATTTTATAATAATACCTGGAGATATAACTAATCAGTCAAATTTAATAGAATATGATTGTGGTAGTAAATTTATAACAAAGATTCTTTCTAAATTATCCTTGACTCAAGATAAAGTTATCTTTGTTCCTGGAAATCATGATGTTGATTGGTCTGTGTTGGAAGGTAAAACCATTTCAGTTGAAGAAAAACCATTTCGTAGAAGTCATAAATATAACACTCTAAAAGACTCCACTCATTTGTTTTCCTCACTTGCTTCAGCAGATTTGGTTAATGAACCTTTTATTAAAAAGTGGGAATTTCCTAATGTTGTATATTTTGGTTTCAATTCTTCATGGCATGATGATGCATTTGAAGATAACCATTTTGGGCTAATAGATGGTGAACATATTAAACATCTTAGAACTCAGTTTGAAAAAACTGATTTGAATAAATTGAGAATTTTTGTTGTTCATCACCATTTACATCAATTTCAAAATCCGCACCCTTCTTGGAGAGATATTTCAATTATGCAAAATGCACAGCCATTATTAGAACTGCTAACTGAGTTCGAATTTAATTTTGTGATTCATGGGCATCGTCATCAGCCAAATTTCCTTTCGTTGTCAATTAATAGATCTAAAGTCTTAAATATTTTATCAGCAGGAAGTTATTGTTGTGAGATACCTACTAGTGTAGCTGGTCATATTGGGAATCTCTTCCATGTTTTAGAAATTGATAATTTAGCAAAATGTAATGGCAGGATTCTTTCTTGGGCTTATAATTCACATGATGGTTGGGTAGAAAGTCGTGAACATGACGGAATTCTTCATGAAAACCCGTTTGGAAATGAGATAGCTTATGATGATTTATATAAAGCTTGTTTGGAACATATAGTGAAATATTTTGAAACAAATAAACACATTTTATATTCTCATTTAGTTGACAAAATTCCGGATTTAAAATATCTTCAGCTTAATCTACAGGAAAAATTATTTCGTAAACTTGAAACAGAGCTGAATGTTAGAAAAACAGTGGACTCAGCTAAGGAAATATTTTTCATAAAACTTTAAACATGAGCAGAAATTTATTTGATTTGGATAATGCACGATATCTGAATAAAAAAGAATTAGTAGAAACATTTATTCCAACTCATGCATTTAGCAGGATACTTTCCCCTAAAAATCAAATTATTATTGGTTCCAGAGGATCAGGAAAGACTGCATTGCTAAAAATGATATCTCATGATCATTTAGCATTATTTGATAATGAACAAGCAAAGGAAATCATTGAATCAAAAATTTATATAGGAATTCACATATCCACAAAAACTAAATTTATTGGTGGTTTAAAAAATAAAGATTGGAATGATGAGCAAAGTAAAGAGAAAAATTTTCGATGGCTAATGAATATTGCTTCTTGCGTAGCATTATTAGAAACAATTAAAAGTTGTCTAAAAACATATTACCCTGATCTCCTTGAAAGACGAAATAAGGAAATTGAAGTCATTTCAAAGATAAAAGAACATTGGTTTGACAAGGAGGATACACTTTTTACATTAGCAGATGTTGCAGAAAAACTTGAAGATATCGTGACGATGAAGTCAAAAAGGATGTTAAGGGAAAAAATTTACGGATCAAAAGAGCAAGATGATCCTCCAGTTGGCCTCACTTTTGACCTTGAACTCTTCGAGCCACTTATTACTGCAATAAATATTGTAAATAGAAAGATGGATTTTCCAGAAGAATCTTCATGGTTCATTTGTATTGATGAAATAGAAATCTTAGAAGAGTTCCATCATAAAATACTAAATTCTTATATGAGGGCTAACATGGGGAATATTTTTTTCAAATTCACTACTCTCCCTTATTGCCACTACACTTTAGAAACTAATACAAATGTTCCACTTGACATTCGGCATGATGTACATTATGTTTATATAGATCAAGACCTTTCTTTCAAATTTAGAGAAACTCCTGGAGATTATTCTGCACAGCTTCTTTTTAAAGCTCGAGCTACAATTTCAAAACCACAATATGCTGGCTTCACTTTTCAACAATTATTTGGTTCATCTGCTCTTTTAGATTCACAGGTAATAAACTATGAGAAAATAAAAGAATTTAAGAATCCCATATTAACTGAAGGGCAACTTCAAGCTCTTATTGATAGTGATTTTGTTTTAAAACTATTTGATAAATACTCAAATCCCAGAACAAGAAGCAAAGGAAGAGAACTGCTAAAGAATAAGAGAGTTATGCGTTTTGGGGATGAAATTGGTAGAAAAATGAAAGGGTTACTAATTTTAAAAGATTATGAGCAATCAATCAAAGGGAATCAAAGAGTAACAATTTATAGTGGCGCAAAAACAGTTGTCAATGTTGGCGATGCCAATCCCAGAAAATTATTAGGTATATATAACTCAATGTTAAATAAAATAGAGAGTTCTCCACAAAAACAAAAAAAATTTCATCGAGATTATAAATCCGACCCAATTATTTCTTTTAGTGATCAGAATTTTGTACTTGCTTCAATAGCTGAAAGAGAATTAAATAGATACAGAATTGAGAAAAATTTTGGTGTTAGTTTGTATACATTCATAATTGGTTTAGGTGAATATATGCATGAACAAATTCATAATACATTAATTAATACTGAGCAGATTTCATCAATTGAATATTCATCTTCAGGTGATGAGAATACGTGGAGGATAATAGAAAGAGCTGTTCAAAAGGGACTCATTTACCCCAATATTAATATTCATAATCCTGATGAAATGCCATACCATGAAGGAACTTTTCATCTTGCATTTATTTTTGCTCCTAAATTTAAGCTTTTACCTAGAAAAGGAGATTCAAAGAACATTTTAAATATTATTAAATCAAAACAGTTAACAATAAATTTCGATGCTTGATTTAAAGGAAGTTAATAATGTAGATATTGATGAAATCAAACAAATAGCTTTTGATATTTCTATTTTTGCGTCTGGATATGAAAGCCGATCTGTCTTTTTGGCAAAAAACCTTGATTTGCAAAGTTTTGGAAAAACGATAGTATTTGGATTTGCTGAATATAAAGGTAATGAGGTTAGAAAGACTAATGATTCATATTACGAATCTAATTCTATAAACATAGCCATTGTTAGCTCACAGGAAGAGAAGGACATATATGATTATTTAATTACTGTTTTTAAAGAGTTTGAAGACAAAAAGGAGATAACAATTCTCATTGACTATACTTCAATGTCCAGACTTTGGTATTCTGGAATTTTAAACTTTGTTCGGTATCAAGAAAAAGAAAAGATTACAGTATATTTTAATTACTCTTTGGGGAAATATACTAGTGAATTTCTAGATTATTCATATACTTCAATCAATTCCCTCCCATCTCATGAAGGTTCTCTTAGTTCGAATAATAAAACACTTTTGGTTCTTGCCATAGGATTTTCACCTTATTTAGTACAATCTGTTATCGAGGAAATTGAACCAAATCAGACGATAGGTATTCTTCCTATACCAAACATTTTAAAAGAATATGAAGAAATCTCCGAAAAAATAAAGGATAATATTTTAACAAAAGATATAGATGACTGGATTAAGTGTCCAATTAATAACTTAGAAAACATTTTCAGAACATATGCTGAACTGGCAAGTAATAATGTGCATCGAAAGGATTTGATTTTTCTTTCTCTCGGACCAAAAATATTTACCCTCGCCTCAATAATTGTGGCCCAAAGATTTGAACAGGTAACTTGTTTATATTTAAAATCAGGCAATGGGAGTACTGAGGATGTGGGTGCAACAGGAGACTTCATTTGCAATAGAATTACATACTCATGAGTAAACAGAAATACAACAGGTCTTGTTTAAGGTGGCCTGGAAATAAATATAGTTTATTGAAAGAAATTATACCGTTAATTAATACTATTGAAGTTGAAAATTATCATGAGCCTTTTGTTGGTTCTGCAACTGTCTTCCTCAATATTTCAGTTTCTGATAAAGTTTTTTTATCCGATTCAAATGAATCCTTAATAAATTTTTATTTTCAAGTTCAAAATAATTTAGAACCACTAATTGAAATAATTCAAGGGAAAGAAAATTCGGAAGCTTTCTTCTATAGTGAAAGACAAAAATTATATAACTGTGCTATCGCGAAAGCAGCACAATTTTATTTCCTTAACCGTACCTGCTTTAATGGTATATACAGAGTTAATTCAGAAGGAAAATTTAATGTTCCTTACGGAAGGAGGTATGAATTAGTAGTTGCAGATATTTCTAACCTCAATAAATTGAAAGAAAAGCTTAAAGGTATTAAAATAAATTCTGGTGATTTTACTAAATCCTCTAAAAATATTAAAGCTGGTGATTTAGTATACTTTGATCCACCTTATAGTTCTTTGACTAATACCAAAAGTTTCTTAATGTATAACGAAACTTTATTTAGTTGGAATGATCAGGTTAGGCTAAAAGACTTTTGTGAAAAATTGATTAGCAAGGATGTAAAGATTATTTTAAATAATCTTTACAATGAGGAAGTCTATAAACTATTTTGCACAGAATTAGGACTAAAAGCAAAAGTTACTACAAGGTTTTCTGGAGTTGGTTCACAACAAAGCTCAAGAGGTCAAATTAAAGAATATTTATTTACCAATTTAGATTTGATGAAATAATGGCAATTTAAACTTACATAAACAAATAACTATATTCTATAATATTCGTTTCTTTTCATTAAGTCTAGCAAAAAATATTTTTTATAATATTGGAAGTTTATAATCCTTTGTAACCTAAGAATATTAATAAAGCTGAAATCTAATTGAGAAAGATTATATTAGAATTTGGATCCTAAAATTGCTAAGACTATATTTGTAAAAAATGAATTAATGAAAAGAGCAATTGATTTATATAGTGGAATAGGTGGGTGGACTTTAGGAATGAAATTATCTGAAATTGAAAATGTTGCTTCTTTTGAATGGTGGAAGGACGCAAATCAAACACATAATTTTAATTTTGGTACCGCTCATAGAGAAATTAACATTCGAGAAATAAATATAGAACAAGATTTAATATTTGATCAACCAATTGATTTTGTAGTAGGGAGTCCTCCTTGCACTCAGTTTTCCTTTGCCAACAAGGGCGGTAATGGGAATATAGCAGACGGTCTTGTTGATATATATAAATTTTTGGAAATTGTAGCATTTCTAAAGCCTAAATATTGGGCTATGGAAAATATACCAAGGGTTGCTGGGATTTTAAAGGAGCAAATCGAAATTGGCGGGCAATTACATAAATTCAAAGAACTGATTTCTGTTATAGAAATTATTGATGCTTCAGATTTTGGTGTTCCTCAAAGTAGGAAAAGAATGATAGCTGGAAATTTTCCATTTGAATTATTTAATTCATATAAATTAACATCCCCTAAAAAGAGCTTAGGTGATGTTCTAAGCTCTCTTGGAAATGATTTAGTAATTGATACTAACTATGGGTATCAACTGCCTAAAAATGAATTGACGGATTCGGAATTTGAACCAGACTTGTCTAAAATGGAGGCAAGAATAAACAAAGATATGAAGTCATTCCATCCTGTTTATAACAATATGAGTTTTCCAGATAATACTCATAAACCTGCAAGAACTGTCACAGCTACTTGTACAAGGGTTTCACGAGAAAGTATAGTTGTTAAATCTGATACTGGATATCGAAGACTGAGTGTTAGAGAAAGAGGGGTTATTCAAGGCTTTCCGATTACGTATCAATTTTATGGAAAAACCTTAAATTCAAAATTCAAAATGATTGGGAATGCTGTGCCTCCCATTATTACATATTATATTTTTCAAAGTATGCTTGGTACGGAAGTTTCAAAAATTATAACTCCAGACAAAGCTGCTTATAAGCATGAAGCTCCTTCAGTATCTGTTCCTGTATCAAAGTTTGATAATGTTAAAGCAAATTTCCCTGTAAATAGAAAATTCATGTATGCTATTCCACATTTGAGATATGGTAGTGGGGTTAGATTTGAATTATCAAATAGTTTAAGAGACACAAAACAAATTTGGTCCTTAAAATTTTTCTATGGAAATTCGAAAAATATAAAATCAATTACTTTGAATGCTGATTTATATGATTTATTATTAGGTCATATTAGTTCTTCAGATCAAGAAAAAATTAATTTTTTAATAGAAGACTTTTTACGAAAACATAAAGATATCAATAGTGATATTCTTCAAAATCTGTGGATTACAAAAGAATTTGCACAGAAACCTTTCGACTTTATAGATGAGATTGGGGAAATGATTTCAAAAGCTGATATTGACTGTGAATTACAGTTTGACATAAAAATAATTGAGGATATACTTAAAGAAAAAAATAAAAAAATAGATTTGAATTCTCGATCAGTGATTTTAGGATTTATAATATTATCAAAAATTAACGAAATCTTCTAAACTACAATTCATGAAAATAGCTAAAATGCATTCTCATTTAAACGGATTCGAATGGATTCAATATCATCAAAAATCTGTTTGGGATGAAATTGAAAAAACGATCAAGGGTATTAATGCTAAAAAATTTCTTACAAAAGTAAGTAAGGAAAAAACTATGATGAATAAAATGTTGTATAGTCCAACTGAGCTTAATCAACAATTTAAAAAAGATTTCGAAAAATTAAAATGGAAGGAGAGTCGCACCAGCTATTGGGTAACAGATGATTATAATTTAATCAGTAAAACCATGCGCTTAGATAAAGATGAACAAAAAGCTGAAATAGAGGCAGCAAATAAAACTCCAATTCTATCCTATAATCAGACTGACTTTGTCAAAAATAGAATTGCCGTTGAAGTGCAATTAGGGAAATACAGCTTTATTGCTTATGATCTTTTTGTTAAACATTTAGCTTTTTACGTTGGAGATACTATTGATTTAGGAATAGAGATATTACCTATGAAAAGTATGCAATCGAAAATGTCATCAGGTCCTGGTTACTACGAATCTGCTTTGTATGATATTGCTCGTCAAGGTCGTGGAGTGCCTGCTGTACCATTAATCCTTATTGGAATTGAAGAATGATTACCATAAGTATCAAACTATAAAAAGCAGATACCTTGGGTGGGTGAAAATAGCTTTTTGACTTTTGGCAAGGTGCGTTAGGTCGTGTGATTGTGCCAAAAGGCAAAGTGCTATTTTGTGCGGTTGGGATTTCAATTTTTTTATGCGGGGAGGAAAAAAACAAAGCACGAAGCGATGGCCTGCTTGAGGTGTTGAAAATTGCACAAAAGTTTCTCAATGAAAAAGGCTGACTGTCCCGTCTGGCCCACCGGTGCGCAATGCTTACGGCTAACGTTTCCTGCATACCCGCAGGTGGGGCTGGTTTGCAGCGTTTCTGTCCACCGAGCAGCGAAAGTTAATAGAAAGAAATGACTTTTCAAAATGCACCAAGCACCCCACTTGAGGGTATGCAGTGT
>JALYPI010000112.1 GCA_030856445.1 Bacteroidota bacterium
TATATGCTCCGCGGGTTTGAGGAGAGGAACGATTAATGGTATAAGTAATCATATAGGGCATAGCCAATATTTCTGATAAACTCAAAATTATCATTCCCACATAAAGTATCCAAACTTCCTCAGACAAATTAAGCATAACCATGGCAAAGCCTAAAAACAATGTACCTATGGCAATTAATTTTCCAAAACCAAAACGTTTTCCTATCAGGTAAACAATAACCATTTCAAATAAAAAAACAATAAATCCATTTAATCCAATTATTAATCCAATGGAGCCTTCACTCATTTTGTAAACATCCCTGTAGTAAAGTGGTAAAGTAGAAAACAATTGAAAAAACACCGTTGCAAAAAGTGTACAGCAAAGGGCAAATAATAAAAATTTTCCATCATTCCAGGGAGATTTTTTTGGATTGCCTTTTTCAACAAATGTTTCTGCTTTTATTTCCTCTTTTGGTTGATTGGTTTTTCGTTTTCGAAAAAAGAAAAAGAATAATAAACCTGCACCAATGCAAGTAATTCCATCTGCAAGAAAAAGCCAGTGGTAAGATACTGCGGCAAGTAAACCACCAAGGGCTGGACCAATAGAAAAACCTAAATTTACTGCCATGCGGTTTAAAGAAAATGCCCGTGTTATATTTTCAGGACGGGCATAAAGAGCTATAGAGGAAGCATTGGCTGGTCGAAGACTATCTGTAACAACACTTAAAAAGAAAACCCAGATTGCTAAATATTCGAATTGCTTTATTTGTCCTAATACCATGAACATTAATCCACCTACAGTAAGGCTTAAGAATTGAACATAAAATTGTCCAAAACGGTCAGTAAACCAACCTCCTAAAAATGATCCCGCCATAGAACCAAGACCAAAAATGCCTAAAATTAATCCCGTACGCTCTACTGACAAGCCCATTTCAATGGTAAGATAAACACTCATAAAAGGCAATACCATGCTTCCCGCCCTGTTTATGAGCATAACCAGGGAAAGAACCCATGCCGCATCAGACAAGCCACCATAGGCATTTTTATACAAATGTAAAATACTTCTCACTCAGAACCTTTATTTGCAAAAATAGGGAAAGTAATTTTCTTTTAAATGAATAATCTGAGTTCAATTATCCATGTTAGTTTTATTTAACCTTTTCAGATTCAGAACAACCAGTTGAACCATCTACCAAACTTTTTTCAAAATAGTTGACAGTAAAAAAGAAAAAGTATGAATTATCAGGAAGGAAAAATACTTAAGCTATTGCAGATGTTTTTTGAAATTGTGATTTTGTTAGTCAAAACCAGCAAAAAGAATACAATTTCTATCAGATCTAATCAATATTATCATTTTTCGAAGTGGATCACGATCAATAATAACTGTTTGAATTCCTAAAGGATTATTTTCAATTTGATAGGAAGTAACCCCTGTGGAAGAGTCATCGGGTTTTATTTTAAGTATATTAAGATTATACCCAGCAGCGCCATCTGCAAATATCACAACAATTTTATTATCTGATTCATTAACAATGATAGTGCTTTTAACCTCTTTTGGGGTTCCTGAAGTGTTACTGCCGCAGCGCCCTGTTTTCATTACATTGCTATAAAAAGTATATTCCTGGGCTATTGTGTTTAAAGACAAAAACAAAGTAAAAACTAAAATCAGCTGTAGTAACTTCATTTTAATAAATTTTAAAGATTTTAAGTGCTGTTGAATTTCTGCTAAAATACAAAATTTTAATGCCTTTAACAGAAATAATTACTAATTTAGTTCACTTCTATATGTTACGTACTTATCTACTAATATTATTTACTTTTTTGTGTGGCAAAACTTATGCCGTACATGGGAATGATGGCGCTCATTCATCTGATAATAAACAAAGTTTAATATTTATTCAGAATAAAAACCAGTGGAATGAAAATGTAAAATTTAAAGCAAATATTCCCGGAGGTTTTCTTTACCTGGAAAAAAATGGTTTCACCTTTGATTTTATAGATAATGAGTCCTATAAAAAAGTAAGAGGCCATGGTAACAGTGATTCTCAAAGTACTGATAATATAGATAGTCCAATAAAAGCACATTGTTTAAAAACTTCTTTTATCAATTCAAATGCTTCAGTTTCTCTTTCTGGTTTTGATAAAGCTGTAAGTTATTACAACTATTTTCTTGGCAATGATCAGTCTAAATGGGCTGATAATGTCTCTGCTTATGGTAAAGTCTTATATAATAATCTTTATAATAATATTGATTTATCTGTTTACTCCACCCATGCATATTTAAAATATGATTTCATAGTAAAACCCAATGGTGATCCAGCTCAAATAATAGTAGAATACAAAGGGGCTGATAAGATGCAACTTAAAAATGGTCATCTTCTTATTAAAACTTCTATAAATGAATTTACAGAACAAAAACCTTATGCTTATCAAGTAATAGATGGTGTTACAAAAGAGGTTAGCTGTAAATACATATTAAATGAAAAACGTATTAGTTATTTTTTTCCTCAAGGTTATGATACTTCTAAGGAGCTTATAATTGATCCTGTACTTATTTTTTCTACCTTTTCTGGTTCCTTCTCCAATAATTTCGGTTATACTGCAACTTTTGATTCAAAAGGATTCCTGTATGCAGGAAGTACCGCATTTGGACCTGATTATCCTGTTACTTCAGGTGCTTATGATGTAACATTTAATTCAGGAAATGTAGATGTTGCTTTAACAAAATATGATACCAGTGGTACAACTATGATTTACTCAACCTATTTGGGCGGTAGTGGAGATGAACTTCCACATAGTCTGGTAGTAAACAGTAATGATGAATTATTTATTTATGGGACAACAGGTTCTTCAAATTTCCCCGTCACCATGGGGGCCTTTGACTTGACTTTTAATGGAGGCGTTCCATTGACACCTAGTGGGCTTGGAATTTCTTTTCCATCAGGCTCGGATATTTTTGTTTCTAAATTGAGTAATAACGGATCACAGTTGCTATCCTCCACTTTTATTGGTGGAAGCCATAATGATGGAATAAATTACTCTTCCAACAGTGCACTGAAATATAATTATGCCGATGAAGTAAGAGGAGAAATTGATATAGATAAACAAAATAATATTTATATAGTTTCCTGTACTCGCTCTACTAATTTTCCAACCACAGTAAATTCTTTCCAGCCTGTATTTGGAGGAGGAGATATAGATGGTGTGGTTATAAAAATGGATAATAATTTATCAACAATTATTTGGAGTTCATTTATGGGAGGAAGCTTGAATGATGCAGCATATTCACTAGCTCTTGATAGTAATTATGATCTATACATTGCCGGAGGAACTTCCTCTTTAAATTTTCCTGTATTGCCCTCAGGTTTACAAAACACTTTTCAAGGAGGAAGATCAGATGGCTTTATATTGCATGTAAGCCAAAATGGTCAAACCATATTAAATGGTACCTATTATGGTTCTCCTGCTTATGATCAAAATTATTTTGTGGAACTGGATAAACAAAACAATGTATACTTATTTGGCCAAACAGAAGCTACAGGTGGTACTTTTATTCATAACGCCTTGTATGGAACACCAAGCAGTGGCCAGTTTGTAAGTAAAATTACTCCCGAATTAGATTCTTTAATTTTTTCAACTGCATTTGGAACTGGCTCTGGAGGCCCTAATATTTCACCCACTGCTTTTCTTGTTGATTATTGTAATAAAATATACTTGTCAGGATGGGGTGGAGGAACAAATCAATCCTCAATGAACAATGCAGGATATACTACTGGAATGGATGTAACTGCTAATGCTTTTCAATCAACAACCGATGGAAGTGATTTTTATTTGATGGTATTGGAAGATGATGCATCTGCTCTGGCATATGGAAGTTTTTTTGGAGGTGCTCAGTCACAGGAACATGTGGATGGAGGGACAAGCCGTTTCGACAGAAGAGGAAAAATTTATCAAGCCGCCTGTGCTGGTTGTAATTACAGTACGGGTACACAATTTGGAAATTCTGATTTTCCTACTTTTCCTAATCCAGGTGCCGTCTCAACAACCAACAATAGCTATTGCAACAGTGCTGTTTTTAAATTTGATTTTGATTTACCACTTACCATTGCTGATTTTGATGTTCCTCCTCCTGGTTGCCTGCCTTACACCGTTCAGTTTAACAACAACAGTAATTCTGTAGATTCAACTAATTATTATTGGGATTTTGGCGATGGAAATACTTCTACTGATTTTAATCCCCTGCATGAATATACCTCTACCGGTTTATTTAATATAATGCTGGTAACTTATGATACAGCTTCTTGTAACCTCTCTGATACTGCATATGTCCAGGTTATTGTTTTATCCGATACTTCATATACCATAAATCCTCTTACTATTTGTGGATCCGGTGCAGTTCAGATAGGAATTATGCCTGTAAATGACCCCTCTGTTACTTATCATTGGAGCCCTGCAATAGGCCTTTCTGATACTAGCATTGCCAATCCTTTTGCAGGTCCAAATCAGAGTACTGAATATACTTTAATTATGTCCAATGGAATTTGCACAGATACCATTTTACAGACTGTTTATTATTATCCTGAAATTCTGGATATTTCCCCAGATACTTCCATATGTGGAGATGCAAACCTTACTTTAATAGCAAGTACTTTAGGAAATTATAATCAATATATATGGTCCTCTAACAACTTGTTTTCAGATACTCTTAATAGCTCCTTAAGCGATAGTACCTTAAATATCAATATAAGTAATTCGAACACTTATTATTTACAAGCATCTGAATCTGTTTGTAGCCTAAGAGACAGTGTTAATATTACAATTTATCAAGACAGTATTTATGTTTTAAATCCTCTTACCCTTTGTGGGCCAGGAACAATTCAAATTGGACTCAATCCTCTTAATGATACTATCACCACATATAGTTGGAGTCCGGGTACTTTTCTTTCTGATTCCACAATTGCTAACCCTACTGCCTCGCTTAATCAAGCCCTTGAATTTCAATTAATAATTTCAACTGGAGTATGTATTGATACTGTTAATCAAACAGTGAATTACTTTCCAGGTATTTTGGAAACATCACAAGATACTTTTGTATGTAACATTACCAATTTAGATATTTATGCAACAACTTTTGGGAATTACAATCAATATGTTTGGTCTTCAAATCCTTCATTTTCTGATACCTTAAACACTTCTTTAGCTGATAGTACTTTAAATATAAATGTTTATAATACCTCCACTTATTATATTAATGCATTTGAATCAGGTTGCAGTGTTCAGGATAGTGTGATAATTATTGCATACTCTGATACAACATTTAGCTTAAACCCTGTTGAAATATGCCAAGGTGACACTGTTAATATTGGAGTTTCAACTGTTCAGGGGAATAATTATACCTGGAATACCTCCTTAGGTATAAGCGATAGTACATTTTCTAACCCTCTGGCTTGGCCTGTTGAAAACACTTCCTATTATATTCTTGTTTTCGATGGATTCTGTACTGACACAATTTATCAAACAGTTGATGTAATTCCTATTCCTCTTATCCAGGTTTCAAATGATACAACGATTTGTTTAGGAGAAATAGTAACAGTTTCAGCAACAACTGCAGGTGTTTACAATCAATACATCTGGTCAAGCAATCCATCTTTTTCGGATACCTTGAACAATTCAATTAATGATAGTTCATATACATTTTCACCTTTTAACAGTATAATGCTTTATATTGCTGCTTATCAAAGTAATTGTATGATAATAGACAGTGTTGAAGTTAATGTGCTTTCATCAAGCACCAATATATTATCACCAATAAATAGCTGCTTTTCAGATTCTGTTCAAATAGGCGTGCCTGCTTCTATGGACTCCACAATTACTTATTCATGGAATCCAACTGCAGGATTAAGCAATCCAAATATTTCCAATCCTATGGCCGCTCCTGGTCAATCTATACAATATCAATTGTTAGTTTCAAATGGAGTTTGTTCAGATACACTATTTCAAAATGTTAATGTAACTGATTTTAATTTATTTACTGTTAATGATACTTTTCTTTGTGACACTCAGCAATTATCAATTCATGCAGGAACTTTTGGGGCAAATACTAATTTTCATTGGTCTTCAAATACAAATTTCACTGATACATTAAACATTACTAACGATAGTATAATTATTGTAAACCCTGTTCAAGGTGTCAATATCTATTATGTTAAAGCTTCCATAATGGGTTGTGAGAAAAGAGATAGTGTACTAATAATTAATGATTATGTGAAAATTCAAGCCAATACACAGTTAATTTGTGTTGGTGATTCTGCTTTTTTAATTGCAAGTAATTTAGTTAGCGGCCAACAATTAACTTATTCATGGAATCCGTTGACAAATATTATATCAGGTGCAAATAGTTCCACAGCTTTAGTAAGTCCGGGTCAGACTGCTTCTTATATAGTTACTGCTGAAAGTGCATTTGGTTGCAAAGATAGTGCTGTTGCTACTGTAAATGTTTCATCTCTTGACTCTCAATCAGTTATTGCTACTGTTTCCCAGGATACAATTGCTGTTGGAAATTCAGTTGTGCTTCAGGCTTTACCTTCTTCTGGCTACAATTATAATTGGTCTCCTTTGTATGGTTTAAATAATAGCCAGGTTTCTTCTCCTGTTGCAACCCCTTATATAAGCACAACTTATTCTGTTACAGTATCTGATGGTCTATGTTCATATAATGATTCAATTACAGTATTTGTTTTTGAAATTATTTGTGAAGATCCTAATATTTTTGTGCCTAATGCTTTTACTCCAAATGATGATAATCAAAATGATATTTTATATGTAAGGGGGAAATTTATTGATGAATTATATTTTACAGTGTATAATCGCTGGGGAGAAAAAGTATTTGAAACAACAGACCTTGCAATTGGTTGGGATGGTGTATATAAAGGTATGAAAGCAGATCCGGGAGTGTTTGTTTATTACCTTACAGCCAAATGCTTGGATGGACAGGAATATTTTAAAAAGGGTAATGTCACTTTAATCAGATGATAAAACAAATACAGTTATTCTTTTTAATTTTTGTTATTGCTGTTTTTAGCAGTAATAATTTATATTCTCAGGATATTCATTATTCACAATTTCTTGCTGCCCCTTATAATCTGAATCCGGCTCTTACAGGTGCTTTTGATGGAGATACCCGGTTTACTGCCAATCAAAGAACACAATGGAAATCTGTGTCTGTCCCTTATCAAACTATTGGAGGGTTTGTAGATTTTAGAAATATAGGAGTTAAAAATTTTCATCCCGGCATTTCTATATACAATGATAAAGCAGGAGATTCAAGGTTTGGAACCTTGCAACTGAATTTATCAGGAGCATATTCCAAGCAATTAGATGCAAATAATAGGCATGAATTAACCGCTGGAATTCAAACAGGCATAACTCAGAGAAGAATTAATTATACTAATCTTAGTTTTGACAATCAATATAATGGTTCTCATTATGATCCCAGTTTAAGTACGGGCGAAAACTTTGCAAAACAAGGATATCTTTATTTTAATTTGAATACTGGATTAATGTGGAGTTTTAAAATAAATGAAAAATTTAAATTAAGATCAGGTGCTGCTATTTTTAATATTAATAAGCCGGATCAATCTTTTTTTAACCAGGAAAAAATAAACCTGGATAGAAGAGTTACTGTTTTTGTAAATGCAGAAGTGGTTCTTAACCCAAGAATGAACCTGCAGCCTTCATTAATGCTTATGGGACAAGGCAAATTCAGAGAATATTTATTAGGTTCATCCTTAAAATACACCTTAGAGAATGTGCAGGGAAAGTATACAGCCATATATGCAGGAAGTTGGTTTAGATTAAAAGATGCGGGTTATATTCTTCTTGGTATGGAATACGATAATGTTAATGTTGGAATTAGTTATGATTTCAATTATTCAAATTTGGTTCCTGCAAGCAATTATAGAGGAGGATTTGAAGTTTCAGTAATATATATTTTAAGAAAATTTGTACCGGATAAAACAAAATATAAAGTTTGTCCAAGCTTTATTTGAACCGGAATTTTAAGTTATGAGTCCTAAGTTGTTACTCTTCTTTTTGATTTTGTTAATTTCTTCTACTGCTTTTTCACAAAGCCAAAAGAAATTAATTAAATATGCCGATAAAGCTTTTACCGAAGCTGATTATTATGGAGCCTCCATATATTATAAGCAGGCAATGGAATTTGACTCTACTCAAATTAGTCTATTATACAAATACGCTACCTCATTAAGAATGTTTAATGAATACGAGTTGGCTGAATATTATTTTGAAAAAATCTATAAAAAAGATAGAGGAAAAGAATATCCTGAAGCTTTATTCTGGCTTGCAACAATGCAGAAGAACTCAGGCAAATACCTGGAAGCCAAGAAAAACTTCAAAAGGCTTAATAGCAAATATAAAAGAGACAAAAGCAATTACTTCTATCAAAAATCATTAAAAGAACAGGAATCCTGTGATTATGCTATGAACCCTTTGATGAATGATTCTGTTATAGTAGAAAACATGGGGGATAAAGTAAATTCAATTCATGCAGAATTCAGCCCTTTTCTATTTGAGGATAAACTTTATTTTTCATCACTCAGAGTAAGCGATACTACTACAAGGTCAATAATTGAAAAAGGGGAGGAACATTTTATTAAAATTTACCGGCAATCAGTTACAAAAGAATTTTTACCAATAGAGGATCTGGAAGAATTAGATACAATTGTAAATAGTTCCAGTTTTCATAATGCCAACGGTACATATAGTTCTGATGGAAAAAGTTTTTATTTTTCAAGATGTTCTCCCAATAACATGTGTATTATTTATAAATCTCATGTTAATGATGGTATCAAAGGCGAATCTGTAAAATTAAACGAACATGTAAATTCACCAGCAACTTCTTCTACCCAACCCTTTATATCTAAATTAGATGAACATGAAGTTTTATTTTTTGTTTCTGATAGAGTAGGAGGGGAAGGGGGAATGGATATCTGGTATTCCATATTAAAATCGGGAGAGTTTTCAAAACCTATTAATGCTGGGAAGTCTGTAAATTCAATAGAACATGAAGTTTCCCCCTTTTACCATGCTAGTTCAAAAACTCTTTATTTCAGCTCTACCTGGCATAATGGACTTGGTGGTTTTGACATATTTAAAACAGAAGGAGAGCCTGGTGATTTTAAAGAGCCAGAGAATTTGGGGATCCCTTTTAATAGCAGCGCTAACGACCTCTATTTTACATCAGATACACTTGGTTATACAGGTTTTTTAGCTTCTAATCGTAAAGGAGGGCTTTCTGCATTAGGAGAAACCTGTTGTAATGACATCTACCGTTTTAAAATCCCTGAAGAAATAATACAGGAGGATTCTGTTCCTCCCACTGTTTTCGTTACACTAGAAGAGCTTAATAAATATCTTCCAGTAACCCTGTATTTTCATAATGACGAGCCTAATCCAAGAACAACAGATACCATTACCCGGAAAAATTACTTAAAGACTTATGAGCAGTATATAGCCCTTAAACAACAATATAAAAAGGAATATAGTTTTGGCTTAAAAGGGGAAGAAGCAAAAGAGGCGACAGAAAATATTGAAAATTTCTTTGAAGATTATGTTTCTAAAGGGGTGGATGACCTTGAAATGTTTACCCGCATTTTGCTTCATGTTCTAATAGAAGGACAACAAATTGAGTTAACAGTAAAAGGTTATGCAAGTCCCCTTGCAAAATCTGATTATAATCTACTTTTAACAAAAAGGAGAATAAGCTCCCTGAGCAATTATTTAGCAGAATTTGAAAACGGGGTTTTCTTGCCTTATTTAAATAATACAGCAGAAAACGGAGGAACTTTAAGTTTGGTGGAAATGCCTTTTGGGTCATTTAAAGCTGATGAAACGGTAAGCAGTAATTATCACGATACAAAAAATTCTGTATACAGTAAGGCTGCAGCATTAGAAAGAAAAATAGAAATTATTGCGGTATCTGTTAAAGATTCAATAAAACTAAGGCTGGATGATTTGGAGGAAGAAAAATATTCTGAAATTTCTATAGAAGAAGATTCATTTGATTTTGGAATTGTTAATTATGAAGATGTTGTGGAACATACTTTTACACTCAAAAATACTGGTGAAGTGGATTTAATTATCTATAATGGCAGTGGAAGTTGTGGTTGCACTATTGCGGAATGGACAAAAGAGCCGATTCCACCTGGAGAAGAGGCTTTTATAAAAGTTAAATTTAACTCTTTGGGAAAAATGGGTAAACAAAGAAATACTGTTACATTAATAACTAATACTATTCCCAATTCAAAACTACTTACTATTTCAGCAGAAGTAATACTTAAGAAATAGAGATTCAAATATAATTTCAAAATCATAACACTTATAATATCAATAATGGAAGTTTACGTACATTTTAAAGAAATAAATTCAGATTTTAGTAAGGAAATTGCCGATCAGTTTTTTCAAGGAAAAGAAAGCGAAGAAAATATTAAATTTCCTTGGGAGGATGAGGTTAAAATAAGTGAGGATGTAATTGATTTTAAAATCATCAATCGTGCAGTATATAATTTAAAAGGAAATTTTCCAGATGGGAAATCATTTAGTTTTGAAATTCCTGATATGACTATTTGTGAATCAAAAACAGCAGGTGGAAATATTGTGCAGTTTGCTGTTTCTGGAAGATTGATAAAAGGTACAGAGAAAAAGTACAACACTCAGAAGGAGGTTATGCATTTTTACTTTTATTTAAAAGATAAACTATCCTCTGAAAACCCTTTTCCTGGGGTTTATATTCTTACAAAACATTTCCCTGCTGAATTAAAATAATTCACTCATTATTTAAATACTTGATTTTCGGCAATATAAACCGTTTTTTTTTGTTAATTAAATGTTGATAAATCACCCGATATAGTAAGGATTTCAAAGGGTTTTTATAGGGTGGTTTTGTATGTTTGTGTAATATAATAGAACCAAAACAAAATAAAACAAAATGAGTGATATAGTAGAAGAAAAAAATCAGGAGTATTCGGCAGACAGTATCCAGGTATTGGAAGGTTTGGAAGCGGTGCGTAAGCGTCCTGCTATGTATATTGGTGATATTGGAACAAAAGGATTGCATCACCTTGTATATGAGGTTGTGGACAATTCAATTGATGAGGCTTTGGCAGGACATTGCAGTAATATTGAGGTTTATATTAATGAAGATGACTCAATTACTGTAAGAGATGATGGTAGGGGTATTCCAATTGATATTCATAAGAAAGAAAACAGATCAGCTCTGGAAGTAGTTATGACTGTGCTTCATGCCGGTGGTAAATTTGATAAAGACAGTTATAAGGTATCCGGAGGTTTGCATGGTGTGGGTGTGTCATGCGTAAATGCTCTTTCTATAGCATTAAAGGCAGAGGTTCATCGTAACGGAAAATTATATGTTCAGGAATATAGTATAGGAAAACCTTTATACCCTGTAAAAGAAGTTGGAACCACTGATGTAACTGGTACTGTTATTACTTTCAAACCAGATGATACAATATTCATAACTACTGAATATAATTTTGATACACTTGCTTCTCGTTTAAGAGAACTTTCTTTTTTGAATAAAGGAGTTAAATTAACCATTACAGATAAAAGAAATTTAGATGATGCAGGCAGTCCTGTTTTTGAAACTTTTTATTCAGAAGGTGGATTGAGAGAATTTGTTACTTTTCTTGATCAAAGCCGTGATAAACTTATTCCCGAGCCGATTTACATGGAAGGCGAAAAAGCAGGTATTCCTGTGGAAGTTGCCATGCAGTATAATACTTCTTATACCGAGAACATACATTCTTATGTAAACAATATCAATACTCATGAGGGAGGAACTCACCTTGCAGGTTTTAGAAGAGCGCTTACCAGAACTTTAAAAACGTATGCTGAAAAGCAGGGTTTCTTATCAAAATTAAAATTTGATATTAGCGGAGATGACTTTAGAGAAGGATTAACTACTGTAATTTCTGTAAAAGTTCAGGAACCGCAGTTTGAAGGCCAGACTAAAACAAAATTAGGTAACAATGAAGTAATGGGTGCAGTTGACCAGGCGGTGAACGAAATGCTTACCAATTATCTTGAAGAGCATCCAAAAGAAGCTAAAATAATTGTAGATAAAGTGATATTGGCTGCAACTGCACGTCACGCTGCCCGTAAGGCCCGTGAAATGGTTCAGCGTAAATCAATACTTGGAGGCTCGGGTTTACCGGGTAAACTATCTGATTGCTCTGAAAAAGATGCTTCACAATGTGAAATATATTTAGTCGAGGGTGATTCTGCAGGTGGTACAGCTAAGCAGGGCCGTAACAGACGCTTCCAGGCAATTCTGCCATTAAGAGGTAAGATTCTTAACGTGGAAAAAGCAATGGTTCACAAGATATTTGAGAATGAAGAGATAAAAAATATATACACTGCTTTAGGTGTAAGTATTGGAACAGAGGATGACAGCAAAGCTTTGAATATTTCAAAACTTCGTTATCACAAGGTAATAATCATGTGTGATGCCGATGTGGATGGTAGCCACATCACTACGCTTATTCTTACTTTTTACTTCAGATACATGAAAGAGTTGATTGAACACGGATATATCTATATCGCAACTCCTCCTTTATATTTGATTAAAAAAGGAAAAGAAGCAAGGTATTGCTGGAATGAAGAAGAAAGACTAAAGGCTATTTCTGATTTAGGAGGAGGAAAAGATTCTTCAGTAGGCATTCAGCGCTACAAAGGTCTTGGAGAGATGAACGCAGAACAATTGTGGAGCACTACAATGAATCCTGAAACAAGAACACTAAGAAGAGTAACAATAGATAGCGCTGCTGAAGCAGATAGAATTTTCTCAATGCTAATGGGCGATGATGTTCCACCAAGAAGAGATTTTATCGAGAAAAATGCAAAGTATGCTAAGATTGATGTTTAGAGTTTATAATTAATAAAAAGAAATAGGCCAGTTTTAATTTTAACTGGCCTTTTTCTTTTTACAACAAATAGAGACTGATTTTTAATTCGGAAAAAATATATCGTGTAATTTTTGTTAAACAGTTGTTCCTTGAGATTTTTTGTAACTTTTCTTCTAAGTATCTATAAATAAAATGAAGACATTTTACATAATTAGAAAAAGTATAGGCAGGTGGCTATTTTTAAATTTCCTCCTCTTTAATGGTAAAGAAATGCCGTGTATTTTAATAGTTACTGCATAATTTAGCTATTAAAAAAAAGAAAAGCTGCAACTTTAAAAAAGTGCAGCTTTTAAATTAAAATCAATTTCGTATTTTATCTTCTTTCTAATTCTTCTACTTTTTGCTTAAGTTCCTCAATTTGGACTTGTTGCTCTTTCATCGCCTCAACAAATATAGCATGTTGCTCTTTCATCGCCTCAACTAATAAAGGAATTATATCAGTATAACTGAAAGATTTTATCTGATAAACAGATTTGTCTTCAACCGAGGAATCGCTTTTAGTTTTTGGACCTCCATATATATTTGCATTTCTTATTATGTTTGGAAGAATTTGTTCTACTTCCTGTGCAATAAATCCAATTTGTTTGTCTGGGCCTAAATTAACATCTGGATAAGCTTGTTGATTAAAGTAATATTCAACACCTCTTAATTTCAAAACCTTGTTTAAAGCTCCATCAATAGTTGTAATATTTCTTTTTAATCTTATATCCGAAATGTTTTGCCACGCTGTAGTTCCTCCAGCCCATCCGTTAGAGAATAAAGCCCATCCTGTAGCTGCTAATGTATTGCCACCCGTGAAGCCCGCAAAGACTCCTGTAGCAGCAGTACTGTTAGCATACCCATGTACTCCTTCTCCTCCTGATCCCCCATTGTTCATACTCAATCCTATAACAGCAGAAGCTTGCTGGGCATTACCGTTATAATTGGTTACCCCCATAAAGACACGACTTCCATTTAGTGTTGCTGTATTTTGAACTTGTTTTACAGCATCCACAGAGCCTGAATTATTCCATTGTGTTTGCCACATTCCAGTTCCTGTTCCGGCTCTTTGAAAATGAAGATAATGTAAAGGAGCTGTTGTTCCTATTCCAATTCTTAAATTAGCGTTTGTTCCATTTACAGTAAAAGCCGAGTTTGTAGAATTGATTGTAAAATCAATAGGTCTTGCGGGTGTTGTAGAAATAGTATTACCTCCGTCATACGCTGCTTGAAGTGTAGAAGGCCCTGTTGCACCAGTCGCTCCATTTGCACCAGTTGCTCCATTAGTTCCAGTTGTGCCAACTGCTCCTGTAGCACCAGTTGCTCCATTAGTTCCATTTGCACCAGTAGCTCCATTTGCTCCCGTAGCACCAATTGCACCAATTGCACCTGTAGCACCATTTGCTCCTGTAGCACCATTAATTCCACTTGCGCCTGTTGGACCTGTTGGACCTGTTGGACCTGTTGGACCTGTAGCTCCAGTAGAAGCTGTGCCAGCGCAATCATTTGTGTCCCAAATTCCATCACTGTTTGTATCTTCGGATGGATCATTAATTCCATTTCCATTTAAATCCCAACATGGAGTTCCATTTGCTCCTGTTGCACCAGTAGTTCCATTTGCACCTGTTGCTCCAATTAAACCTGATGGACCAGTAAATCCAGTTGCGCCTGTAGTTCCAGTTGCCCCTGTTGCCCCAGTTACTCCTGTTGCACCCAAAGGTCCAGTATTACCTGCTGCTCCTGTTGCTCCAACCAATCCGGTAGGACCAGTAAAACCTGTTGCTCCAGTAGGACCCATTGCACCAGCTCCAGCACCTATTGCTCTCCAGAAGATGCCATCAAAGTAGTAGAATATATTGTCAGAGATTTGATAAATTAACAAACCAGTAGCTGGAGTTCCAACTGCATTATTTACTGTTAATGTATCTGTTCTGGGAATTAATACTCCCTTATCTGTAGAGTAAACTTCAAGCACTGCTGAAGGATCAGGAGTAACAGTACCTATGCCAACGTTATCTTGTGAAAATGAATTTGTATAGCTTACTATTAAAAATGTAGTAAATATATATAGTATAGTTTTTTTCATAATTAATCTATTAATAACAAAACCAAAATTAATTAAATTATTTATTATTTCCTCAAGAAACAATATATTTTGTAGTTTTTGTAATTTTCAGGGGAGAAAATACTGCTTATTATCTTCTTTCTAATTCTTCAATTTTTTTAGTAAGTATTTCTATTTGGGCTTGTTGCTCTTTTATGGCTTCTATTAATACAGGAATAAATCCAATATAATTGACAGTTTTTGCATCCATTTGTTCAGGTACAATATTTTGTTTTGATTCCCCTGAAATTTTAGATGTTAATTGTGTGTTTTTTATTAATTCAGGAAATATTTTTTCAACATCATCAGCAATTACTCCCAAGTTTTTCCTGTCACTCAAGCCATATTTAACTACTAAATCTTGCTTGTAATTGTAAGAAACTCCGTTTAATTTCAATAATTTTTGCAAAGGGCTTTCAATGGGAATAATGTTTGTTTTTAATTTTCTATCTGATGTGAACCATACACCAGATGTAGTGAAAGCATCACCATTTACATAAAGAGCCCAACCTGCACTTCCTGTTGGCATTTGGGCATATACCCCATAAGCTCCTGCCGCTGAGGAGTTTGTGCTGCCTCTTACTCCTGTTCCGTTTCCTGTATTTGCGATGTGTAGACCAAAAACTGCACTTCCTGTTCCAGAATGAGATCCTTCTATTGCATTATATCCATTTGTAGTTGCATTATTGCTTGCAAATATACTTCCACCT
Source organism: Bacteroidota bacterium (assembly GCA_030856445.1). Classification (GTDB taxonomy): domain Bacteria; phylum Bacteroidota; class Bacteroidia; order JACCXN01; family JACCXN01; genus JACCXN01. The sequence goes on from JALYPI010000112.1 coordinate 15,774, forward strand.
GATGCAGTGGTATTTACACCATTTATGGCCCAATTATTTGTATTAGTAGTAATAAATGCACTAAATTTATCTCCAGCGCTAGCAGGCACTATTAGGGTGGTACTTCCTATTAAAAGTTCGCCAGTACTTAACCATCTTCCCCTAAATAGATTATTCGTACGAAAATCAACATGGTTATTATTCAGCGAACCAAAAATACCTGGATTTGTTGTCAATTGGTTTCCACCAACCAACCATGCAGAACCAGTAGATGTAACAGGTCCCCCAGAACCAGTAGTTCCATTAACTGTAAATGTTCCACTAGCATTAAAAGTCGGTACTGTTAAAGTCCAGGTAGGTCCTGTAGCCCCAGTTGTACCGGTTACTCCTTGGGCTCCAGTAGCACCCGCTATTCCTTGTAATCCTTGAGGACCAGCTGCTCCGGTTGTTCCAATTGCTCCTGTTGCACCTGTTACTCCTTGAGCTCCTTGGACTCCAGCTGTTCCAGTAGCTCCATTCAATCCGTTAGCTCCTGTTGCTCCTTGAGGTCCTTGCACTCCAGCTGCTCCTGTAGCACCATTTAATCCGTTAGTTCCTGTTGCTCCTTGAGGTCCTTGTACTCCAGCTGTTCCAGTAGCACCAGTAGCACCATTTAATCCGTTAGTTCCTGTTGCTCCTT
>JALYPI010000151.1 GCA_030856445.1 Bacteroidota bacterium
TGTCTTTTTCACCATCTGAAGAAACAGGAATATTTACTAAATCAGTTGTTACTTTTTCTTGGGTAGTTCCCTTTTCTTGTTCATTACAAGAACTTATACCAAATGAAACAATTATGGAGGATAATAAAAAAATATTTAATGTTTTCATGTCTATTTTTAAAAATGTTTACAATATTATGTTACTCTAATAAACCTCTTCCGGTTTTAATTATTTTATTATTCGTTTTAAAATCAGCAATTAATTTATCTAAAATCCCATTTACAAAAACTTTGCTTTTTGGTGTACTGAACCTTTTAGAGATGTCAATATATTCATTTAAAGTTACTTTTACTGGTATGGACTGAAAGTTCAACAATTCACAAATTGCCATTTTCATTATTAGAATATCCATGAGTGCAATTCTTTCAACTTCCCAGTTTTTTGTTTTTTCAGCAATTATTTTTTCATATTCTTTACTATGAATTATTGTTTTTTTAAACAATTCAAGTACATACTCTTTGTCCTCTTCCTCATCATTGTACAACTTTAGTATAGGATGAAATTCGTCACTGGATTCAGTAAAGGATTTAAAAGTCTTTATTACCATACTATCGATAAGTTCTATATCATCAGACCAGTATATGCTTTTTTCCTCAAAAAACTGATCAACAAGTTCAGATTCAGCAATATGATTTTTAAAAGTTTTGATTATAAAGTTTTTATCCTCCTCAAAAGTACTTTCATCAGAATTCATGTAAGTGTCATATTCAGGTGTTTTTTTAATTTCCTGGAATAAATTCCTTACATATTCTTGTTCATTGGACCAGCTAATTTTATTTTTAGCAAGGGCTTGCTGAACTTGTCGGTTTAGCTTAAGCTTTCCAAGTAGTTTATTATCTACAAATTTAGTATTAGGAGTAATATCTGCAGCGGTAGGAAGCCTTTTTTGCTTGGCTTCCTGTAATTTCAAATCTGCATAATCCACAACTTCATTAAGAAGAGTAAGCTGATAAAGGTATAAATCATATACCTTTTCAATACTATGCAACAATTCTTTCTCACCTATGGCAATATTTGCATTGTCCGATTGGAAATATGCATATAAAGCTTGTAAACACTTGCTACGTAATTGCCTTCTACTCAACATTAAAATAAGAACTAAATAATTTATAAATATTAATGATATTACTGCTTAAAAGGAAAGTTTAACTTTTCCCATCGATGCTATTCTTTGCTCTGCAAGTCTGTTAGCGGCCTGATAAGTTGGAATATTTTCTTCTTTAGACATTTTAAAAATATCCAGTGTTGTGTGATAGATATTTTCGGCTCTTTTCATTGAACGATCTCTGTTATAACCTTCCAATTCAGAGTAAACATTAATTAAACCACCTGCATTGATAAGAAAATCAGGGGCATATAAAATACCTTTTTTCATTACCAAAGCTCCATGAATGTCCTCATCTGCAAGCTGGTTATTTGCCGCTCCTGCAATTATTGAACATTTTAAACGACCAAGAGTTTCGTTATTTACTGTTGCACCTAAAGCACATGGAGCATAAATATCCATGTCTATATCATAAAATTCATCTACAGAAACAACCTGGGCATTAAATTTACTTACAACATTTTTCAAACTATCTTCATAAATATCGCAAACAAAAACCTTAGCATTTTCTTTTGAAAGGTACTCAACAAGGCTTTCTCCAACATGTCCGATACCTTGAACACCTACTTTTTTACCTGCAAGGCTATCGCTTCCCCATTTTACCTGAGCTGCTGCTTTCATACCCATATATACTCCATAAGCGGTAACAGGAGAAGGATCTCCACTTCCACCCATTGATTCTGGTAAGCCTGATACGTGTTCTGTTTCCATATTCACAAACTCCATATCCCTTGTGCTTATTCCAACATCTTCGGCAGTAATGTATTTTCCACCAAGACTATTTACAAATTTTCCAAACCTGCGCATTAATGCTTCTGATTTATCTTTTCTGGAATCCCCGATTATAACAGCTTTTCCACCTCCTAAATTCAAACCAGTAATAGAAGCTTTATAAGTCATTCCTCTGGATAATCTAAGTACATCATTAAGTGCTGCTGTTTCATTTTCATATCTCCACATACGGGTACCGCCTAAGCTTGGCCCCAATACTGTGTTATGAATAGCTATAATAGCTTTTAAGCCAGTTGCCTGATCCTGACAGAAAACAACCTGTTCATGATCATGAAGTGACATACGTTGAATAACAGGATTTTCTGTTAGAGAAGGTTGAGTAATTTCTTGGATTAAAGACATAAAAATGTTTTTTTTTGGTTATTTACTTTTGTCTCAGGATTTGTTATTCTCGCTTATCCTGCAATCAGAGGCTTTTGTAATAGTTGCGGCAAAGTTATATTATTTTTTAAATGCCACAAAATTTGTGGAAATTTGCAAACAAAATATTTTTCTGCTTGTGAAGTCACTAAAACACCTTAATAAATACTTTTATAAATACCGGTACAGGTTTTTAGCAGGGTCATTTTTTGTAATTATTTCCAACATTTTTGCTGTTTATGCTCCTCAAGTTGTAAGACACGCATTTGATCTTGTAAAAGAAACTTTTGATATTTATGTAATGTTTGATGGCTTTATTGTTCAGCAATCAATTATGGATTTTTTTGCAAGAACAGCCTTTTTACTGGGAATGCTGTATATTTTACTTGCTATGTTACGAGGTGTGTTTCTATTTCTGATGAGACAAACACTTATTGTTATGTCAAGATATATTGAGTATGATCTGAAAAATGAGATTTTCAACCAGTATCAAAATCTTAGCATGGCTTTTTACAAAAAAAACAATACTGGAGATTTAATGAATCGGATTAGTGAGGATGTAAGCAGGGTAAGAATGTATTTGGGGCCTGCAATTATGTATTCTATCAATTTAATTACTCTTTTTGTTCTTGTAATTACAGCAATGTTAACTGTAAATGCAAAACTTACCTTTTATGTGCTTCTTCCCCTGCCCTTGCTTTCTTTAGCAATTTATTTTGTAAGTTCAGTAATCAATAAAAAAAGTGAAGCTGTACAAAGGCAATTAAGTCAATTATCAACTTTTGCCCAAGAAGCATTTTCAGGTATAAGAGTTTTAAAAGCTTATAATAGAGAAGCATTCTCGGTAAATGAGTTTGATATGGAAAGTGAGATATACAAAGAAAAATCAATGGGTTTGGTAAAAACAAATGCCCTTTTCTTTCCTTTTATGATGCTTTTAATCGGCTTAAGTACATTACTTACTGTTTTTATTGGTGGATTGGAAGCTATTGCCGGGAATATTTCAATTGGGAATATCGCTGAGTTTGTTATTTATGTTAATCTTCTCACCTGGCCAGTGGCAGCTGTGGGATGGGTAACTTCAATTATTCAAAGAGCTGCTGCTTCACAAGAAAGAATAAATGAATTTCTTCATATTAAATCTGATATTTCTGGACCAAATGTACCAGCTCAGCATATACAGGGTAAAATTGAATTCAAAAATGTGAGCTTTAGTTTCCCTGGTTCTGAAACCACTGCCATAAAAGATGTTTCCTTTACCATTTATCCAGGACAAACCATTGCAATTGTAGGAAAGACAGGATCAGGAAAATCAACTGTTTCTGATCTTATTACTCGTTTGTATGATGTAAGCAAGGGTGAAATATTAGTTGATGGAAACAATATAAAAGAAATTAATTTGAATTCCTTAAGAAGCAGCATAGGTTATGTTCCACAGGATGTATTTTTATTCTCTGATACCATAACTAAAAATATTGCATTTGGCGAAAGAGTTGATGACTCTGATATTGAACTGGTTAAAGAAGCAGCCAAAAGCGCTGTGATATATGATAGCATAATGAAATTTCCAAAAGGATTTCAAACGATGCTCGGTGAAAGAGGAATTACTTTATCGGGTGGCCAAAAACAAAGAATTTCAATTGCCAGAGCTATAATTAAAAAACCCTCCATACTTATTTTCGATGATTGTTTTTCAGCCGTTGATACTGAAACTGAGGAAAAAATACTGAATAACTTAAAAGAAATTATCAAAGAGAAATCCTGCATCATAATCAGCCACAGAATTTCCTCAGTAAAACATGCAGATAAAATTATAGTATTGGAAGATGGAGAGATTATTGAAGAGGGAAAACATAGTGAACTCCTTCAAAACAAAGGAACTTACTTTGAACTTCATCAAAAACAATTACTAGATGAATTAAAAAATTAATGAAAATTTGCTTATTTTATTAAAAAATATTATATTTTATATTATTTTTCTATTTTTGTTACAATTATTAAAAGTATTTAAACTTAATTTAATCATTAATTTGTTAAGCGATGGATGGTTCAGAGAATAATGAAAGAACAGAGATTTTTTCAAAAGCAGTAAGAGCGGGTAAAAGAACTTATTTTTTTGATGTAAAGGCAACAAAAGGAAATGATTACTATCTAACTGTTACTGAAAGTAAAAAAAGATTTAGTGATGATGGAAAATTTCACTACGAAAAACATAAGTTATTTCTTTATAAAGAAGATTTTGAGAAATTTTCAGAAGGACTTACAGAAGCCATCGATAAAATAAAATCACTTCAAGCTGAAAGAGGAGATGAACCAGAAGACACTGAAAGATCTTCATACAGGAGAAATGAAGAAAGTACTGGTGAAGACAAACCTGATACCGATTTCACAAATGTCGATTTTGAAGACCTTGATAAATAGATAAAATACAATTGCATAAAAAAGCCGCTATAAAGCGGCTTTTTTATTGTTTAAATCACTCTATAAGCTTTTCAATCAGAAGATTCATTGCTTTAATAGTAAATTCATCTACCATTTCCCTTTTTTCATTTAAAAGTTCTTCAATCCTTGATATTGGTAACTTAAAAGGCAGAACATTCATGTTTATATAATGGAAAATACTGGTAAGTTGATCAATTCCCCTTATATTTCCTGATCTTCCAGATGAAATTCCCACTAAAGCAGCTGTTTTACCGGCAAAAATACTTGGCTGTACTGCATCTATAAATACTTTTAAAACTCCAGGTATTCCTCCATTATATTCAGGGGCAAGAACTATTATTTTCTGAGCAGGAATTATATATTTTTCAACTAATTGGTAAATTCCTGGATGATGATAATCATAAATATTTTTGAGATTAAAATCATCAGGAATTTGCTCAAGGGAAAAGAGTTGTGCCTCCACTCCCTTTTCCATTAACAATTGAAAAAACTTTTCAGCAAATATTTTTGTTGAATTACCGGGCCTGTTTGTAGCTGAAATAATTGTTATCATTGATCTTTTCAACGTTTAATTAACAAGTTTTTGTTTAAAACTATGGATTGAATTTTAGTACTTTCTCTTTATTATTGTTGTACTTTTAACCTTTCTTAATAATATCTCTTCTTCTATAAAAGAATTTAGGCTATCATTAAAAAAAAGCTAAATTAACAAAGAAGATTATATTAATCACAATAAAATGGACATCACCTATTACGGACATTCCTGCTTTGGTACAGAAATTAATGGCAAACACATTGTCTTTGATCCATTTATTGTTCAGAATGAATTAGCGAAAAATATTGATATTAATAACATTAAAGCCGATTATATTCTAATTTCTCATGGTCATGAAGATCATATTGCAGATGCTGTAGAGCTTGCTCAAAAAACAGGAGCAACAATTGTAAGTAATTATGAAATAGTAACCTGGCTTAATAAAAAAGGAGTTAAGAAAACACACCCCATGAATATAGGTGGCAAGTGGATCTTTGATTTTGGAAAAGTTAAATGCGTTGCTGCTGAACATTCCAGCAGTCTGCCTGATGGAACATACGGAGGCAATGCAATGGGTTTTTTACTGGAAACCTCTGAAGGAAACTTTTATTATTCTGGTGATACTGCCTTAATGTATGATATGAAGTTGATAGGAGACTACAGAGAAATTAATTTTTCCATGCTTCCTATTGGAGATAATTTTACCATGAGCATAGAAAATGCAATTATTGCCTCTGATTTTATTAAATGTAATACTATTATCGGTATGCATTATGATACTTTCGGCTATATTAAAATTGACAAACAAGAAGCAGTAAAAAAGTTCGAGCAAGCGGGTAAAAATCTCTTACTCATGGAAATAGGTGAAACAATAACAATGTAAAAGATAATTATCAATGGGTAAAATAATAGCAATTGCCAATCAAAAAGGTGGTGTTGGAAAAACAACTACAGCCATGAATCTTGCAGCTAGTCTTGCTGTTTTAGAACATAAAACATTGTTAATAGATGCAGATCCTCAGGCTAATGCCACATCAGGTGTTGGTTTTGATCCTAAAAATATTAAAACTAGTGTTTATGAATGCATTGTAAATGAAATAGATCCAAGAGACATTATTCTCAATACAGAAACTCCTAATCTATTTCTTTTGCCAGCGCACATAGATTTAGTTGGAGCTGAGATTGAAATGATCAATTTGCCTAATCGTGAAAAAATGATGCGTTCGGCCATTGGGAATTTAAGAAACGATTATGAATTTATTATTATTGATTGTTCCCCTTCCCTTGGTTTGATAACATTAAATGCGCTAACAGCTGCTGATTCGGTAATCATTCCGGTTCAATGCGAATATTTTGCTCTTGAAGGACTTGGAAAATTACTAAATACAATTAAAATTGTTCAAAGCAGACTCAATCCAGATTTGGAAATAGAGGGAATATTATTGACAATGTATGATGTAAGACTCCGCTTGTCAAACCAGGTAGTGGAAGAGGTGAAAACACATTTTCAGCAAATGGTTTTTGATACCATTATTCAAAGAAGCACAAAATTAGGTGAAGCCCCTAGTTTTGGTGAAACCATTATTATGCATGATGCCACCAGTAAAGGAGCGATAAATTATTTAAACCTTGCAAGAGAAATCCTGCAAAAAAATCAATTGACAAGATTAAACGAATCAGAAAAAATAATAGAAACAGATGAGCACGAATAAAAGAAATGCCCTGGGCAGAGGCCTAAGTGCTTTACTGGAGGATTCAAAAACAGACATTACTACAAATTCTAAAACTGAATTGGGTTCTGTTGTAGGTTCTGTAACCAGTATTCCATTGGAACAGATTGAAACCAACCCTTTTCAACCAAGAACACAATTTGAAGAACAAGCTTTGCTTGAATTATCACAATCAATTGTAGAACATGGTATAATTCAACCCGTTACAGTACGCAAACTTGGTTATGACAAATACCAGCTAATTTCCGGGGAAAGAAGATTTAGAGCCTCTAAACTTGCTGGCCTAAAAACAATTCCAGCTTATATTAGAATTGCAAATGATCAGGCTATGCTGGAAATGGCAATAGTGGAGAACATTCAGCGTGAAAACCTAGATGCTATTGAAGTGGCAATAAGCTATCAAAGACTTATTGAAGAATGTAGTCTTACTCAGGATGCCTTAAGTAAAAAAGTAAGCAAACAACGTTCTACTATCACAAATTTTCTGAGATTATTAAAATTGCCTGCTCAAATACAAATTGGAATCAGGGATGCAAAGATTTCTATGGGTCATGCAAAAACACTGATAAATATTAGCGATGAAAAAAAACAATTAGAAATTTTCAACCAAATAATTGAAGACAATCTATCTGTTCGTGAATCGGAAGAAATAGCCCGGGGAGAAAAAAAGTCAAGTGTAGAGGCCAAAGAAAAGAAAGCAAATAATCAATCAAATGAAAGTACAACACTTTCATTTGAACAGCAAAAAGCAATGAAGGATTTAGGATCTATGCTTAATTCTAAAACAGATCTGAAAATCAATACTAAAGGAAAGGGTAGAATCGTTATTGAATTTGAATCATCCGGTGATCTTCAACGAATTTTTGACATACTTGATATTTAATATTATCAAAAAAGTGAATTTTTATAAGCTATTCCTGATATCAGGAATAGCATTTTTATTTTTAAATGGGCAAAGTATTTATGCCCAGGTCACAACTGTGTCTGCTGATACGATTACTACCCAATTGGTAATTTCTGATACATTAGCACCTAATTCACCAAAAAAAGCCGCAATAATGTCTGCTCTGGTTCCTGGACTTGGACAGATATACAATAAGAAATACTGGAAACTGCCCATAGTTTATGGAGGCTTGATTGGATTAGGATATGGAGTTCAATCCACCCAAAAACTATACAAGGAATTTAGGTTGGAATACATTCAACGCATTAAGGGAGAGCCCGAGATTAATCCTAAAAACAGCATATATTCACCTGAGCAATTAACAATTATTCGTGATGATTATCGAAAAACGAGAGATTTGCTGGTTATAGGCACTATGGGCTTTTATTTACTGCAAATTATAGATGCCACTGTTGATGCCCATCTTTTTAATTTTGATGTTAGTGATGATCTTTCCATTGATATAAGGCCTGATATTTACACCTGTTATAATACACAAAGGAGTTTTCCTGCTTTATCATTAAGAATTAAATTATAACTTTGGACGAATTAATAGAGAATTTCCCCGGTAAACTTTACAGATACATATGAAAATCGCCTTACTTGGTTATGGTAAAATGGGCAAAGAAATTGAAAAAATTGCTCTTGAAAGAAATCACGAAATTGTTCTTAAAGTAGGTTTTGAAAATTTATCTGATCTTACAATAGAAAATATTTCCAAAGCTGATGTGGCCATTGAATTCAGCACACCAGAAAGCGCAGTGGAAAATATAAAAAAATGCTTTTCTGCTAATGTTCCAGTTGTAATTGGTACTACAGGATGGTTAAATAAACTAGAAGAAGTTAAAAAACAATGCATGGAATCCACTCAGGCAATGCTTTGGGCTTCCAATTTTAGTGTAGGAGTCAATCTGTTTTTTGAGTTAAATAAGCAGCTTGCCCAATTAATGAATAAGCATTCTTCTTATGATGTAAAAATGGAAGAAATCCACCATACTCAAAAACTTGATGCTCCAAGCGGAACAGCAATAACACTTGCCGAGGATATTATCAAAATACTTGAAAGGAAAAAAAACTGGAAAAAAGAATCCTCTTCAGAAACTAATGATTTGATAATAAAATCACAACGAGTAGAAAATGTACCAGGTACACATCTTGTTCAATATACCTCCTCTATTGACGACATTCATATTACCCATACCGCTCACAGTCGTAAAGGATTTGCACAAGGTGCTGTAATTGCTTCTGAATGGATTGTTGATAAAACAGGTGTTTTTTCAATGAGTGATGTTATTAAAATTAATTAATCTAAAAATCTACTATAAATGTTAATTTCAATTGAAACCTTACTGCTTATTTTTATTGCTTATTTTGTATTAATTCATGTTGGGTTTTATAAGTTTTTTGAAAAAGCTGGTATTCCGGGCTGGAAAGTAATTATTCCTGTTTACAGTGTTTACCTTGCACTTAAAATTGTAAAAAAACCAATTTGGTGGCTTATATTATATTATGTTCCATTTATCGGATTTATTATAGGTATAGGAATAATAGTTGAATTCTTAAAAAGCTTTGGTTACCTGCGTTTTTATCAGCATTTAATGGGAATAATATTCGGTCCTATTTACATCCCTTACATTGCATTTAAACCGGAAACAAAGTTTATTGGCCCCGAAGAAGCCAAAAAGTTTAAAAAATCAGCAACACGTGAATGGGCAGATGCTATTGTTTTTGCAGTTATTGCAGCCACAATTATTCGGACCTTCTTTATAGAGGCATTTACTATTCCTACTTCTTCTATGGAGAAGTCATTATTAGTTGGAGATTATCTTTTTGTAAGCAAATTGAGCTATGGAGCTAAAATACCAAATACTCCCCTGTCATTCCCATTTGCCCACCATACCCTTCCTTTAACAGAAAGTGTAAAATCATATGTTGAATGGATAAAGTTGCCTTACTACCGTTTGCCTGCATTCACCAAAATAAAAAACAATGATGTAGTTGTTTTTAATTATCCTGATGGAGATACTGTGATAATACAGCATCAAAATCAAAGTTACTACCAGATTTTAAGAGATTATGGCCAAAATACAATTTGGAATAATCCTGATTTAGATATTGTAGCTAGGCCTGTGGATAAAAGAGAGAATTATATCAAAAGATGCATAGCCATTCCAGGAGATACAATAGAAATAATTGATCAAATAGTTTACATAAACAGTAAAAAGGCTGAATTACCAACTCATTCACAGTTTTCTTATACAGTTGTAACTGATGGAACTTATTTAAGTGAAAAAACCATTGAGAAGTTAGACATAACTGATCCTATTTATCCAAATCCAGGATATCCTACTGCTTTTGATATAATGCTAACTGAAGAAAATGCCAATAAAATAAAGCAATTTGATTTCGTTAAACAGGTTCTTCCTAATATAAAGCCTAAAGGATATGAGCACTATCGTAAATCAATGCCTATATTTCCTCATCACCCAGGTTTTGAATGGACAGAAGATAATTTCGGACCATTATTTATACCAAAAAAAGGAGCAGTTATTGATCTTAACCCTGAAAACATTATAATGTATCAAAGGGCTATAGAAACCTATGAAGGAAATGAAGTTTTGATTGAAGGAGATAAAATTTTTATTAACGGACAAGAGTCATCCTCCTACACATTTAAGCTTGATTATTATTTTATGATGGGTGATAACAGGCATAATTCTGCTGATTCAAGGTTTTGGGGCTTTGTTCCTGAAGACCATATTGTAGGAAAAGCAGTGCTGATATGGCTTTCACTTGATGCAAATAAATCATTCCTGAATAAAGTAAGATGGAACAGATTAATGAATGCAATTAAATAATAGATCTTTTATAACGTTTTACACTAGTCAAACAGGATTATTTCTTTAGGGAAATAACCTGTTTTTCTGTTTTATATTCTCAAAAAATTCAAGTTGGCTTCAAGAAAAAAATCAGTTATAAAGGAATGGATACAGGCTTTACTGACTGCGCTTATAATAGTACTTTTTATAAGAACTTTCGTAGCGGAAGTATTTGTAATTCCTACACCTTCAATGGAAAATACTCTTGTTCCCGGAGATTTTATTTTGGTGAATAAAATTTCATACGGAGCAAGATTAGCAAAAACACCCTTGTCAATTCCATTTATGCATCAAAATTTACCATTTAATATTAATGTAAAATCTTATTTAGAGTGGTTTAGTTTACCTTATTTTAGATTTCCTGGTATTGGTTCAATTCAACATAATGACATCATTGTTTTTAATTACCCTTTAGAAGATGAATTTCCTTCTGATCATAAAACCCATTATGTAAAACGCTGCGTTGCATTACCGGGTGATACTTTAGAAATAAGCAATACCCAAATAATGATAAACAGAAAAGTCCTTGCTTCATCTCCTGATTTAAAATTTGATCATATAATAAAAACAGCCATAAATGATCAAACAATCCTTCATGACCTGGAAATTTCTGAAGGAGGCAGGGCTGCTTCAAAAAATGAACTACATATACCTCTTACTGAAAAAGAAGCTGCTAAATTAAAAAAAGACAAAAGAGTAATAAATATTCACAAAAGAACAGAAAAACCAAAAGTTTTCTATGATTTTATATTTCCTTATGAGTTGTTTTTAAAATGGAATTCAGATAATTTTGGGCCTGTAATTATTCCAAAAGAAGGTTCCAGTGTAATATTAACTAATGAAAACATTGCTATTTATAAGCGGATTATAGAAAATTATGAAGAAAACGAATTAGAAATAAGTGATAATGAGTTTAAAATAAATGGAAAAGTTGAAAAAGCTTACACTTTTAAAATGAATTACTATTTTATGATGGGCGATAACAGGCATTATTCTTCGGACTCCAGGTTCTGGGGGTTTGTTCCTGAAAACCATATTGCAGGAAAAGCAACAACTGTTTTGTTTTCACTGAATCCCTCAAAATCTTTATTAAGTAAAATTCGCTATAAGCGATTTTTCAAATCACTTGAATTGTAAATATAATGCAAAACACCTGTTATTTATCCACTGCATATCTTGCACCGGTTTCTTATTATGTATGTTTAGCAAATTTCAATGATGTATTTATTGAAAACCATGAAACTTTTGCCAAGCAATCCTACCGTAATAGATGCGGCATATATACGGCAAATGGTGTTCTGAATCTCTCAATTCCAGTAAATGCTGCAAATCACTCTTTAATCAAAGAAGTAAAAATAGACAATTCAAAAAATTGGCAAAGGCAACACTGGCGTTCAATTATGTCTGCCTATAACGCCTCTCCCTTTTTTATTTATTATGACTATGAGTTACAGCCATTTTATGAAAAGTCCTTTAACTATTTGCTTGATTTTAATAATGAAATTCAACAAAAGCTCCTTAGCTTATTGAACTTCTCAGTAAAAATAACACCAACATCTGATTTTGAAAAATCATTAAATAAGGATTTAGACTTTCGACAACTTATTCATCCTAAAAAGAATAGCTTATTCAACTTGCAGGAATACAATCAGGTATTTAATGATAAACACGGATTTATTCCTGATTTAAGCATTTTGGATTTATTATTTAATCAAGGGCCTGAGAGTACTTCGTACTTGCTTTCATCTGTTGATGATTTTGCAAAAGCATAACTCTTAATGAAATTTATAAAATAAAAACCCCATGCTGTTAAACATAGGGTTTTAAAGTGTTATTCTTGATAATAATATATCAAATACTATTTATCAATTCTTTTACGCTTTCCGCCTTCTCTACCGGAATAACCTCCGCTTTTTTTATCAGAGTAGTCTTTTTTCTTTCCATAAGAATCTCCTCCTCCTTTGCTGCTACCATATGAAGAACTACCTCCTCTGCTTCCAGATGAACTCCCTCCCCTGCTTCCAGATGAAGAACTTCCACCTTTGTAACCACCTCCACTTTTTCCATAAGATTTCTTAGCACCACCACCAAAGCCTCCGCTTCTTCCTCCTCTGTCATCTTCACGTCCGCCAGCCGATACTTCAACTTTTATCTCTCTACCATCATAAGTATCTTTATTTAGTTCTTCAATCACAACACCAGATTTGCTGGAATCCACTTCAAAGAACGAGAAGCTGTTTTTAACATCTATTCTACCAATATCTTGTCCGGTTAAACCTGTTCCTTCGCAAACAATACGAAGAATAGCTGATTTATTGATATTATCTAATTCTCCAAGATTAATAAAAAAACGAGTGTATGCTCCTGCTCTTTCTCCCCCTGCTCTCTCGCCTCTTTCTTTTCCAGCACCTCTTGAAGTATCGGCATTAAGATCCTGAGCATTTTTGTAATAATTCAACATTCTATTGAATTCAATACTCACGAAACGCTTGATAATTTCTTCTTTAGAAAGTTCGTCTAATTCAACAAAAATTTTATCTAAATAAGGTTTTATTTCTTCTTCGTTTACTTTTACGTCATGCACTTCTTTAACTAAAGAAAACAATTGTTTTTCAACAACTTCAAAACCAGTAGGAATCGATTTTTTCTCAAATTTTGATTTAAGTTTACGTTCCAGTTCTCTGATTTTACCAACTTCCTTCATATTAATGATGGCCATTGAAATACCAGTTTTACCGGCTCTTGCAGTACGACCACTTCTATGGGTATAGTTTTCAATATCATCAGGAAGACTATAATGAATTACGTGAGTAATAGCCTCAACATCAATACCTCTTGCTGCAACATCAGTGGCAACTAAAAGCTGTATAGATTTGTTTCTAAAACGTCCCATTACTTTATCCCTTTGCTGCTGGCTTAAATCACCATGCAAAGAATCAACACTATATCCTTCTTTAATTAATTTGTCAGCAATTTCTTGAGTTTCCATACGGGTTCTGCAAAAAATCAAACCGAAAATATCAGGATTAGAATCTACTAATCTTTTAAGTGCAGCAAATCTGTCTCTGGCTTGCACCACATAATACTCGTGGCTTATATTGGTAGCTCCTTCATTCTTACCTCCTACAGAAACCTCAACAGGGTTTTTCATGTAATTTGAAGCAATACGAGCAACTGATGATTCCATTGTAGCTGAAAACAACCAGGTATTCTTTCCTTCAGGTGTTTTACCTAAAATAATATCAAGTTCATCCTTGAACCCCATATCAAGCATTTCATCTGCTTCATCAAGTATTACCCATTTAACATTCGACAAATCCGCTTTTTTACGGTTTATCATGTCTGCCATTCTACCCGGGGTAGCTACAATAATTTGAGCACCTCGAGATATTTGTCTAATTTGTGTATCAATACTTGCTCCACCATAGACAGGAACAATGTTTGTTCCTTCAATGAATTTAGCGAAATTTCCCAAATCTTTGGTAATTTGCACACATAGTTCCCTTGTTGGACAAAGTATAATTGCCTGAGTTTCTCTACTTGTAAAATCTACTTTGTGTAAAAGTGGAAGTCCAAATGCAGCTGTTTTACCGGTACCGGTCTGAGCCAATCCAACTAAATCTGTGTCTTTTTCCAGTAATACTGGAATCGCCTGCTCCTGGATTGGAGAAGGTTTTTCAAAACCTAAACTTGCAACGGCCTTTAAAAGTTTTTCGTTAAGTCCTAACGATTCAAAATTATTCATTATATTATATATTTTTTATAAAGGTGCAAAAGTAATACAAATAGTTTACCTAATCATCATTTATGGATTTATTTAGGATTAAGCAAGTTAGCATACTCTACAAGTGAGTTCAAAAGATAGATGAAAACCTTCCGGAAAACCGGAAGGTTTTAAATAAAACTCTCCTTTTCAGGAGAATAGCTGCCTTAACAGCATAGTGGAAAATTGCAGGCCTGTAAGCCGGATTCTGTCGAGTTCTATCATTTATCTGGGCCTTAAGTTGCCTTAAGGCTCTAGCGACCTACCCACCGGAATCAGGCGAGCAACCCTAAATTCTTTTCTTTCAAGAAGAATGCTCCGGCTTATTTGGTCTTTCAACACGCAGGGTTTACCCCCATTAACAGTCACCTGCCAACGTTGTGAGCTCTTACCTCACATTTTCACCCTTACCCCGATAAATCGGGGCGGTTATTTTCTGTGGCACTTTCCGTATTCAGGTTTTATCCTGAAGCCTTCCCGTTAGGAAGCGCGTTGCTCTATGTTGCCCGGACTTTCCTCTCCACATTGCTGTGTAGCGATAGAACGGCCTGCAAAATCATTGTTTAACCTTACTTATATAAACGGTTATAAAATATTATTATTTGAAAATTACCTCAGTTGCGCCAAAACCATATTTAGCATAAGATGCATCATGATAAACAAGATTAGAATAGCCATCCAGAATATTTCTTATTTCTGCCTTTAATACTCCGTTTCCTACTCCATGTATAAATACTATTTTGTCCGTTTTATTTCTTATTGCCCTCTCAAGTCGGTTTACAAACCTGTTTAACTGCACCTGAGTAATCTCCCAATTGCTCATCCCTCTGAAATTATCCATTAATTGCTCTATATGAAGATCAACCTCTTCTACAACCTCAATATTTTTACGGTGCTTTTTTGCAGCCTCTTTTGGCCTTAAGCTTTCCTCCTTTTCAAGTAAAATTTTCTTTACCCCTTTAATATCTAAATTTAATTTAGGTTTTTCAACAACACCTTCTTGCTTAACTTCATCAATATCAACCTTAACCAGTTCTTTTACCGGGAATGGTATTTCAAACCCCTCAGCTATTTCAACAAGTGCAATGTATTTATTGTCAAAACCAGTGATTAAGCCCTCCCCTTTTTCATTCAAAAACCTGACTTTATCACCAATATTAAATTTCATTTTAGATTTTCTTACTGAAACGACAAATTTAAAAGGATTAGTTTAAAAGGCATCAATAATATTAATATTTAAGAATTTTTATTAAATTTAAATTTGATAAAAAATAATTTAAGCCAAATGGATAAAGAGAAGTTGAATGAAGAGCAATTACTAGAAAACCCATGGAAAACATTGTCTTCTGAGCCTGTTTTCGATTCTCCCTGGATAAATGTTACCAAACATGAGGTCATTAATCCTGCGGGAAATCCCGGGAATTATTCAGTAGTACATTTTAAAAATACTGCAATAGGTATACTTCCACTTGATGAAAACTTAAATACATGGATAGTTGGTCAATTTCGATATCCTTTAAAAAAATACAGCTGGGAAATACCTGAAGGTGGTGGAAAACTAGATGTGCCAGCCCTGGATTCAGCAAAAAGAGAACTACTGGAGGAAACAGGCATTGTAGCCAATAAATGGACTCCAATATTAGAAATGCATTTAAGCAATTCTGTTTCAGATGAACATGCAATGATTTTTATTGCTCAAAATTTATCCTTTAAAGAAGCCCAGCCTGAAGAAACAGAAGAGTTACAGGTTAAAAAAATTCATTTTAATGAATTATTCAACATGGTAATGGATGGACAGATCACTGATAGTATGTCAGTTGCGGCAGTTTTGAAAACTAAAATTTTAATTGACCAGGGGGAATTGTAAAAAAGCTTTTCTTAATTTCCAATTCCTTGAGACTTAATTCAATTAAATAAAATTGCTTTAAATGAAAAGTTTTACTTAATCGTTCAACAAATGCTTTTCAGCAATTTTAAGTATTTCAAAAGCTTTTTCCCTGGTTTCAGATTCTGCATATGTTCTTAATACAGGCTCTGTACCCGAAGCTCTTATCATTAGCCATTCATCTTCATTAAAGAAATACTTATATCCGTCAAGATCTTCTGTTCTTTCAATTTTATAACTGCCAAAGCCTTTATAACTATTGTTTTTGCAATTTTCAACTATCCTGTTTTTTACTTCTTCATTTAAATGAAGATCGGAGCGCTCAAAAGCAAACTTACCTGTTATTTCATATACCTCTTCAATGAGTTCAGTTAATGATTTTCCAGATTTTGCCATAAACTCCCAGATAACCATTCCCATCCATATCCCATCTCGTTCAGGGATATGTCCTTTAATAGCTATTCCTCCGGATTCTTCGCCTCCTATTAAAACATCTTCATTGAGCATTATCTCACAAATATATTTAAAGCCTATTTTAACCACATCTAGTTCTAAACCATAATGTTTACACATTTTTTTAATTTTAACCGTGGTTGAAAAAGCAGTACAAACTTTACCCTTCATTCCTTTATATTTAGCCAGGTAATGAATAAGTAAGAGAATAATATGATGGGAATCTATAAAATTCCCTTTGCTGTCATAAAGCCCTATCCTGTCGGCATCGCCATCAACTGCAAGTCCGCAATCAATATTTCCAGCCATTTTTATTGTTTCTGAGAACTCAAGCAGGTTTTTATGAATAGGCTCGGGAGCCTGCCCATCAAATGAGGGATTATAATCACAGTGAAGAAAAGTAATATCTGGAAACAATCTTCTCATAACATTTTGTCCGGAACCATACATAGCATCAAAAGCAAGCTCAAGACCTGAATTTTTAATAGCCTCTAGATCAAAATTTGCTTCAACATGCTCCACATACATACTTTCCAGGTCAACATATTCAATCAACCCCTTGCTTTGGAAGTCCTCTATACTATACGAATCGATATTAATTTCATTTTTATCTTCAATAATATCCTCAATTTCCTGAACTTTATCCGGTAATAAAGGTCCACCATATCCTCCTTTAAGTTTTAAACCATTATAAGAAGGTGGATTATGACTTGCAGTTATAATAATACCAATACTGGTTTCCAATTTATTCGCCCCTAATGATATCATAGGAGTAGAAACAAAACCTTTAGCCAGTTTAACTTTTATCCCATTCACCGCCATTGTAATGGCAGCAGTGTGGGCAAATAGTTCGCCTGCAAAACGACAATCATGGCCTATTATAATTGAAGGGTTTTCATAATTGGCTTTTAGCCAGGTAGCGGTTGCCTGAGTAACTCTTGCAACATTATCAGTTGTAAATTCTTTAGCAATAATTGCTCTCCAACCATCTGTTCCGAATTTAATCTTTGTCATAGTATATTCATTTAAAATAATAGTAAAAATAGCAGTTTGAGTAAAAAAATAGGGTAATTTAAAACTTACTTCATGATTTTTCTCTTGTTTAAAGCTGCGCGATATTTTTGAGCATAAATATTATGCTGTTCAAGGGATTTTGAGAAATTATGATACCCTGAAAAGTCTTCTTTGGCGCACATAAATATAAAATCGTTCTTTTTGTAATTTAACACTGCATCTAATGAAGATACTTCAGGAAGATTAATGGGTCCAGGAGGCAATCCTGTATTTCTATATGTATTATAAGGAGAGTTTATCTCTTTATGGACATTGAGCACTCTATTAATAGAAAAATCTCCATGAGCATAAACTAGTGTTGGATCAGATTCCAGTCTCATTCCTTTTTTTAACCGGTTAATATAAAGTCCTGCAATAATAGCCTTTTCATCATTATGTCTTGACTGCTCTGCTTGAACAATAGATGCAAGAACAGTAACTTCAGATTGAGACAAGCCTATTTGCTTAGCTTTTGCCTTACGTTCTTCTGTCCAAAAAGCCTTATATTCATTTGCCATTCTATCTAAAAACTTTTCTGCAGAAGTATTCCAGTAAAACTCATAGGTATTAGGAATGAATAATGAAAGTATATTTTCTGGATTCATGTGGTATTTATTGGACAGAAAATTCTTATCGAGCAGCAATTTCATTATGGATAAAGAATCCGCTTCAATTTGAGAGGCAATCCTTGTGGCCAACTGTTCTTTTGTTCTAATTGAATTGAAAGTAAGCTTTAATGGCTCTTGCTCTCCTGAACGGAGCAAATCAATGAGTTTATTGTTACTCATCCCACTTTTAATTATATACTTTCCAGGATGAACATGGTTTTTATAATTCTTTTGTTCTGCTAACCATTCAAAAGAACTTTTATTGATAATATAACCGTTTTCATATAATATATTTACAACATCCTGCATAGAAGAACCTGTTGGTATATATAAATGTTGTTTTATATTTTTTCCAAGAAAAACATTTGGAAGGTATATCATTTTGTATTTTTCATATGCCCAAATACCACCACCGATTATTGAAACAAGGAAAACGGCAATAATAACTTTTATGACAAATGACTTTTTACCTTTTTTCTTTTTTCCCATTTCTAATAATCATTATAATTGATCAACTGCAAAAGGTATTCATCATCAAAACCATCATTGGTTCTGTTCCAATCTTTTTTAACACCTATTACATTAAAGCTTTTTTCTAAAAACACCTTCATACTAGCCTCATTGCTCAATTGAATATTACAATACAATTGATGCAACAGCAAATGAGAAAAACAATACTCTACCAAAAGATCAATTGCTTCTGATGCATAACCTTTTTGTCTCTGGCTTTTATCAGCTATAATAATTCCTATGCCTGCTCTTTGATGAAAAGGTTCAAAATCAAATAAATCAATAGTTCCAATAGGCTTTTTTTCCAAACATATCATAAATCGAAGTTGTTTGGTTAAATAAATGTCCTGTGCTGAATTTACATATTGTTCTAATAAATGCTTTGAAAAAGGAACCAGCGTGTTGCTAACCTTCCATACCTCAGGATCATTCTCCCAGTCATACAAAATTATGGAGTCTTCAGGTTCTAATGCTCTTAGAAATATGTTCTGCCCTTTTAATAAATTCATTTACTCAACTGATTAATTCTTCGGTAAATATCCTCAACGCTGTACGTAATTACTTCAATATTATTGTCAATTATGCAATGACCCATATTAAGATGGTAAACATTCTTAACGCACTTATGCTTATATAATTCGGGAATTAAATCGAAAATTACTGAAGCCTTACTAATATTGCAAGACAAATTTGAAGAAAAAAAATCTTTTAAAGGAGATAAACAAGTAATTTCCCCATAAACCCTTGAATATTTGTTTATTATTTGCTCAATAACTTCTTTTGCGATTTTATCTGTTAAATTCAAAGCAACAAGATCAATTTGAAAAAATAAGGATTGGATTTGCTTTAGTGCTATTGTTTTTAATAATACTTCAACAGGTTCCCCTTTTTGTCTTCCTTTAGTAGAAATAGAATATAATTTCCCATTAAGAATAAATAAAAGATGAGGAGGAATTCTATCAGCATATATCAATGCAAGATAAAACCCCTTATAAAATTGCTTTTCATCTGCAGCTAATGCATTATGAATGTTAAAAACAGGCATTTAAACTTCAATTTTTCCGGTAAAAACAAATGAGGCTGGACCTTCTAACCAAATGTCATGAAAACCTTTATTACCAATTTTCGAAAAATGAACTTTAAGATTTCCTCCTGAAACTTGTATTGGGACAGATTCTATACTAGTTAATTTTCCTGAAAAAATGGCAGCAATACCTGCCGCAGTAGCTCCAGTTCCACATGAAAATGTTTCATCTTCAACCCCTCTCTCATAAGTTCTCATTTTAATAGAGTTTTTTTGGATTTCAACAAAATTAACATTGATACCATCCTTTATAAATTCACTGCTATTGCGTATTTCTTTTCCTTGCTTTATCACATCAATCTTTTCAACATCGTTTGTAAATGTGATATAATGTGGAGATCCTGTATTAAGAATATAAGAATCATTGCTTTTAATAATATCAACTACGTCAATCATCTTTAGACTTACGATCATTTCAGGGAATTTATTTTCCTTTATTTCTACAAGATGCTCCCCGTCTATTGCCCAAAATGTTCCCCTATCTTTGATTATACCTAAATAAGATGCAAAAGCAGCTATACAGCGGCCACCATTACCACACATGGAGCTTTCATGACCGTCTGCATTAAAATAAACCATTTCAAAGTCGTATCCTGACTTGTTTTGCAGGAGCATTAATCCATCGGCACCTATTCCAAATCTCCTGTGACATAAATTAGCAATTGTAACAGGATTAATTTCAAATGAGAGAGTACGATTATCAATTAAAATAAAATCATTTCCTGTTCCCTGGTATTTTGAAAAATTAAAAGTCACTGATTTAATAAATTTAAGATTTCAGGGTCAGTGATAAGTTCAAAGGATTGAAATTCAATACCCTTTTGAATTTTATAAAATCTGTCAAAATTCTTTAAATACAACTGATTGTTTATTGAAAACAATCTAGCGTTTCCGGTTTCCTGAAGGCCAAATATAATCAACTTATTACGGCCGATTTTATAGCCTTTATAATTAATGGGGGATTTCCAGAATTCAATAATATAAGTGTTTACAGGTTCTGGTTCTTTAATCCCGCTGGTGACCTGAATTAAAGAGTCTTTTTTTAGTTTAGTAGTATTTTTATTTTGCGTTAAATCAATTAAATTAATGATTTTTGATGATAATAATTCATCTTTTTTCACTACAATTTGCTCTTCATAAATTGAATTATTATAGGCGGAATCACCTACATAAGCTAACAAAGTGGTATCGTTAAGCAAATCTGATTTTATTTTTAAATCCTTTTTATCATCAGAATTTTCAACAATTTTTTCGCTTAGGGAATCGGTTTCTGTAATTTCATTTGCAAGTTCAGGTTGTTTTTCAACTTTGCTTAATATTTTTTCTTTTTTCAATTCAGGGCCTGTTTGTTTTAACTTGTTATCTTGATGTTGTGCCGTGTGCTGATTTACAATAAAAATATTTTTTCCGCTAAATCCTGATAAATACCAGAAAATACCGCTACCTATTATTATTCCTAATAATACTCCAATAATTAAAATTAAATATCTATTTACCATTCTCTTATTTAGTGAGAAATAAAGTTACAAAACTAATTTATAATTATGAATTTATTGATTTTTCTTACAAATATATAAGT
>JALYPI010000171.1 GCA_030856445.1 Bacteroidota bacterium
CCTTATAATTGAATATTTAACTAGTATATTTTATACAGAAAAATCGCCAAGATCTGTTAAAGATTTTGATTCTTTCAAGCAATTAATTGCAAAAAACATAACGGAAATTTTTGATGCAGATAGATTAAACGAATTTAAAAAAAACGCAAAAAACAATATTGAATTTTCAAATGTTGAATTAAAAAAGATGATTAATGTATTAAATTTAAAAACATATTATCATAAAACTAATTTTATAATTGAAGAGCCTGAGCAAAATTTATTTCCTGAAACACAACGTGATTTCATTTATTTTTTGCTGCAAAAATTAAAGTCTAAAAAAGATCATTCTCTAATATTAACAACGCATAGTCCATTTGTTTTATATGCTATTAATAATTGCATATTGGGTGGGCTAATTTCATCGAATCTAAATTTATCAGAAAAAAAAGAATTTTTAAGTTATAAATCGTGGATTTCTCCATCTAAAGTGAATATTTTTGAAATTAATAAAGAAAATGGAACATTAAAATCAATTAAAGATCCAGATACGGGTACTGTTAATAAACATTACTTTAATAAAATAATGAACAATATAATGGATGAATACTATGAGATGTTAAATTTCTATGAGTATGAAAAATAGCATTAAATTAAAACTACCCAAACATACTGTTATTGAAAGTGAATCCAAAAATATATACATTGTTGATTATGCAAATCTAAATAATGGACCCGTTGTATTATTAGATACTGAGCCACAAGAAGTTAATTATGTCTTTATTAGAAACGATAATAAGGTGTCAGTGTGCTTTGATGGATTTGAGAAAAATGCTCTTGTAATAAATGCAGGAAATCATAGTCTTCAATGTGAATGTGTTTTATTTCCAAGCACTTGTGACGATAGTGATTGGGTGTTGTTTATTGAGACAAAATATACGAATGATATCAAAAGTGCATTTAAAGAAGAAAACAATTATCCAAAATGTATGATTGATCAAATTGTTGATACTGTTTCTTTCTTTCGGAAAAATGGGATATTAAAGGAAAAAAGAAGGGCTACAGCAATAGTTTCTTTTCCAAATTTGATAGAAGAATTTAACAGCACTTTTTTTTCTGGAGAAATAACAGAATTGGATATATTAAAGGCACACAATATTTTAATACGAGCGACAAACTCAGCAAAAATAATTAGTCAAAAAAGAATTAAACTTTACGCTCATTAGGTTTCTGCATCCCTCATCGATTATACTCATCGACAAGATTTAAATTTAATGCTCAAAAAATTGTGTATTCAATTTGAAAACCCGTATTTAGACCAATGAACATTTTAACTTTAGAAGAACTAAAAGAAACAATTGAACTGTTTAGTCCAATTCAGAGTGACTTTTATGCGGAGAATTGTATTGTAGCAATGGAAAACAATAGTCACGTCTCTGGTTGCGTCTTATCTGTGGAAGGAGATAAGTCAGAGCAATTTCAAATTAAGTGGACAAAAGTTTTTATGAAGGCTGGATACAAAGAAGAAAAAAAGATCACAGAGCACGCAGCTGAAACTATCTCATTTTTTTTAAGCAAAAATTTTACTGAATACACTGTAATTGAAGAAGCAAAGATCGGAACAGGAATTGACTATTGGTTAGGATATGATGTAAAACATGCAAAATATGATGCAAAAAATTTTATTCAAGCAAGGCTCGAGATTTCAGGGATTAATAAAGAAAGTCCGACTAATACATTATTAAAAAGAGTTAAAGAAAAGAAAGAGCAAACAAAACCTAGCGACACAAAGAAATTGCCAGCATATATTTCAGTAGTTGAATTTTCCACTCCCAAAGCTTTTTTTTGTAAAAAATGAAAGATATCAGACAAATACATAGACAAGCGATGGAGTTGGCCCGGCAAGCGAATGAAGAATTGCGTGCAGGTAAAAAAGAAAAATATATCGAAATTTCGAAAAAAGCATTAGCGTTGGAAAAAGAAGCTGCCTTTGAATTAATTGCGGACTTTGAATCTGAACCAACACGATCTGTGCTTTTTCGGAGTGCAGCGACTCTTGCTTTTAATTTAGGAGATTATCAACAATCTAAACAGCTTATACACTTAGCTTTATCAGGCGAACCTCACTCAGAATTAGAATCAGAATTAAGCCTTTTAAATGATCTAATTAAAAATGCTATTGAAAGTAAGTTCGTTGTTTCCGATGCAGTTGAAAACTCATACTTGGAATTGTTACGCGAAAAAGCAATCAATCTTAAAATAACACCTAAAGAGAACAAATATTCAAAAGCTGTAGTTGTTAGTCATGTTATTGATTTTTTAAAAAACATAGAAAATTCTTTCGTTCGGTTTTCTGAAATTAATTTTAATAAACTCTTTGACAAAACTGATTTCACTGATTATGACAATGTTTTAAATCTTTTCAAACAAGAAACAAAACAGCTTTGTGTAGATTTTGAATTTAATAGTTTTGGGGTAAGTATTGTATCAGATTCGGAAATTATGAATTATGGCGACATCTATTCTAAAAAATTTACAAATTTTAAAAAAGAATTATTTACAAATTTTCAAAAAGACGTTTTGTTACCTGACTTAAATGCTTCTGAATTCCAGAGTAGAATTAAAGAAAAATATACTCCGGAAGAAAGAATTCAAATTTATTCTCCAATTATCGATTCATTAGGAGAAAAAAGCGACTATAAAGTTTCAATGACAAATAAGAACTTCAAAAAAATTATAAAGGATTATTCGCCAGTAAATAAACAGTCACAGGAAGTTTTAAAACCAAAGATTATCAAACCAGAATCTGAAGATGATACTAGAGTAATAAAAAGAACTTTTGAAGTAACAAATTCAACAGGATCAACAAAATCTAAAATATTTTCAGATCATTTAGACTATGCGGAATTTAGGATTACTTTTGAGAACCTTAATTATTTAGCTAAAAATGTATATTTTAAAGATCCCTACGAAGTGAAAATTATCTTTAAGGATATGGTTTTTATAATAAACGACACTTCTTACAAAATCTACGCCCAAGATAAAGACTATAAAGAAGTACAGAAATTATATTCAAAACAGTTTATCGAAAGATTTTCTAAATTGATAAATTCAAATTCATTAAATGCAGTTGAATCAGCAATTTTTAAACTAATGAATGATAACACAATGCGAGATTGGTAAAAATTTTAATCAAAACTTATAACCGACCCAGCGTCTAAAAGCACCGACCAACTATGCAGAGATCTGTAAGTTGTATATGCTTTTTTTAAGCTTACTCCGCGTAAATTGGTTTGCATTTGCCATTTATTTCATTGTTTTAAAATAAAAATTTCGGTTTTGACAGTACAAGTAAAACACAAAAGTTAGCTACAAACAGTTATACACAAATGCAGGAACTATGGGCCGGAAAAAATAGCTCTTTGAATTTTGCCAAAGTGTGATGGGTAGTGTGTTTGAGGCAAAAGGCAATGTGCTATTTTGTGAGGTTGGGGATTTCATTTTTTTAGTGCGTGGGGGAAAGAAAACAAAGCACGAAGTGATGGCCTGCTTCAGTTGCTGAAAATTGCAGAAAAGGTGCTCAATGAAAAAGGCTGACTATCTGGTCAAATTGCAGCGGTGCGCTATGCTATTGGCTAACGTTTTTTGCATATAGGCAGGTGGCGATTATTGCACCGATCCAAAAACCGCGGGCAGCAAAGTTAATAGAAATTAAAGGCTTTGCAATAGAGTACCTAGATCGCCACTTGAGGATATGCAATGTTATGCGGTCGGCCTTTCAACCTTTATAGAAAGTTACGATTACTTGCCAATTGTAATGTTACGCATATGAATAGCAACAGTTGGGCGGTGCGTCAGGGTGTTTGTTAATTTTAAAAGGGGAGGAAAAAATAATAAAATTCTTCTTTTGGGAGAGGGGCAAGCTTATTTGCAATTTTTGGTTTGAGAGATGGCTCGTGTGAATTGTAAATGTGCTTGCACCGTGTAGTGGCTGTTTTGCAGTATTTCAAGAATAATTCCAAAACAAGTTTGCATGTCAGCCAGTTTTAGGCACAGATTTATTGGATTTCTTGCATACATACGTGTCTAATACTTCTGCCATTCATAGGACCCACAACTGTTATATCAATAGCTCCATCAAGTTCTTTCCATTTTCCTTTTTCAATATCGAATTCGCCAATTGCTTTATAAATAAAAGATATTTTAGCAAGTTCATTTTTGCTTGTTTCAGGATTTTTCCAAGTTCCTATATATTCTTCTTTATAATTATATGATAACACAGCGATATTGCTATTTTCTATTGTTCTTATAGCTTCTAATTTAATCTGATCTTCCTTAATCGAGTCATTTAGTGCAATGGCAGAAAGGTCTTTTGGAACATTTAGTCCCATTTTCCAGGTGTCGCCAATTTTAACTGGATTATTTGGCAATTTAAAAAAGAATAGATAAAAATTATTTTCCTCAGGTGGTAAATTATTTATTGGGTTTCCATATAAATCGGCCTTTGTATTACTTACATTAAATCCACTAATTGAAAGGTGTATTGAGTAAAAATCATTTTCTTCTTTAATTACTTTGCTTAGAAACGAGGCTTCTAAGAATTCTTTATTTAATTGTTTTATTAAAGTCACAATATGTTCTCCATTAGAGTCTATTTCAGTCTTTAGTTGAATAGAATCAGGAAATTCTTTATTCAATTCATCAAAACAAGTCCTGTATTTAATGGAGTCTACACCCCATTTTAGAATTATTTGATCTTTGTCTTGCCCATAGATTGGCATGATACATAAAGATGAAAGTAATAGAAATAAAAAAAATTTCATAGTCATTAATTTGTGCCTAATTTGTAATATCTAAATAAACGTATTATTTTAAATATCAACAAACATAATGTTTATTTTAATCTTTCCTATTAGAATATTGTAACAAAGTTGATGATGAGTTATATCATAATTATTCTAATATAGAAAGCAGAAACGTGTGGGGAGGTGGAAATGGCTTTTTTACTTTTGCCAAGGTGTGTATGATAGTGTGAGAGGGGCAAAAGTAAAAGTGCCATTTTCTGTGATGGCAATTTTATTATTTGTGCGTGAGGAAAATTAACAAGCACGAAGCGATGGCATCTTCAGGTGTTATAAGCTTGCAGAAAATTTCTTAAATGCTAAAAGCCAAAACAACCAGAAAGTCTCTTGAAGATTGCGATCTAAGAGGCTGCCGCATAACGTTTTTTGCATATACGCTGGTGGCGATTATTGCACCGAACCAAAAACCGCGAGCAGAAAAGTTAAAAGAAATTCCAGGCTTTGCAATAGAGCACCAAGCCCGCCACTGGCGGATATGCAATGTTATGCGGTCGGCCTTTCCCACTTATCTAGGTAACTACGATTACTTCCGAATTGCAGTGTGATGTTTATGAATAGTGACAGGGCCTCTGTGCGGTTGGGTAATTTAATTTTTTTTTAAAGGGGGGGAGAAAAAAATTGAAATCCTAGCTAGGAAGAAGGGAAGCTTATTTACAATTTTTGGTTTGCGCGATGGGTTTTAGAGGGAATTGTGAATGTGCTTACCTGTGTGTAAGGGTATCTTCCTGACTTTTATGTTTAGTACTCCATTTTTCAGGAGTCTTGGATAAGTCCCTGATACCTCCCACATGGGTTGGACATGGGTTCGACATGCCTTAGACATGAGATATACATGCAGTAATGATGCAGTAACAGCTGTTTTTACATGCCTTTCATATGCCTTTGGTTCAGAGTTCACATGGCTTTTTGGTCTATTTTTTACCCTGTTTTTATCAAAAATTTAGCAATTCTGTTTAGAATTGGTCTGATGAAAACTTTAAAATGATTCTCCGATTTTAAGAAAGTTGTCTGTTTACAGAATAGCTTTTTATGGATTTGTCCTTCTGTTTTTGTAGGATATTTTGGTCTTGTTAAATTTGTTTTTTTCTTCTTGTTTTTTGTAATTGAAAATTACATTTCAAAGTTCTTAAAAATTCAGTTTTAAAATCTAAAAAGTTGTCTTTCCCCCAGAACTTTTTGGAATATTACATCAAAATAAAATTTATTTTTCGACATGAATACCTCCACAGGCCATGATATGATTGACGGATATTCGGCCTGTTGCAAGTGATGAAAGAAAGTTGGTTGGAGGATGTAACATTTAGAAATTTATGGCCGTTATAGGAGAAAACAAATCAAATCTTTCCTATGATTAGATAGCTACATAACCAAGCGCAAGGTGAATTCAGCCCCTGAGAGGGGGATTTTCTAACTTAATAACTTGTAATTATGTGTGCTATCCAAAAAGGTCCGATAAGGATCAAAGGTCAAATAGGAGATTTGACTTTTTTTACCAAAGATGGTAAAGGATTCGTAAGAGAATCCACTAGTCTGGATAAGTCCAGAATAGAGAAAGACCCCGCTTTTAAACGGACACGTGAGAACATGTCAGAGTTTGGAGGCAGTGCAATGGTCGGTAAAGCACTCCGTACAGGTTTAGCTGAATTGATTAAGTTCATGGGTGGTAGGTATATCACTTCGAGGATTACCGGTCTGCTCAGGCAACTAATTGAACTTGGGTCAGGTGTTAGGGGAAAGAGGAGCTTTGAGATTGTCCTTAATCAGGAAATTCTTGAGGGTTTTGAGTTTACCCCTGATGCTGCATTCGGTGCTGTTTTTTCAGCTCCTTATGATTTAACAGCTAATGTTGACCGTAACGAGGTCACTATTACTGTGCCTGTGTTTAATACCGGAAATTATGTTTCCCCTCCTTCCGGTGCTACTCACTTTCGAATCGTTAATGCCACAACGGTTCTTTCTGACTTTAGCTACATAAATTCTGTGAAGCATTATAAGCCAGTGAACCCGGGCATTAATTCCAAGAGCAGTATTTCTTACAGTGCCTATACACTTTTGGAAGGTAACACTCCCGCTGTGTTGACTATTGTAAGCACGATACCAGGAGCTCCAGTTTTGCCTGCTACCGCAGGTTTAATTGCCTGTGTAGGTATTGAGTTTTACCAAGAGATCAATGGTGACTTTTACTTGCTTGCTGCTAAGAATGCTATGCGAATCGAAAGGGTATTCTAGCTTCGCCTCTCCTTTAATACAAACAAGGAGAGGCTTAAAGCGGCCCCGTTAATTCGGGGCTGCTTTTAAAATTAAATGGTATTCACATTTTAATAACTAAAGCTATGAGAACAGATGGTAGAAATATGAAACCGGGAAACTATTATGGTTATTCCGTTTACAATAAAAATGAGAAAACATATATCAGAAGAAACAATTCCCGTAGGGTGAATTGGAAAGGGGATGCTAAAACAGCAAAAGAAATTAAGGAATTAATTGAGCAAGAAACTGAAAAAACAATTGCTGATGATATGATCAATACCATTTCATCCTGTTTGAAAATTTATAATAAAAATGACCTTCGGGAACGGTTAATGAAATTATTTAAGTTGATATTAAAGCAGTATCCAGTAAAAAAAGGATTGGCTAATTATCATTTTTCCCTCAATGAGGAATTGTTCCATGATTTTAATTTTAACAGGCATAATCCTTATAGTGATGTTTTCCCATGGCAAACACCTCCTAAAAAGAAAAAAACAGCTTTAAAAGGAGAAGAGGAAAGCATTGTTAAAATAGCCCGTGAGGCTATTAATGCACCTCAAGTTGCGACTCATTTCTGCATGATAAAAGGCCATTATTATTTAGCAGATCACATTTACTTTCAAGAGGCCGGTATTTACTCGCATATTGATAATTTAAACGGAGAGTTTGAATGTTCTCAAACGCGAATTATTCCTTTAGATGAAGAAATAACAACTGTGGAGCTAAAACCCTTAAAAAACAAAGCAAAGACCGATGATTGGTTTATTAAATTAAATATTGTTGGGATAGAGTTTTTCAAACAGGGCGAGAAAGGCTTGATTCCTGTTTTAGGGAAAAACAGTTATTGTATTTTTAATGAAAGAGAATGAAGTGGAAAGGATTGAGCAATCTTTTCATAGTTAAAGTTCACAATAAGTTAAAAGCCCTGCTGCTATACAGCGGGGCTTTATCATTATAGTCATAATGATAACATTAAGTAAAACTTCCTGATTTTATCTTAATTGTTAGGATAGATCGGTATTTATTTTTTACTTTATCCAAGTAAGTGGAAATAGATGTGTCAATTTTTTATTCACTTATAACACATTTTTGATTACTTAAATTTTAGACCATTATTATTCTTTATACCCACTTATTATGAATGAGATAAAAATCTTAAATTTACCTGAATTTAATGATACATTTCCACAAATACCTAATGATTTAATCAAAAGGGATGCAACGATAAATCTAATTACTAAAACATTAGAAAAATTTGATGTTGTGTTTTTAGATGGAGACGAAGGTTCTGGTAAAACCACACTTTTAGCTGAGTTTGTTTTACAAAATGCATTAAATGCAATTTCATATTTTATAACTCCTTCTTCAAGTTTTACTTATTCTCCATTTTATCTTAAATTGAATTTAGGAAGGCAAATGTTTTTTTATACCTTTTCTAAAGAACCTGATGACAATTTTGAAACTGATGAAATTTTTTCAAATTTACAGGCTCCATTTCGTAGACAAATAAGAAAAAATAAAAAGAAATTATATTTTGTGTTTGATGGACTAGAAGAAATATCAAATCATGATTTAGAAATGTTAAAAGATATAATAGATAACTTACCATGGAAACAGACTAAATTTTTATTTAGTGGGAAAAGTCAGTTAAAAGAATTTTTGCCAAAATCTGTAACTCATAAAGTACTTGATTTAACAAATTTTGGAATAGGAGAAACAAGGGAATACTTTAAAGTATTAACTCCTACGGATGATCAAATTATGGAAATCCAAAAAATAAGTTTAAGTGGTCTTCCAAGAAGATTAAATCAAATTAAAAGAATTTGTCAAGAATTAGGAGATATTAATAAATTCTTGCTTGAAGAAATTGATGAAAAAACTGATTTATTTGAATTTGAATGGAATTCATTTGAACATGATGATATTCATCAAAATATTTTAGCCCTTTTATCTATGGAAGAGGATTTTATGGATATTAAAACAATTTCAAATATACTTTCTTTAGATGAGGAAAAAACAAGAGCTATAGTTTCTGTAATAAAATTTCTTCAAATCAATATTAACGATGTGTCTTTTATATCAAACAGCTATAAATTATTTGCAAAAAAGAAAACAGAATCGTCTAAAGAAAAGATTCTTAGCTTATTGATTGATTATTATGAGCAAAATTCTGATGAACAAAAGGGATTTTACAATCTTCCTAGGCTTTACCAAAAAGCTCAATTATGGCAAAAAGTTACTAAACTATTGTCTTTACAAGCGTTTATTCATTTTTTAGAAAAATCACAAACATTTGGAAGTGTAAAAAGCCAATTCGAATTTGGCTTAAATGCATCTAAAAAACTAAATGAAAATAGTGGTTATAATGGAGATTATTTAAAATTCGCATTGCTCAAATCCTCTTTTAAGGAACTCGAAAAATACGAAGCATGGGAAACAGAGGTGGAAGCTAGAATTGCATTAAATGAATATTCAGAAGCATTAAGATTAGCGAATAGTACATTTTTAAAGGAAGATCGTTTAAAACTACTGGCAATACTTGCAAAAGCGAGAAAAGAAAAAAGAATGGAAGAGGATCCTGTTCTCATAGACCAAATTAAAGAGCTTTATTCCGAAATTGATTTTACTTTAATAAAGGATAAAGGTTTTGAAATAGCAAATTTACTTATTTATTGTAATATAGATTTAGCAATTGAATTGGTTGAAAATTTAACTAATAATGAATCGAAAGATAAATTTGTTGATTATGTTTATGCTCATCTTTCTATAACAGCATTAGAAGCAAATAAAAAATCTAATATTCAAGTTGCAGATATTGAACTAATTCGTTCAAAAATAAATGATAAAGACTTAAAAAGTTTCTCATCTGCATTTAATTTTCTATCAAATGAATACAACGTTAATGAAATTATTACTCATGCAGAACAATTAGAAAACGTAAGTCAAAAGTTATTTCTCTTAAGAAATTGGTTATTAAACAATAAAGAAAAAGCAGGAATTGAAAAGGTAGTTGAATATACTTTAAATGAAATTATTAATACTTCCAATGAAAATGTTCCAAATGCTACAGTATTAGCAGAAATTGCAACCCCTTTGCCTTTTTTAACTGAATTAAAAAAAGCAGAAGAGCTAATCAGTTTATTTGATAGTCAAAAAAACACAATAACCACACCTACTAAGGATTTTATAAATTTACAATTAATTTTAGCAGAGACTCTTTATAAATTTAAAACTCCTAACCTAAATGATAAAATATTTGAAATATATTACCTAATTGATGAATTAGACGATCTTTCAATTAAAACTGATTGTTTAACATTATTATGGGAAAAATTGTTGCTTATTGATGCAAATGGATCAATAGAAAAATCTTTAAGTGGTGTATCGATAGAAAAGCAAATCGAAGATAATGTAATAATTCTTTTAAATAATACTGCATATCATTATAAAATGGTTGAATTTATAATACAAACAATTGTACATATAAAGCCCTTTTTCATTGCTAAAATAAACACCAAATTAAATACACAAGAAAGAAGGGATATTGCTAATAGACTTGCAGGTATTTTTTACATTAATAAAAACAAAATAGCAGATATAGACTTTGATATTTTAAATTCATTTTATGTAAATATTAATGACATTGATTATAAAGAAGATGTAATTTTAAATGCAATTGAAAAATTCTCAAGTATAAAAGAAGAAATAGTTTTACATATTCCAAAATTGCTTTCTTTTAAAGAAACTATTTCAAATATATCAAATATTGATGATAAATGTTTTGCATTAACCAGAACAATAAAAATACTTAATTACGAAAAAGTTAAATATCAAAAGTTAATTAATAAATTATTGGATGAATTAGATAGATCATGGCAATCTATTGATATACAGTGGAAAAAAATTGAAATAGGATTTTTGATTGCCCGTGAAATTTCTGAATACTCAATTGAGATAGGCAAAAAATATCTTGATTCAACATCAATTTTGAAAGATAATGAACCATTATCCTATAATTCAACAATTAACACTTATATTCTCAGTACTAAACTTTGTATAAAAGCATTTGAAGGACTAGTAAAAAATAATGTTAAACTAAAACCTGAAATAGAGAAACTTAATGAAATAATAAGTTTAATTAATTCTTCAGGTGAAAAATTGAAACTATGGAATGAAGTGGCACTTTTAATTAAAGCAAGTGGTTCTGCAGAAGATTTTAATTATATTTTAAAGGATTTTATTTTTCCACTTTTTGATTTTTTAAATAAAGCAGACAAATCTTATAGAGAGCATATTATAACACACTTAGCTCCATCAATTTATTTATATAGTCCAAATCGATTTTTTGAATTGCTAGAGGAAATTTCTGACTACTCTAAAAATAAATCAATTAAAAATGCTTGTAGTTTTATTTTCACTAAAATAATCCATACAGAACCAATTGATAGTACTTTAGATAAATACAAACTTGATTATAATGATTTTCTTAATATTTGTAATCTTATTAATTTATCTAATGATGATACTTTAATTTATTCGTTAGTAACGAATACAATAAAAAGTATAAAAACTAACGAAATTAACATTTCATTAGAACAAAAAAATAGTATAAAACTAAAACTAAGAACTATAATCGACAGCAAATTACCTAATGTCGCTACGGGAATTAGTCATAAAGGATACTGGATAATTTCAGTAGCTACATTATATGGTTTAGAAAATTATGGGAATATAAAAAAAGAATGGGAAGAGCTATTAAAAGAATCGAGAAAAATTACAAATGTTTCTGATAGAGCTCTTGTTTTGGCAATTATTGCCGAAACTATAAATGCACCCAAAAAAGAAAAAATTAGAATTTTAAAAGAAAGTTATGATGATATTAAATTAATACCCTCTAATTTTGACAAATCGAATAGATTAGATGCAACTTGGATTATTTGGGAGAAAACTGATAAAACAGAATATCAAAAACATTTAAAGGATTCTTATACTTTATTATTAAATGATAAAGATGGCGGTTTTAATAATATTAAAAATTTAATTGATGTTGCACAGCAACATGATGAAAAGTTAGCTGAGCAATTTGTCACACAATTAGATCAAGATCCTCATAGAAAATTATTTAAAAAACCATTAACCTACCAGGTTGAAAAAAATAAAAGATTAAAATTAGCAAGGGAAGGTACAAAAGGACTTTCAACATTAAAAGATCCAGAAGAATTAAATGAAGCATGTAAAGATAGAATTTCTAAACTACATTCAGGAAAATTAACAACTAAACATATTAATGAATATATATTTCTTTTAGATAAAATAGCCGAATTGCCACTAAACAATTCATATAATTTAATTGTCTTTTTTATTCAAAACGCAATAAAAAAATATTCAAATTCTGGAAAAAATTTGGATATAATTCAATCATTATTTCAATCAACATTCGAAAATGCTAAGCTTGTAGCAACCCTTTCCTCAGATAATGTTGTTAAAATGAAAAATCTATTTAAAATATCTGATAAAGAAGGTAGTAATAGTAATCCGGTTTTTAGATACGGTGAAAAAGAACTGTTTACAAATTATGTAAAAAATTGGGTTAGTGACAATGTAAAAGAAGAATTAATTTTTATTGACCCATATTTTTCTGCCAAAGATTTAGATTTTATGAAAATGGTGCTTGAAATAAGGCCTGAATGCCATATAACTATACTCACATCCAAAAACTCTTATATGTCTAAAGAGGATGAAAAGGATATAAATTTATTTTTCCAAAGTGGGTGGAATACAACTTGTTCAGAAACACCACCAGAAAATAGAATAATTGTTGTTTGGGATGAAACTACAGGCAAATGTCCCTTTCATGATAGATGGTTATTAGCAGATCATCAAACAGCAGGCTTATTACTAAATTCTATAAATTCAATAGGAAATAAACGTGATACTCAGATAGCAGAGCTAAATGAAGAAGGGTTATTAAATGTAAGAAAATCTGTAGTTGATGATTATATCTTTAGAAAAAAGAATCGTGTAAAAGGTTTTAATTTAAAGTACGAAGATTTTAATTTAAAGTGATTGATAGAGTTATTTAAAAAAGAGTGTATAAATAATTTGAGTAAAAATCAGGTTGTATTGGATTGTGTTGCTTCTTTCTGTGTCTAAAAATTCGCGTGCTATGTGTCTTAATACATTGTCGCCTAAAACTACTACTACTGCGCTGTTGTTTAGTTCTAATGTATAGAATGCATATTCTCAGAAATCAAGGTCTCTAGTTCTAATAATAAGTAAATATTCTCTATTTATCTTCATCACTATTTATTTCCACTATTCTAATTTCATTTAATTTAACAGAACCTGTTTTAGGGCGCGCGTTATCTGCATAGACGGTCCAGTTAATTTCTCTTTCGTCAAAAAGTGAGTTTTCATCCAACTTGAATTCTTTAGACCGCCCTTTTGTTCCAGGCAAAACTGGATCAAAACGAGAAGGACCATACTTGTTAACATTCCCGTTAAACTCTAAAAAATCTCTATGTGTATTCTCACCATAAAATTCAACTATCCCAGGTTCAGGAGTATCTAAATATCTAATTTCTTCTTTATCACTGATGTCCTTTGGTAAATAAATGTAATAATTAATGTATTGAGCGAAATTTTGTCCTGTATTTATTGGGGAAATTATTAAGG
The DNA here is from genome assembly GCA_030856445.1 of Bacteroidota bacterium. GTDB lineage: Bacteria > Bacteroidota > Bacteroidia > JACCXN01 > JACCXN01 > JACCXN01. The sequence goes on from JALYPI010000171.1 coordinate 13,767, forward strand.
TAAAAGAGGATTTGTATTCTGGTTCTATAGGTTTATCTGAATATAACTCAGGATTTGACCAACTTGTCATACCCAAAAATGAATTATCTTTTACTTTATAATTCAATTTTTGAATTGAAAAACTTAAGTCTATTACTGGATGTTTTGTCCGATTCATAATGTCCCAGATCTCATGATCCAGCATAGGAACTGCCTGGAAATTATATCGTCTGTAATACCTTTGATCTTTAGTGTTTTGATGCGCAGTATTGCTTTTAGGAATTTCTACTACATAGGCTACTTCGTTGGTATTATACAATTTAATAGGATGAATTATCAAACCATCTATTTTAGGACTAATATTAGTATTAATAATCTGTTCTAATTGTTCTTTAGAAAACTGAGCTCGATTAATTGGAGTAATCTTTTCTGGGAGATGTTTTTTGTCTGATTCATTAAATTCCTTTATTCCATAAATTATCACACCTCCTGCAGAGTTAGCCATTGCACTTATATCTTTAGCAATTTCTTTTTTTCCTCCATCTGTATTTTGTAAGGCATCTGATGCTTTGTATTCCAGACTGATACTTTCCTCAACTCCATTAATTATCAATTGATTCAATTCATCTATACTTTTTGGTATTATCATTAGATTTCTTTTTCAATTACGTTTATTGTTGTCTGTTTATTCCACGATTAAATATATCCTTAACCATTCCAAACATCATTGAGGAAAAATCCTCTTTAAATTCTTTATTATCTGAGTATAGTTTATATAGATCAAAGTTAGTGGTTATATATTTCAACAATTCTTGTCCTACTATCTTATCACTGGTTATTCTTGCATTTTGTTCATCTGAATACCTAATTGAAGTAATTAATTCTTGATTTTTTGCAACATCATCAGCAATATTTTTTGCCATTTTTCTAACCTTATCTGCATCTTCAAATTGAGTTCCGTAACGATCATTGAAAGTTTGTAGAATATTTGAAAGTCTATCAATTTCTTGCTGATTTGTTCCGCCTCTCATATCCGTTGGAATAGGCTTTAAATCTTCTCCTTTGTCCATTGCAATATTAGTGGTTGCTTCCAATTGCAATCTATAACTGTCCATGTCGATATTGTCCAAAATGCCTTGTGCTAAATCAATTGGAGTGTCGACACCTAATTTGTTCTGCAAATGGTTTAGGAAAATATATAGCCTTTCTAAATATGGATTTTCAAAAGGAACTATTTGAGAAAGGAAAATATACAAACGAACATAGGTTTTAACCTTTGCCCTAAAGTCCGCTTGTTGTTCTTCGGTTAAATCATTTCTAAAAATGGCTGATGAATTATCAAGCATTGCATGAAGTTGGTCAACAGAAACGTTTGCCAAAATCTTTTCGGAGAATTCAATTACTTGCTCATTTGTATAAATCTGATAATTATCCAACGCATCTTGCAAGTCGAACAATTTATTTGGGTCTGTTGCTTCGCCTAAAATAGTACTTTCAAAATAAGGTTTAAAAGCCTTTTCAATGTCTTCGGCTGTATTGGCAAAGTCTAAAACAAAAGTTTCCTTCTTTAATGGATGACTTCTGTTAAGTCGTGAAAGTGTTTGAACAGCATTTACACCGCCCAATTTTTTATCTACATACATTGAATGCAAAAGTGGTTGGTCAAAACCAGTTTGGAATTTATTTGCAACCAATAAAAAACGATATTCATTTTTCTCAAATTCAGTAGGAATTGAGTTACTTGAAAATCCGTTTAGGTTTGCTTCTGTTTGTCCGTCTATTTCGCCAGAGAATGCAACAATAGCCTTGTATGGACTATTTATTTTATGCAAATACTCGTCAAATGCCTTTTTATATTTTACTGCGTTTGCTCTGCTACTTGTAACTAACATTGCTTTTGCAAAACCACCCATTCTTTTTTGACGAATTACGCTTTCCATAAAATGCTCAACAATCAAAATAGCTTTCTTTTTTATGGCGTGTTCGTGGCTTTCTACATATGCCTTTAATTTTTTTTGTGCTTTTAGTTTGTCGTATTCAGGGTCATCTTCAATTTTTTTGAGAAGTGCGTAATAACTTTGATAAGTAGTGTAATTTTGCAAAACATCCATTATAAAGCCTTCTTCAATGGCTTGCTTCATAGAATACAAATGAAAAGCACTGAACTTTGTCTTTCCAAAATCTTCAAAAGGAACACCAAATAATTCTAAAGTTTTGTTTTTAGGCGTTGCTGTGAATGCAAAGTAACTAGCATTTGGCAAAAGCTTTCTTGATTTTACTAATACCCTGATTAAATCTTCGCCTGTGATTGTTTCCTCAGCATCTTCAATATCAACCATGCTAGAAATATCTTCTAAATCTTCTTCTAGTTCGGATTGTGTGGCTTGGTCAAGATTTAATTTAGATAAAGTTTCGTTTAGTTTTCTTGCCATTTGACCACTTAAACTGCTGTGGGCTTCATCAATGATTATCGCAAAGTTTGTTCCTGGCAATTCTCCAATTTCTTCAACAATGTGAGGGAACTTTTGAATAGTGGTAATGATTATCTTTTTGCCTTCTTCTAATGCTTCTTTCAGTTGTTTACTTCCTTCAGTGATGGCTTCAACAACTCCGGCTACTTGCTGAAACTGTTTAATGTTGTTTCTGATTTGAGCATCTAAAACTCTCCGGTCAGTTACTACAATTACGGTGTCAAAAATATTTTCTTTACCCGATTTGTCATGTAAACCAACCAACTGATGAGCCAACCAAGAAATTGAATTTGATTTACCCGAACCTGCTGAATGTTGAATTAAATATTTTTGTCCTGAACCTTTTTCTTGTGCATCAGCTAAAAGGTTTCGAACTGCAACCAGTTGATGGTAACGAGGAAAAATGAGTTTTTTTTCTCTCCTTGTTTTTATTTTGCCTTTATCGTCTAAATATTCTTTTTCTTCTGTTATTAATTGGCAGTAGTTTTGAACGATGTCAGTAAGATTGACTTTAGTTAATATCTCTTTCCATAAGTAATCTGTTTTAATTCCGTCTTTTGGTGGATTTCCTGCACCGTTGTTGTAGCCTTTATTGAATGGCAGGAAATAAGATTTCTCTTTTTTAAGTTGTGTACACATCCAAATTTCTTCGGTATCCACTGCAAAATTTACAATTAATCTACCCAAGCGAAACAACTCTTCATTCGGGTCTCTATCGTATTTGTATTGCTTTATAGCATGTTGCACATTCTGTTTGGTGAGTTCATTTTTTAATTCAAAGGATATTACTGGAATACCATTGATGAAAACCAACATATCCAACGATTTTTTATCATTTGGTGAAAAATAAACCTGTCTCATTACCGAAAACAAATTGGCTTGATATAATGCGTCTGCATCTGCATTGTAGGCCGAAACTGGTTTATTGTAAAATACGTGCAGTTTGGTGTCAGTAAAGCCGTCTGTTATCCCTTTGCGTAATACTTCAATAACTCCTTTTACTTGTATTTGGTCGGTTAAGCGTTTGATTATCTTTTGCTCGTAAAGGTCTTTGTGATAGGTTTTAAGTTTGGCAACTGCTTTGGGTTGTGTAGCTTCAAAAAAATCAAACAATAATGCACGATCCAAGCAGGCAACATTATCGTAAACGGCATTTTCACGCAACTCATAATGATTGGCTTCCACCAAGTATTGAGCAATGTGAGCTTCTAAGCCTTTTTCTGTTGTATCGGTTTGTTTTGTCATTATTCCATTTCTTGTTTTTTATATTCCGCTTCATCTTCTGCTGCAAAATTCAGTTCTTCTTCTAATTCTTCGTAGCATTCTTCTACCAATGTTTCGGGTATTTCAAAATCCCGGACATCTATCTTACCTGTAACAGCTTCAGCTATTATGACGATTTTGTATTCTTGAGTTAGTGCAATTTCTTTTTCAATGGTAGAAATAGTTTTTTGGAACACATCAACTTGGTCATTAATAAACCGCAAAATATCATTTTGTTCATGTTTTGGAGGCACAGTCAATTTAACTTGATAAAGACTTGTCTGAGTCATACTTGGGAGAGCCGTTTTAGAACTATAAAAACCAAAAGGAATGCTACAGCATAAATAATAAAGAAAAATAGGTACTATTTCACTCTCTTTAATTTTTGTATAAAATGCTGTATCTACTGTCCAAAATGGTTCTTCCACAAATTGAGGCTTATCAACTGTTCCTTTCCTTCCCAGTAGAACAGAAACTTTGTCATATAAAAATGCGTTTGTTCTGCCAAACACGCCCCCAGAACCATAAACTGGATATTTTCCTGTTTCTTTTTTGTCACAATCTGAACCATTACAAATCTTAGCAAGATACTTCAATCTTTTTACCTCCCAATGCTCAGGAATATCCCCCAGCCATTCAACACCCGAAGGTTTCATTTTAGCATTGGAGTCTAAGCCTTTTGTAACAGCATTGTTGATTATGGCTGTTTTTTGCTCGTTGAGTAGTTTTATCAATTGCTTTTTCTTGCGAATAAAACGGTCGATTTTCTTTAGCTTGTATTGAAGGTAATCAACTATTTTACCTTGTTCTTCAATAGGTGGTTGCGGAAGCTTAATATCACCAAAACGGGTGAAATACAACCTTAAACGCATATCCATAATACCTCTAGAATGTCTTTTAAATTCTCTACTTGCAATTGGGTTACGAAAAAGATAATTGTAAAAATAAGGATTTGCATTTTCTTTGGCTCTTAGAATATCATAAGCGGGACTTGTTACACCGTTGTATTCAGAAATGCCAACTGCACCCATCCATGCCAATAGTTTATTTACAATAATGTCCCCTTGTTCTACTCTCCAATAATTATCAGTGCTTGAAGCTTTGTTTCCTCTTGCTTCCATTTCTTTTCTTGGTTTAACTCCTAGAGCAGTATATACCGAAAGTAGTTCTTCAGAATTTCCAATTGGCGCAGGTTCAGTCACTAGATTAAATAAAAATTTGGTTCTCATTACTTTCCAATGTGATGGTAATTCACCAAGCCATTCTTGATTAAAATCAGAGTATAATGGGTATGATTTTACTTTGCTCATTATTCAATAATCTCTTTAAGTAAACCATCCGTTTCTTGCTCTAATTGCTTTATATCATTGCTAATTAAGTCCAAGCTTCTCAAAGCTGTAAAATCGTAAAAATATTTATTGAAAGGTATTTCATAACTAATTTTTGCACCATTAGTTTCATACCAAGCATCGGGAATAAAAGGAAAAACTTCTTTTTCAAAAAAGCTTTGAATATCTTCTTTCATTGGTACGTTTTCAAAGTCTTTCAGGCTGGTGTCTGATTTGGGTTTGCCTTTATTATCAGTAATTATTTTTCCTTTGTCATCTTTCTGAGGTTGAAAAACTGGTATGTGATACGAACCAAAATCATCAATGTCAAATATTTTGCTGTACTCATTTTCTTCAAAACCGAAGTAAAGATTTTGAATATTGATAATGTGTGTAGGATTTAATTCAACTTTCTTTTCCCCCAAATTCTTGTTTCTTCGATCAAAAAATTCCTTTGAAGAAGCATTAATCAATTGAATTTTCCCTTTTCGTTTTTCTTCCTTCACGTTTGAAATAATCCACAAATACGTTGTAATACCTGTGTTATAGAAAATGTCGTTTGGCAATTGAATAATACATTCTAATAAATCGTTTTCTAAAATGTATTGCCTAATACCGCTTTCTCCACTCCCAGCATCACCTGTAAACAAAGCCGAACCATTTTGAACAGAAGCAATTCTACTTCCACCATCTTTAGGGTTTTTCATTTTAGAAAGCATGTGAAGCATAAACATTAACTGTCCATCATTGCTTCTAGAAGTCAAACAGGTTTCTTCCAACTCGCCTTTAAAGTTTTTTATGAGCAGGTTAAATCGCTTATCAATAATGGAAATTTTCTTTCCAGAACCAACATTTAAATTGTCAATGTCTTGTTTCCAGCTTGTTCCGTAGGGTGGATTGGTAAGCATGAAATTGAATTTCAAGTCAGGTTCAAATCCATATTCACTAAGGGTTGAACCAAACTTTATTTTGTCGGGGTCTTCGCCTTTAAGTAACATATCACTTTTGCAAGTGGCGTACATTTCTCCTGTGTTTTCTTGTCCGTATAAATGGAAAGTTGCTTTTGATTTTATTTCTCCTTCGGGATTTGTTGCAAATAGTTTTGATTGTGTAAGCATTGCACCCGAACCTGCACAAGGGTCGTACACTAAAAAAGTTCCCTTTTGAATTTTGTCTTTTACTGGAAGATAAACCAAATGTGTCATCAACTCAATAATTTCTCTTGGTGTAAAATGTCGCCCGGCTGCTGCATTTGTTTTTTCATTGAACCTGCGTATCAAGTCCTCAAACATATAACCCATTGCCATTGGCGATATTTTGTCTGGGCTTAACTCAACTTTTGGGTTGCAGAATTTTTCAATGAGTGAAAAGGTTATGCCTGTATCTTCAAATGTCTTTAACTGATTGCGGAATTTGAACTTTGTAATGATATCTTGTACGTTTTCAGAAAACCCATTTAAATAGTCCAAAAAGTTTATGTCAATATTTTTAGGGTCAGCAAGCAGTTTCTTCATAGTGAACAGAGAAGTGTTGTAAAACGCTAAGTTTGTTCCATGTTGTTCACTTGTAAGTAATCCAGATAAATTGTCGATTTTACTTTTAAACTCTTTGTGCGTTTTAAGTACTGTGTTTTTTGTTGGTTCCAATGCTAAATCCAAACGCCTTAATACAGTCATTGGAAGTATTACGTCCTGATATTGATTTTCAAGAAATTTATTGATTAGTATATCGTCTGCTACTGTCCAGATAAAGTTGATAATTGGCTGAAGGGACTGGGTATTTAAACTCATTATTTATATCCTGTTATTATTATTAAGAAAAATCTATGTGTTTATCTTAGTTAATGTATTTACACACAAACATAATGTTTTTTATAGTTTTTTTGTGAAATAAAGTTTAGACATTTCAAAATAATTATTGCAGGTACATGGGGCAGGAGAAAACAGCTCTTTTACTTTGCCAAGGTGTGTAGGGTTTGAGCAAGTGGGGCAAAGGAAATGTGCTGTTTTGTGCGGTTGGGGGATTTCAATTTTTTTGTGCGGTGGGAAAAAATTAAATTACGAAGCGTAGGGCTGCTTCTGAATTTGAAGATGGCACAAAAGGTGCTGAGTGGAAAAGGCAAAAAAGGCCACAGAACCCTTACTGTCGCAGCAATCCAACAAGGCTTACGCATAACGGTATTTGCATATACGCAGGTGGCGATTACAGCACTGAACCAAAAACCGCGAGCAGCAAAGTTAATAGAAACCCAAGGCTTTGCAATAGAGCACCTAGACCGCCACTTGAGGATATGCAATGTTAACTGTTGGCCTTACCCACTTGGTGGACCGTTAGAGACGGTCGGGGTTGGCAGCGAAGGATTAGGAAGCAACATTGGCTAGGTGCGTCTGGGTGTTTTGTTTTTCCAAAAGGGGGGAGAAAATAATTAAAATTCTTCTGGGTATAGGGACAAGCTTATTTACAATTTTTGGTTTGAGGGAAGCTTTGTGAGAATTGGAAATGTGCTTGTACCGTGCAGTTAGCAATTCATATAAGTTTTATTGTTCTAAAATAATTCTTGTTTAACTTAATAATATAAATGTTTCAATTATATTTTATTTCTATGAATGACCCCTTAACTTTAGAACTACTACCTGTACTTTCTAAAACAGTTATTTTATCTGGCATTAATTTATCATTTAACACAAATTCTTGTTTTATAACCGAATTATAATTTCCAGATGAAACTTTTTTTCCTGTTCTATCACTAATAAAACTGTTTGAGCTTATAAACTTGTCTTTCTTAACAAATTTTGTTTTCGAGATATTCTTTTTTGAAGTAACTCTTTTTTCAAGAACAATTAGTCCATCGTTCTGAAAAATCACTGTATTTCTAGTTGTTGCTGAAGGATATGAATAGAAGTGAGAATTGTTTTTCTTAATATATATGCCATTTTTATCAAAATAATATTCTGCAATCCAAGGATCTTCATATAAATCAATTGTATCGTTATCAATTATCTTTCTTAAGTGTTCACACTTCTTTAAAATTGCTGTATCTCCTGATTGATATATAGAAGTTTGTACCAAAGTATAATAATTCTCATTAATATCTTTACAATTATCAGATAGATATTCTTGGCTAATTGGGAAAGTTCCTTCTAAACAATAAATTCCCATTATATTTTTAAAGTAGTAACCAGATAAATAACATCTGGAACCATCTCTATAATCTTTAAAGATAGTTATAGTACTGTCAGATGTTATATAGCATTTCCATTTTGTATGTGATGAAGCATTAGAATCATCAGAACTATTAATTATTTGTTTTGGATATGAATTAATAGGTCGATTTTCAACAATGTTGAATTCAACAAAACTAATTTTCTTAGATATTGCATCGTTTATTATTTCATATATTTCCTCTTCAAATTGATAACCACCAAAATCATCAGCAAAGATTGACCTTGTGAGGTCTGAATTAGAATATGTGTCAAGAGAAAACAGAAGACATTGTATTATTAATCCTGAAACTATTATTTTTCTAATGTATTTCATCATATTATATTTCTGGCTAAACAATAAATAACTAATACAAACTTAACAATTTTTATAAATTAGTGTTTTTAAATATCTGATTAAATTCTGTTGAAATTGCAGGAACTTGAGGGGAGGGAATGGCTCTTTTGCTTTTGTCAGTGTGTAAGAATTGTGAGGATGGACAAAAGCAAATGTGCCATTTTGTGATGGCAATTTTAATTATTTTGTGGGCGGGGGAAAAACAAAGCACGAAGCGAGAGGCTGCTTCAAGTGTGGCAAGTTGCAGAAAAGATGTTGAATGTTGCTAGCCCATGACTTCCGGGCGGCTCAATTTTTTGGTGCAAAAGGCTTACAGTTAACGGTATTTGCATATACGCAGGTGGCGATTATTGCACCGAACCAAAAACCGCGGGCAGCAAAATTAATAGAAATTAAAGGCTTTGCAATAGAGCACCTAGACCGCCACTTGAGGATATGCAATGTTGTGCGTAGTGCATTCATAAAGTCCACTCAATAAAACTCGTCAAAAATTATGGTCATAAAGTATTCCAACTAAGTAATCACTCCTTATGATACATTTAATGCACGGAAGTTCGATACATTTCAATTTTTATCCTATCCTGAATAACCGTCCAAAAGATTCCAAGGATTTTGGTTTTTAAACATAAGAAATTAGATTATGATAAACATAGAATTATTCCAAAAGCATTAAGAAGCAAATAACAAAAACCAAAATCCGTCTGGTCATTCAAAACATTCAAGGATTTGACTTAATCAATAGGAATTGAATATTAGAAATACCAACTAAAATCTAAAAATTTTTCGAAAGTAATAACGGTTTCAAATCCGCTTTTTTTGAATGCACGCATTACGCTCAACGGTATTTGCATATACGCTGGTGGCGATTACAGCACCGAACCAAAAACCGTGAGCAGCAAAGTTAATAGAAATTCCAGGCTTTGCAATAGAGCACCTAGACCGCCACTTGCGGGTATGCAATGTTAACCACTGGCATTTCAGAAGTTTCAGGTAGTTCCGTCAGTTTAAGTTTATATTTTCTTTCATTAACAGTATTGTTCATTATTTGCAGAAATGTTG
>JALYPI010000174.1 GCA_030856445.1 Bacteroidota bacterium
TCCTTCTTAATTTTATAGTCATAGGCAGGCAAATTAAGTTCAATCATATAATATTTATGGTTTTATTTTTTTTCAAATTTAAAAATTCCTAATGAAAACAACTGTATAATGAAGACAAAAAAAGAAATTGTAGACAATTGGTTGCCTCGATATACAGGAACTCCTCTAAATGAATTTGGAGAATATATTTTGCTAACCAATTTTAGTAAATATGTAGAGTTATTTGCTGAGTTGCATCATGTAGAAATTAAAGGCATTGATCGCCCTATGCCAAATGCAACAGCAGAAGGCATTACCATAATAAATTTCGGAATGGGAAGTGCAAACGCTGCTACTATAATGGATTTATTAAGTTCAATACAACCTAAGGGAGTTTTATTCCTTGGCAAATGTGGTGGATTAAAAAAGAAGAATAATATTGGTGATTTAATTCTTCCCATTGCAGCTATTAGAGGAGAAGGAACTTCAGATGATTATTTTCCACCAGAAGTACCTGCCCTTCCTGCTTTTAGTCTTCAAAAAGCTGTTTCTACAACAATTAGGGACTATAATTTAGATTATTGGACAGGTACAGTTTATACAACAAACAGAAGAGTGTGGGAACATGACGATGACTTTAAGGATTATTTAAGAACAATACGTTGCATGGGCATTGATATGGAAACAGCAACAATATTTTCCATTGGTTTTGCAAATCATATTCCAACAGGAGCCTTGTTGCTTGTCTCTGATCAGCCAATGGTGCCAGAGGGAGTTAAAACCGCAGATAGTGATATAGCCGTTACTGCACGTTTTGTGGAAAATCAAATTAAGATCGGAATTGATTCTTTAAAACAATTAATCAATCATGGTCTTACTGTAAAGCATCTAAGGTTTGAGGAATGATAAGGTCAGGAAAAGAATTTTAGGAACTTAAATTATATTAACAACAATTATTTTTTTGACCCTCTGTTAAAGTAGAAATGAAAGAATTTAATGCCATTTTAGCCGAACTAAAAAAAAAGGTATATCGTCCTGTATATTTTTTAATGGGGGAAGAACCTTATTTTATAGATGTTATTTCTGATTATGCTACTGAAAATATTCTCACAGAAGATGAAAAGGAATTTAACCTAAGTGTTTTATATGGCAGGGATATCAATGTTGCTTCTATTATAAATGAAGCAAAGCGCTATCCCATGATGAGTCCTTATCAGGTTGTAATAGTAAAAGAGGCTCAAAACATTAAAAACATTGAAGAATTAGAACCTTACCTTAAAAATCCGCTTTCAACAACCATTCTTATTATATGTCATAAGTATAAAAGCCTGGACAAAAGAAAAAGCTTTGGAAAATCTCTTGGACAATTAGCCGCGGTTCTTGACACAAAAAAACTTCGCGATTACCAGGTTCCTGATTGGATAAACAATTATTTATCTGATAAGGGTAGTTCCATAACTCCCAAAGCAGGTTTATTAATGACTGAATTCCTGGGAACTGATTTAAGTAAAATAGCCAATGAACTGGACAAGCTTTTGCTAAATATTCCAGAAAAAACTGAAATTAATCCCTCCCATGTTGAAAAATATATTGGGATTAGTAAGGACTATAATAACTTTGAATTGCAGAAAGCATTAGGAATCAAGGACGTTTTTAAATCAAATCAAATCATTAATTATTTTGCCAATAACCCTAAAAACAATCCTCTTGTATTAACTATTTCTGCTTTATTCTCCTATTTCAGCAATATACTTTCTTATCATTACTCCAAAGACAAGTCGGAAAGGGCTGTTGCTGCTGCTTTAAAAATAAATCCTTTTTTTGTAAAAGAATATATATATGCGGCAAAAAATTACGATATTCGTAAAACCGTTGAAATAATTGGTCATTTAAGAATGTATGATTTAAAATCCAAGGGAGTTGATAATACTTCTTCCAATGATGGTGAACTTTTAAAAGAACTCATCTATAAAATCATTCATTAACCAGAAAATGAAATTATATTAATATTTAAAATTATACCTATTAATGAATTATTGGTTAGTAAAATCAGAACCTGTAAAATACAGTTGGGAGCAATTTTTAAAGGAGGGTTCAACATTTTGGGATGGAGTTAGAAATTACCAGGCCAGAAACAATCTTAGAGAAATGAAAAAAGGAGATTTAGTTCTTTTTTACCATAGCAATGTAGGAATGGAGGTTGTAGGTGTAGCCAAAGTCACTAAAGAACATTACCAGGATCCTACTACAGAAGATGAAAACTGGGTTGTGGTAGACCTTAAACCTTTTGAAACCCTTAAAACTCCTGTTAGTCTTTCAAAAATAAAATCAACTCCTGAACTTGAAAACATAGGGCTTGTAAAGCAAGGAAGACTGTCGGTAATGTCACTTAAAAAAGAAGAATTTGATAAAATTCTTGAGTTAGGATTCTAACTTTAGCTTATTATTATATTAAAAAATTAAAAAACTAATTTCATTGTTGTTTGAAATAGCTATTTTTGACAACCCAATTAAAAAAACATGAATTTAAAATCTCTTGGTAAAGCATTAACTTTACTAGCCGTAATAGTTTTATCAACTGCTATTTCAAATGCTCAAACTGGCAGTATTAGAGGGTTTGTATATGCCAAAGAAACAGGTGAACCGGTAATTTTCACCAATGTAATTATTAAAGGAACTACCCTTGGAGCATCTACTGATGTAAACGGCTATTATCAAATTACAAAAGTTCCAGCTGGAGATTATGTACTTGAGGTAACTTATTTAGGATATGAAACTCTTAAATTAAATGTATCATTAAAAGCAGGAGAAATACTTAACCAAAGATTAACTCTGGAAAAAGGCTCTGTTTCGCTTGGAACTTTTAACATTTCTGCTGAGAAACAAGAATCAAAAACAGAGGTAAGAAATTCTGTAATTAAGATTACCCCAAAAGACATAAAACAAGTTCCAACAGTTGGTGGAGAGGCTGATTTAGCACAATATTTACAGGTATTACCTGGAGTTGTATTTACAGGTGACCAAGGCGGGCAATTATATATAAGGGGTGGTTCACCAGTTCAAAACAAGGTGTTACTTGATGGAATGATTGTATACAACCCTTTTCACTCCATTGGTTTGTTTTCAGTATTTGATACTGATATAATAAGGAACGCTGATATATACACGGGAGGATTTGGTGCTGAATATGGTGGTAGAATATCATCAATAATGGATATTAAAACTAAAGATGGAAATAAAAAAAGGATTTCAGGAAAAGTTGCAGCCTCCACTTTTGGAACTAAAACATTAATTGAAGGGCCTATTTTTAAACAAAAAGATGATTTTTCAGGAGGTAGTTCTTCATTTATATTCTCTGCAAAAAACTCCTATTTAGCTCAAAGTTCCCGCTTGTTTTATACTTATGCAGATTCTGCCGGCTTGCCATTTAATTTTTCCGATTATTATGGAAAAGTTTCTTTTAGTGCCGAAAATGGAAGTAAGATAAACCTGTTTGGATTTAATTTTAATGATAAGGTTAGATATCAGGCTATTTCTGATTTGAATTGGAAATCATTCGGTGGAGGTTCAAATTTTGTACTTGTACCTGAGGGAACTCCAATGCTTGTTGAAGGAAATTTCGCATACTCCTCATATGACATTACACTTGAAGAAAAAGATTTAAGTCCAAGAAGGAGCAAAATTGATGGCTTTAATATGGGTCTAAATTTTACATATTACCAGGGAGACAATGAATTAAAATATGGAATTGAAGTTTTAGGTTTTCAAACCGATTTTGAATTTTTTAATGCCCTTAACAGAAAAATTCAGCAAAGCCAAAACACAACAGAGTTCGGAGCTTTTATCAAATATAAGATAGTTATTGGGAATCTGGTTATTGATCCTAGTTTCAGAGCACAATATTACTCATCTCTTGATAACTTCTCTCCAGAACCCAGGATGGGAGCAAAATATAATATAGGCGACAGGTTCAGAGTTAAGGCCTCTGCAGGTTTATATTCTCAAAATCTTATAAGTGCAGTATCTGACAGGGATGTAGTAAACTTGTTTTACGGTTTCCTTTCAGGATCAGATAATATTCCAAGGAAATTCACTGATCAGGATGGTACAACAAGAGATGTATCACATAAACTTCAAAAAGCAAACCATTTAATTTTAGGAACTGAATTTGATATAACCCGCCATATCACTTTAAACGTTGAAGTATATAACAAGAATTTTACTCAACTTACCAATCTAAACAGAAACAAAATATTTAATGATGATGAAACTTCTGTTACTAGACCAGATGAGGAAAAAAAAGATTTTATAATTGAAACAGGAACTGCAAAAGGTATTGACTTTATGTTAAAGTATGATATCAAAAAACTGTATATATGGGCTGTTTATTCAATGGCATATGTTGACCGTTGGGATGGGAAAAGACTTTACAATCCTGTTTTTGACAGAAGGCACAATTTGAATCTTATGGCTTCCTATACTTTTGGAAAAGACCTGAATTGGGAATTTGATGCCAGATGGAATTTTGGAACAGGATTCCCTTATACTCCAACACAAGGCTTTTATGAAAACAATACTTTTAGCGGAGGTATTAATTCTGACTATGTTAGCACCAACGGTGAGTTAGGTATAATTTATGGAGATATCAATAGCCAACGATTGCCAAATTACCATCGCCTTGATCTTACTTTAAAAAGGAAATTCGAGATTTCTCAAAGATCTACCCTTGAAACTGTAATTAGCGTTACCAACGCCTATAACAGAGAAAACATCTTTTACTTTGACAGAGTAAGGTATGAAAGGGTTAATCAACTACCTATACTTCCTTCTGTTGGTATGAGTCTGACTTTTTAAAAGCTAAGGTCAATCAATAGTTGTTAAAAGAAAATAATGAAAACTTTTAGCTGACTTTTCATAAAATAATCAAATACAACAGGCTTATTTCCCGTTTAATAATCTAATTCTTTCAAAAGTTATTTAAGATTAGTTAATTAATTGTAAAAATCATTAATTAATTTTTTTACTGGCAGCTAATAATTACTACTTTTGCAAAGATCGCGTTAAATAGAAAATAAAGAAAACAAAGCTTCTCAATGACATCCCCAACCAAATACATATTCGTTACAGGAGGTGTAACTTCTTCTTTAGGAAAAGGAATAATCTCAGCCTCTTTAGCTAAATTATTACAAGGAAGAGGATATTCTGTAACCATTCAAAAACTTGACCCTTATATTAATATTGATCCGGGAACTCTTAATCCTTATGAGCATGGAGAGTGTTTTGTTACTGATGACGGAGCAGAAACAGATCTTGACCTTGGACATTATGAAAGATTTTTAAATACTCCTACTTCCCAGGCTAATAATGTTACTACAGGCAGGATTTATCAACATGTGATTAATAAAGAAAGAGAAGGAGCATATCTTGGGAAAACCGTACAAGTAGTTCCTCACATTACTGATGAAATAAAAAGAAGAATTCAAATATTAGGCAATACAGGTAATTACGATTTTGTTATTACTGAAATTGGAGGAACTGTTGGAGATATAGAATCATTACCTTATATTGAAGCTGTAAGACAATTAAAATGGGAATTAGAAGGTCATTGCCTTGTGATCCATCTTACACTTGTTCCATATCTTGCTGCTGCGGGTGAACTTAAAACTAAACCAACACAGCATTCTGTTAAAATGTTACTAGAGTACGGAATACAACCCGATATTTTAGTTTGTAGAACAGAACATTATATTTCAAAAGAAATTAGAAACAAAGTTGCCTTATTTTGCAATGTCGCCTCTAATGCAGTTATTCAGTCAATAGATGCTGAAACTATTTATGATGTGCCCATTATGATGAAGGAAGAGGAACTTGATCTTGTGGTATTGAATAAGTTAAAAATGACAATTCCAGAACCTTTGGATCTTAAGAGATGGGAAGAATTCCTATTTAAGTTGAAGAATCCTAAAATGGAAATTAACATTGGGCTTATCGGAAAATATGTTGAACTTAAAGATTCTTATAAATCAATTGTTGAATCTCTTATACACGCTGGAGCATCAAATGACTGTTGTATCAAAATAAAATGGTTGCATTCCTCTGAAATAAATGATGAAAATGTAGCTGAAAAATTATGGGGGCTAAAAGGAATAGTTGTAGCACCAGGTTTTGGAGAAAGAGGAATTGAAGGGAAAATATCAGCCATTAAATTTGCCAGAGAAAACAACATGCCTTTTTTAGGAATTTGTCTTGGAATGCAATGTGCTGTTGTAGAATTTGCCAGAAATGTTTTAAAATGGGATGATGCCCATTCTAAAGAAATGAATGGAAATACTCCTCATCCTGTAATTTCGATTATGGAAGAGCAGAAAAAAATCTCTGACAAAGGCGGTACAATGAGACTTGGGGCATATGCCTGCCATATAAAGCCTGAATCAAAAGCCTTTGACATATATAAAAAGGAAGAAATTTCTGAAAGACACCGTCATAGATATGAATTCAATAATATTTACAAAGAGGATTTTGAAAAAGCAGGAATGACAGCATCAGGAATAAATCCTCAGGGACTTGTGGAAATAATCGAAATAAAAGATCATCCTTGGTTTGTGGGTGTTCAGTTTCATCCTGAATATAAGAGTACTGTTGCAAATCCTCACCCACTCTTTGTGCATTTTGTAAAATCTGCAATTGAGATAAAGGAGCTGGTAAATTAATTTTTCTGACCTTTAAATAATAGGATAAAACAGAGATTAAGGAAGGCGCAAAATCATTTTTTAATATAGTTTTTGCAAACATTAACTAGCTAACCTTTAATAAATATTATCTTTGCACTTTTTAAAACATATATTATAAAATGGATAAGAATTCCATCATTGGACTTTTACTGATTGCTGCAATACTAATTGGTTTCAGCATTTGGACAACCCCTTCACAAGAAGAAATTGAAGCAGCAAGAATAAAACAAGATTCTATTGCAGCAGTGCAGGCTGAAAAAAAAGCACTTCAAGAAACTCAAATAATTGAGCAACAAGATACAACTTCAGTTCAAGAGATTCCTGATTCTTTAGCTAATACAGCTTTCCAGGAAAAACTTCAAAATAAATTTGGAGTATTTGCAAATGCTGCTGTTGGTGAAACTGAATATTGGACCATTGAAAACGATGTACTAAAGTTAAAAATAAGTTCAAAAGGGGGAAGAATTGCATCTGCCGAATTAAAAAATTACAAAACCTACGATTCACTTCCTCTTTATCTTTTTGAAGAAAAAACATCTTCATTTGCCTTTAACTTTAAAGCTGACAATAAAGTTATTTCTACAGAAGATTTATTTTTCACTCCTTTAAATCAACCTAAAATAGTAACAGGTGATGATTCTGCATCATTTACTTTGAGAATGAATGCAGGGGGAGGCAGATATATTGAATATGTATATACTTTAAAGGGAAAATCTTATTTGTTGGATTTTAATGTAATTGTTAATGGACTTAATGATGTAATCTCTACTGAAACAAATACCCTGAATTTAGACTGGAGTATGTATGCTCCTGACCAGGAAAAAAGCATTGAAAATCAGAGAATGAATACTACCATCTATTATAAAGATGCTGATGGTGTTGATTACCTTTCTGAAACTAGCGATGAAAAACTTATTTTGGAAAAGCCCACTAAATGGGTAGGATTAAAACAACAGTTTTTTACTGCTGTAATTATCAATAAAGAAAACTTTGAGCAAAATGTTTCAGTAATTGAATCATTTACTGATCCAAATGAAGCTGAATATGTAAAAAAACTTTCAGCTAATTTAGGAGTTACCTATAACCATAACCAAAGAGAAAAGTTTGATATGGCTTTTTACCTTGGACCAAACCATTATCAAACATTAAAAAAAACTGGCCATGACCTAGAAAATATAGTTCCCTTAGGTTGGGGGCTTTTTGGATGGGTAAACAGATTCCTGGTAATACCTGTATTTAACTTACTTGCCGGATTTAATTTGAATTTTGGAATTGTAATCTTGATTTTAACACTAATCATAAAATTGGTGTTATTTCCACTTACCTACAAGGCATACTTATCAACGGCAAAAATGAAGGTGTTAAAACCTGAAATAGATGAACTAAATAAAAAGTTTGCTAAGGACGAGGCAATGAAAAAGCAGCAAGCTGTAATGGCTCTGTATAAAAAAGCGGGTGTTAGTCCATTTGGAGGCTGTATTCCAATGCTTTTACAGTTTCCAATTCTTATAGCTTTATTTCGTTTTTTCCCTGCTTCCATAGAACTGCGCCAGGAAAGCTTTCTTTGGGCTGAAGATCTTTCCACTTTTGACTCTATTGCCAGTTTACCTTTTAATATTCCTTTTTATGGCGATCATGTGAGTTTGTTTACTATTTTAATGACTATTTCTACCATCTTGTATACCAGAATGAATACCCAATTATCTGCAAGTCCGGAAATGGCACAAATGAAATGGATGATGTACTTAATGCCTATTATTTTCCTTGGGGTATTCAATAATTATGCTGCTGGTTTGAGTTACTACTATTTCCTGGCCAATATTATCACTTTTGGACAACAGTTTGCAATGCAAAGAATGGTTGATGATAAAGCTCTTTTGGCAAAAATTGAAGAACATAAAAAACGTCCTGACAGTGGTAAAAAATCATCCTTTCAAAAGCGATTGGAAGAAGCTGCTAAGAAAAAAGGATATAAGTTGCCAAAAAATTAATAAATTTAATCTTATTGGATCAAAAATTGATTTTTTGAAATAGCCATGCACCAAACAGTTCGCTAACACTGATGATGATAACATGGCGTATTCCATATGACATTTACAATAAAATTATCTACATATGAAATAGCCATGAGCGAGATTTGCTCGCAAACACCAATGAGTTTTTAGCAGCGTGACTTATCTTTGTGTAAACTAAAACTCAAACTCAAAGACATGAAAAAAGAAATTCATTATCAGCAAGTCATAGAAGTTGGATGTGGCTTGGATGTACACAAAGAAACGATTGTAGCTACTATACGGAGCAGTAGCCGGAATTATGAAACAAAAGAATTTAGCTCCTTTACAAGTTCTTTGACAGAATTAAGCGATTGGTGTAAGCAACAAGGCGTAACACACATAGCCATGGAAAGCACAGGGGTTTATTGGAAGCCTGTTTATAATGTCTTGGAAGATGAAGCCTTTGAAATTATCTTAGTTAATGCCCGGCATGTAAAAAATATACCAGGTCATAAAACAGATAAAAAAGATAGTGCATGGCTGAGTAAATTACTTTTGAGTGGCTTACTAAAAGGCAGCTTTATTCCACCGGTAGATATTCGGGAGTTGCGTGATTTGGTACGCTACAAAAAGAAGAAGACGCAGGTTGTGGCAGCAGAAAAAAACAGGATGATAAAAATACTGGAAGACTGCAATATAAAACTAAGTTCAGTGGTAAGCGATGTTCAGGGGGTAAGTGCAACAAAAATGGTAAATGCAATAACCAGAGGAGAAACAGACGTAAAAAAGCTTGCAGCATTTGCCCATGGAAAAATACAAGCTGACACTGCCACTATTAAAAAGGCATTAGAAGGAAAAGTGACTGACCACCATCGTTTTATGCTGCAAATAGCAAGAGAAAGCATTGAAGTAAACGAAGCACTTATAACTAAATTAGATGGCCAAATAGAAAAAGCATCAGAGAAATATAAAGTAGAACTGGACTTATTGCAAACCATAGATGGAGTTGGAAAAGATAGCGCCATTGCTATTATAAGTGAAATTGGAGCGGACATGAAACAATTTCCAAATGAGCATCATTTAGCCAGTTGGAGTGGAATGAGCCCGGGAAACAATGAAAGCGGAGGTAAAAAAAAAGCACAAGAACAATCCAAGGAAACAAACACTTACAATCAACCTTAGTTGAAAGCGCATGGGGTGCTACTCGAAAAAAGGAGGGCTACTTCAAACACAAATATCAAAAATTAGTAGTGCGTAAAGGAAGTAAGAAAGCAGTAGTTGCCATTGGACATAAAATTATTATCGCAGTTTACCAAGTATTAAAAAAGAAAGAAGCGTATAAATCGCCATTACTGGATAATAAAAAAGTTATAGAAAAGCAAAAGCAAAAAGAAGTACAGCGTAGTGTTTCAAAATTAAGTCAATTAGGGTTCACTGTAAGATTAACGCCAGTACATTAAATAAAAATTTGAAAAACCAAAAGCTAGAACTTATTTCTGGAATAATAAATCCGTGTATGAAATTGAGCTAACAATAGGTTAAGCACAAACACTTGTAGCAAAGCAAACGTAGCAATACCAAGCCGAAGCACGAATATGAAAATTTACAATCTCTTAACCTGTTTTAAAAACAAGATGAAAAACTATTGAATAAAAACAAAAAAAAACACATATGAAATAGCCATGCACCAAACAGTGCACTACATGTCACGATTTATCGGGAAACATTGATGAAGATAACAAGGCGTATTCCATATGACATTTACAATAAAATTATCTACATATGAAAAACACCTTTTTTATAGTTTTTATTTGTTTTATCGCAATAATGATTGCTTGTAAAACTCAAAAAGAAAATCAAACTACCTCTGGGCAAGAAAATTCTTCAACTACTTCCACAGAGGATAAGCAAGCTCATTCAAATGAAAAACCAGCGAGTTCCCCCGGCCAGGAACAAGCAATTGATGTTTCCAAATTAAAGAAAATGGAATTTGTTTCTGCCAAAGACAATGACACCATTTTTGCTACTATTGAAAGGACACCATGTTATGGAACTTGCCCGGTTTATAAATTAATGATTTTTAAATCTGGGATTGCACTTTATGAAGGTAAACAAAATGTAGAAAAAATAGGAAGATATATTGTTGAATTTTCTGAAGAAGAAATCAAAACAATAAGGGAAAAAGCCATTGAAATAAACTACTTTAAACTACAGGATGAATATGATTCTCCTGTAACTGATTTTCCAACAACCCTTACTTCAATTAGAATAAACGGCAAGGTTAAATCTGTATCAAACCGGGTTGGAGGGCCTGAAGAGCTTAAATCCTTTGAAAAACACCTTCATGAAACATTAATGCAAAAAGATTTTTTAAATATCAGCGAATAAGCAATATTCATTATGCGGATAACATCGGTGAATTTTTCTATTATCATTCTTTTTGTTTTCAGTTTGTTTTTATTCACAGCTTGCAATATAAAAAAGAAAGCTGCCTCCTCAACAATTTCAACTTCTGAATCAGAATCAATTGATTTAAAAAAGTACAATATAAATCTTGTTACTGCAAAGGATGATAAATTTATATTCGCTACAATAGAAAGAACTGCCTGTAACGGTACCTGCCCAGTATACAAATTAATAATTTTCACATCTGGCATGGCCATTTATGAGGGCAAAGAACATGTTATAAACAATGGCAAATTCAGCTTAAAATTCACAAGTAAAGAAATGAATCAAATTTCCACAAAAGCAAATGAAGTAAATTATTTCAGATATAAAAATAATTACAATTCGACAAAAGTGGATTTCCCCTCCACAATTACTTCTATTAGATTAAACAATAAAGTAAAAAGCATAAAAAACCAAGCTGGTATAATAAAAGGGTTGAGTGATTTTGAAAATTACATTGAAGTTATGCTTTTTGAAAAAAAATTTAATCGAATTTAAAACAAGTAAGACTAAAATTCTTCTGAGATTATATCTCCTACTTAAGTTTCAAAATAACTTATTAATAATTATGTAAAAGTTGTTTTTTTGAAATTACAATCCGATTTCTGAAAATTATTTTAATCTCACTTTTATGAATAATATTTAATTCTCTTCTTAAAATATTAAAATAATGATTTTCTACCAATTTATTTAAAAACAATTCGAATAGCTATAAATCAAATATGAATTTTAAGAGAAAACGAAATAAAAATTCTGATAATATCTTTAACTGTCTCAATAGGGACAAGATACACCTGAATAAAATAATATTTATTTAAAGCAACCCCTAGCAAATAAAGTCGTCCTTAAGTGAGTGAGTGAGTCTAAGAAATAAGATAAATTAATACTATTGTTGGAAATTATTGTTGAAATGAAGAATTTAAAGTGTTTGAAAAAGATAGCTAGTTTTATATTAATTTTATCACTGACTTTATTAAGTATAAAATCTTTTTCACAATCAGGGTTTTGTGATCCGATTACACCCTTTTTTTATGTTAATTTATCAGGAAATCCTTCCGGAACTTTTATTTCTAACCCTGCTGTTCCAAGAGCTGGGTTGTGTTGTACTAATACAAATCCAGACAGATGTATTGAATTTTCTATTCTACTAGATACTGGAGCTGTTGCAATAAATTTTGAAATTGCCTCTGGGGCAGTACCTCCAGGAGCTATGTATTATCAAATAGGATGTGGACCACCGGTACAAGTTGGGCAACCTATTTGTTTAAATGGTCCAGGGCCTCATACACTTACTTTTTGTAAACCAGGAAACAATCAAAACACTTATGCAATTACATCAATTGCAGGCCCGGTATGGGGAAGTGATATAATAATAGGTGATGGATGTAATATTACTTTAGATGTTTTTGGTTTTGTTGAATCTACAATTACCTGGAATGACATTACAGGTGGTGGAACATACAATAGTTATTTAAGCTGTACTTCAGGGTGTTCTTCAACTCTTGTAACTGCCCAACCAGGATTTCCCCCTTTTGTAGATTATGAAGTATGCGGGATTCCTGATGCAGCACCGTGTACTCCTTCTGTACCTGTTTGTGAAATAGTAAGGGTTAATTTTTATCCTGAACTATTAGCTACTATTGGTCCGATTCCAGCAGTTTTTTGCGAAAATGAACCAGGAGTGCTTCTTACAGCTTCTGCAACAGGTGGTAACTCAGATTACTATTATACCTGGTCAAATACCGGAGGTACTATTCTTGATAGTGGATCCACTTATTTTGCAACTTCAGCAGGGACGTATTTTGTTGAAATATGGGATGGAACTTATCCAGATTGTCCTTCAATTACTGAAAGCATTACTGTTGTAATGGAATTATTGCCTGAAGTCATTGCCAATGATAATTTAATATGTGGAAACAGTCCAGCATATTTTTCCGGAAGTATCACTAATGGTACAGGCGGAGTTTGGACTGGAGGTAATGGTACTTTTAGTCCTAGTGCTACTTCACTTACTGGTTTTTATTATCCCACAGCAGCTGAACTTACCGCTGGATTTGTAAACCTAATACTTACTTCTCAGGGCCTTGGTGGATGTCCGGATGTGAGTGATGTGGCTCATATCACATTTTTACCAGGTTTTGTTATTGACATAATTGCTCCCCCTGTTTTATGTTCTGGAAGCACAGAAACCTTATATGCCAATATTTCCGGAGGTACAGCTCCTTTTACTTACAGTTGGAACACAAGTGAAACAACTCAGAGTATTTCAATAACAACCGGTGGCACATATACTATTACTGTTACAGATGCAAGTGGTTGTGCCCAAACAGTTTCAGTTACAGTACTGGAAAGCCCTCCTGTAATAGCAGCTGCTAATCCCAGCAGTACAATTGCATGTAATTCTGCCATTACCATAAATGCTACCGGTAGTGGAGGAACAGGTGTTTTTACCTATTTATGGAGTACTGGAGCAATTTCCCAATCAATTAATGTTTTTACCGGTACATATATAGTTACAATAACAGATGATGTTGGATGCATGGACAAGGATACCGTTTCAGTTATAGCATCAAACAGTGTTTTGACGGCCACTGTAAGTGGTGATCCTCTTGTTTGCTACGGTGAGATGTCCACTTTAACATCCAATGTTACAGGAGCCTTTGGAAGTACATATTATGATTGGAACAATGGAAGTACATCTAATGGAATTACAGTAAATGGTGGGAATCACTGTTTAACTGTGACTGATGATGCCGGTTGTATTAATACCGCTTGTTTTGAAGTAATTGAAAACCCTGAACTCATTGCAGATATTCCTTTAGTAGATATAATTTGTTTTGGAGCATCAAAAACAATTAACGTAAATGTTTCAGGAGGCTCTCCTGCTTATATTTTTAATTGGAGCAATGGTTCAACTAACTCAACTACAAGTGTACCTGCAGGAACATATTCAGTCATAGTAACTGATGCTCTTGGTTGTCAGCAATTCGACACTGTAATTGTTACAGAATCGCCTCTTTTAACAGCCCAGGTCAATATTGTAGATAATATTAGTTGTAATAATTTTAATGATGGTTCAGCAACTTTAATAACACAAGGAGGAACTTCTCCTTACAATTACGTTTGGTCACCATATGGTGGTACCACAGCAACAGCAACTAATTTAAATGCCGGAACTTATACTGTTACCGTAATGGATCAAAGTGGATGTATGATTACTCCTACTATTACATTAGCAGAGCCTTCGCCCATGGTAACAACAATTTCATCATCAATACCACCAAGTTGTTTTGGTTCATCAAATGGAGAAGCTACAGTACAAACTACAGGAGGAACCCCTTCTTATACTTATACATGGGCTCCCGGTGGGGCAACAGGATCTACTGTTTCTGGTATTTCAGCAGGAACTTATGCCGTTACCGCATTAGATAATAATGGATGTGCAGCTACTGCAGGAGTTACCCTTACAGAACCAACTGATATTACTTTTGTAAATATTAATATACAGGATGTAACCTGTTACCTAGGAAATAATGGAGCAGCTTCTCTTGAAGCTTCCGGTGGTACTCCCGGATATACTTATTTATGGTCAAATGGTGTTAGTGGTACTTCAATTTCAAATGTAACAGCAGGGTCTTATAATGTAACAGCTACAGATCTTAATGGTTGTTCTTCAACTTTATCCATTTATATAAACCAACCAGGTGAATTATGGGTAGATAGTATGAATATTGTCAATGTACTATGTACTGGTGCCGCAAGTGGCGAGGCAACAGTTTTTGCTTCCGGTGGTACATCTCCTTATTCTTATTCATGGACTTCATCAACTTCAATAGATTCTAATGCTCTTGGTCTTTTAGCTGGAAATTATACTGTTACAATTATAGATATTAATGGATGTGATACCTCACAAACTTTTGTTATTACTGAACCTATAGATAGTCTTGGTTATACATTAGCAACAACTGATGTTACTTGTTTTGGAGGAACAAATGGCGAAGCAACAGTTAGCCCAACAGGAGGAGTTGGCGTTTATGAAATCCTATGGTCAAACAATGAAACTACTTTAACTATCTCTGGTTTAACAGCAGGGGTTTATACTTTCCAGTTAAATGATACTAACGGTTGTTCAATTAGCGGAAGTGCTGAAATATTTGAACCAACTGATCTTACAACAACTACTACAACTACGAATGTTTTATGTGCAAATGATAATACAGGTTCTGTTTTTATAGATGCAAACGGAGGTACTTCTCCATATACTTATAATTGGACTGGTGCTGCGTATACTATAAATAACCCGAACGATTTAATTGCAGGTTCTTATGAAGTAATAGTAAGCGATGTAAACGGATGTAGTGATACTGTTGCTTTCATAATAACTGAACCTACTCCTCTTATTGTTGATGTTATAGATATAGTAGATGTATTATGTGCTGGAAGTGCTGATGGTTTAATTGAAATCGAAGCAACTGGTGGTACACTGCCTTATACTTATGCCTGGACAGGAGTTACTTCATCCAATCCACTTGTTACCGGATTACCCGGTGGACAGTATGGCTATACTGTTACTGATGATAATGGATGTGTAGTAACAGGAAGCGTTGCAATCACTGAACCTTCTGCCCCTTTAGCTTTTACCTTAGCAACAATAGATATTACTTGTTTTGGAGGAACAAATGGTGAAGCAACTGTTAATCCAACAGGAGGAGTTGGCGTTTATGACATCCTATGGTCAAACAATGAAACTACTTTAACTATATCAGGTTTAGCAGCAGGGGTTTATACTTTCCAGTTAAATGATACTAACGGTTGTGAAGTTAGCGGAAGTGCTGAAATATTTGAACCAACTGATCTTATAACAACTACTACAACTACGAATGTTCTATGTGCAAATGATAACACTGGTTCTGT
>JALYPI010000215.1 GCA_030856445.1 Bacteroidota bacterium
CCTTAGCTACTTCCTGTGACCATATTGAACACGTACGGACGCAGATGCCTTATGCTTTAACCGTTGGATCTGTAGCAGTTGTATTTGGGACTATACCTGCTGCATTGGGAATTTCCTCACTTATTACTATCCCTTTTGGTTTTTTAATTTTATTCTTAATTGTACATTTCTTTGGAAAAAGTTCAGAAAAAGCCTAAAGAAAATGACTATTATTTTGATTCCTTATAAGTAGAAATAAAATTACTAATTTCCTTTTTATTTTAACTGCATATTAGAAGCATATTTCTTCCTTATTACGAAGCCTGAAATAACTGCATAAAAACATCCAAGTAGTAAATAACCAAAAAGAGTAAAAGATGCAACTTTATCCGGAGCAAAGAATAATAGACGAGCATTAATATAATACTCCTTCATTTGCTCAATAGTATAATTATCGCTCTGTATCATTAAAACAAGAGTATTTCTTATTTTTTCAGTGAAATACCCCGTATCAATAAAGCTATAATAAATGTAAATAAAGGCCCCCATGACAAGCCCGTTAATCGCTGCTATTTTACAACCAACATTTATGTTTTCACCAAGACTTTGATTGTTGTTTGTTATATTTCTTGCCTGGCGCATTCCAAGATAGATTGCCAATAATATAAACAGAAAAATAACATACGTAGAATATTCTCCTATTACAGTAAATTGTTGATCTGTAATAAAAACAATCAATTTGAGAATTATAGAAGCGAAAGAAACAGCTAAGGCATATTTATAAATAAGATGCTTCACATTTAGGAATTCATTGATATAAGAAATTCTTCATTTGTTTTAGTATTTCTCATTCTGTCCTGAAGAAATTGCATGGCTTCAACAGCAGTCATATCAGAAAGCAAATTTCTTAGAATCCAGATTCTTTGAAGTGATTCTTTATCTAAGAGAAGATCTTCTTTTCTGGTACTGGAAATATTAATGTCAATAGCAGGATATAAACGTTTATTAGCAAGCTTACGATCAAGCTGTAATTCCATATTACCTGTTCCTTTAAACTCTTCAAAAATAACTTCATCCATTTTTGAACCAGTATCGGTAAGTGCAGTAGCAAGAATTGTTAAAGAGCCTCCATTTTCAATTTTTCTGGCAGCACCAAAAAATCTTTTAGGTTTATGAAGTGCATTTGCATCCACACCACCTGAAAGAACTTTTCCAGAAGCTGGAGAAACAGTGTTATACGCTCTTGCAAGACGAGTAATTGAGTCCAAAAGAATTACAACATCATGTCCACATTCAACAAGCCTTTTTGCTTTTTCCAAAACAATATTAGCAACTTTAACATGTCTTTCTGCAGGCTCATCAAAAGTAGATGAAACAACTTCGGCCTTTACGCTTCTTGCCATGTCAGTAACCTCCTCTGGGCGTTCATCAATCAAAAGTATTATAAGATAAACTTCCGGATGGTTCTCAGCTATTGCATTAGCTACTTCTTTTAATAAAGTAGTTTTACCTGTTTTTGGTTGAGCAACGATTAAACCCCTTTGCCCTTTACCTATAGGAGTAAACATATCCATTATTCGCATTGATTGTGAACTTCTTTTGGAAGTAAGCGATAATCTTTGCTCTGGAAATAAAGGGGTAAGATAATCAAAAGGAACACGATCTCTTACAATAGCAGGATCTTGCCCATTTATCTTCTCTACTTTTATAAGAGGAAAATATTTCTCCCCTTCCTTTGGAGGCCTAACACTTCCTTTTACTGTATCTCCTGTTTTTAAACCAAATAACTTAATTTGTGATTGAGATACATATATATCATCAGGAGAATTAAGGTAATTATAATCCGAAGACCTTAGAAAACCATACCCATCAGGCATGATTTCCAAAACTCCTTCACTGATAATAATCCCATCAAAATTAAATAAAGGTTCGCTTCTTCGTGCTTGATTCTGATTGGGATTTGTACCTACGTTTTGGCCTTGAGGCTGTCCTTGTTTTTTTTGATCAGGCAAATTTTGTTCTCTTGGTTCTCTTTGTTCTCTTGGTTCTCTTGGTTGCCTTTGTTCTCTTGGCTCTCTCTGTTCCCTGGTATCTCTTGATTCTCTCTGCTCTCTTTGTTGAACTGGTGCACTATCATTACTCTGATGGCTTGTCTTTTCCTCATTTTCGGAAGTTCCCTCAGTGGAAGACGTTTCGGATTTTACATTATTCTCTTTTCCAAAATTTCTGTAATCAGAATTATCAGTTTCTTCTGATGAAGGATTCTGAGTTCTTCCTTCTTTGACTTGTACATTAGAATGCAAAACAGGTTCTGGAGACTTTTTTGAGATAAAGCTTTTTCTTGGAGCTCTTGATTTTTCAACAGCGCTTTTTTCAGTTTCAGTTGAGTCTTCTTTTTTTACTGATTTTATGGCTTGGTAATCTAATATCTGATATACTAACTCTTGCTTTTTCAGACTCTCGTATTTTGGAATGTTTAGTTGTTTAGCTATTTCTCTAAGCTCACTAACAAGTTTATTATTCAATTCAATTATATCGTACATGCAATTATATAAATAGGTTTATTAAATTATTTGGGTTTTTGATTTGAAATCAATTAAAGAAAATTTGCATTATTCACTCTAATACTTCCGGATAGTTTACATTCTGAAGATTATCAGCCTATAACTGATTTTGAAGGTGCAATTATACAAATAATTAAAATACTATAACAAATTTAAAAAAAATATTTGTTTGAAAAAATATATCTTAAAAATTACTTTTGATAATATTCGGTAAGTATGAAGATTGTATTTTGCTGATAATTTCAACATAATAACGAAAATTCCATTGATGTTATTTTTAATAAAAAATTTACAAACTTATTAAACAAGGGATTATAGAATATAATCCTATTGCATATGCTTAAAAACTTCAGGCTCTAAAGTCTGCTCAGGATAAATTATAACAAAACTAAAAGTTTCAAAATGTTTAGCCAGCTTTTTGGGAACATTATCAAGAAAATTATTATAGGAAACCGTTGATTTACGTGCACTTATTACAATAAGCAAATCGTCTTCTTTAACTTGTTTTGAAAGAATTAAAAAATCATCCCATTCATCAAAGTCTTTATAAGTTGAATATATTTCAGGCTTAGTACTCTTTATAATTTCTATTAATTTCTCTCTGGATGATTCCGAAGAATAAAAAATTACATTTGCTCCGGTTTGATTTGAAAGTTTTTTAATTGTTTTCATCCATAGAACAAATCCTTTTTCATACTCTGCATTAGGAGGAACTGCAACAATAATATTTTGAACGGTATTAAGTGGACTAATGATTTTACTTACCAAAATCATTTGTTCAGAGTTTTCTAGCAATACATCTAATACATTGCCAAAAACACTGCTTTTAGAACTAATTTTAGCATTCCAACCAATAATAACTTCAGTAATCATCAAGTCCTTTATTGCTCTTATTATACCACTTGCAATATTCAAATCAACCCTTGTTACAACTCGTACTTCATTTTCTGTTGAAGAAGCATGGCTGATTGCTTTTTCAAGCATTCTCTCACTCATTACCAGTCTTTCTTTTGCATCAATATCATCTTTAACTACTGCAAGTGCATAAATAGGTTCTGTGGCTTTATCATCACTTTGGATCATAATTGCCAAATCCATCAAATGCTCAATTGTGGAGGGATTGGAAATAGGTACCATAATTCTATTGGGAATATCTAAAACGTCAGGCATTTTATCGCCTTCAATTATAGCCAGTTCTCTTCCTGCTTTTTCAGTAACAAAAGAACTGATAAGACAAGTGAATAGAATCATTAAAATTGTTCCATTTAGAACATTTTCATTTAATAAACCCAAATTAAATCCAATGGTAACAGCAGCCAAGGTAGATGCAGCCTGAGCAGCACTTAATCCAAAAATTAAATTCATCTCCACTTTTGAATATTTAAATAATTTTTGAGTAAAAAGAGCTGCTCCCCATTTACTTACAAGTGCAACAACAATCATTAAAGTAGCTACTTTTAAGGCTTCAGCTCCGTTAAAAAAGACTTCTATATTTATTAACATTCCCACACCAATAAGAAAAAAGGGGATAAATAAATTATTTCCAATAAAATCAATGCGATTCATTAAGGGAGAAGTATGAGGAATAAGTTTATTTAAAGCAAGTCCGGCAAGAAAAGCGCCTATTATAGGCTCTATTTTTGCCGCATTAGCAAAATAAGAAGCTGCAAATACAACAGCAAGCACATAAATATAATGTGTCCCCCCCTGACCTTCAAAATTCTTAAAAAACCACTTACTTAATTTAGGAATACCCCAAAAAATAATAAATGAATAAATTACCAGTGAAATACCAAATTCAAACCAAAAACCACCTCCTAATTCACCCCTTGCCATACTTGTGATAACAGATAAAATCATAAGTGAGATAATATTTGTAACCAAAGTACCTCCTATTATCACTGTAACCACTTCTGTACGGGTAATACCAAGACGGCTTACAACAGGATAAGCAATTAAAGTATGAGAGGCAAACATACTCGCCAACAAAACTGAGGAGGTGATATGAAATTCAAGGATATAATATGCTACAGCTGTACCAAGTGCTTGAGGAATTAAAAAAGTAATAAATCCAAAAACCAGACTTTTACTTCTATTTTTCCGGAATTGAGTCAAATCAAGTTCAAGACCTGCAAGAAACATGATATAAAGTAGACCCACCATACCAAATAATTCAAAGCTCTTGTCTCTTTCAAGAATATATAAAGCATGGGGTCCAATAACCAGACCCGCTAAAATAAGCCCTACAACAGCAGGGATTTTAAACCTCTGAAGTATAATTGGTGATAAAAGAATAATAAACAGAACCAGCGAAAATATCAATACCGGATCAGTAATGGGGAAATTTTGCTCCCACCATTTAAGTATAATTTCCATATTAAAACAAAGTAAATAATTTTAAATACAATAGATCCAATTTTTAAATGTTTTGGTTTATTAAATTCTTTTAATTATTCGATTTATGCCACAAAATTATCAGTAATTTTGAAGCCTGACAAACTAAAATTTAAAACTTGATGGGCTATTGTATTAGTTCTTTATAAGTAAAATTGATTATTTTACTTAATTAAATTGTGATATAGTCATCTGAAATGTTGATTTTAGTGTGTAAAAAGATAACAACAAAAATCTGAACAAGTGTTGGTTCAAAAACAATAAAATATTAAATGCAAAGCTTTGATTATTATAATTGGATTTTATTTCCCCTGTTGATTTTTTTTGCCAGGGTTTGTGATGTTAGTTTGGGTACCCTTCGTTCGGTTTTAGCCGCTAAAGGATATAAAACCATAGTGCCTTTCATAGGTTTTTTTGAAGTACTTATTTGGTTAGCAGCAATAAGCCAGATTTTTAAAAATTTGGATAATAATATACTCTTCTATTTTGCATGGGCTGCAGGTTATGCAACAGGCAGCTATTTTGGATTAGTATTAGAAGAAAAACTTGCTCTGGGAGTTCAGGTTGTTAGAATCATAACTAATCAAAGTTGCGAAAACCTTATTGTTGCACTTAATAATGAAAAATACGGATTAACAATAGTTGATGCAAATGGTTCTAGAGGTCCTGTGAAAATCATTTTCACCACAGTAAAAAGAAAAAATGTACCAAAAGTAGTTTCATTTATTAATGAATTTAATCCCAATTCCTTCTTTTCTGTTGAAGATGTAAAATCAGCCAGTCAAATTAATATTCCTGATTCTTCAAATGCCTCTTTCGCTAATTCTTCTAAAAAAATATCTTTTTTTAGAAAAATCATACCAGTTAGAAAATAGATTACAACATTATTGTTGTTCTATTTGGAAACATTTTTTCTCATTCTCAAATTAAGAACTTCAATAAAAAGTGAAAATGCCAGGGAAAAATACACATAACCTTTTGGAACATGAATATGGAAAGCATCAAATATCAATAGCATCCCAATCATTAATAAAAAGGAAAGTGCGAGAATTTTTACTGTAGGGTGATTATTTACAAAGTTGCTTACTTTTCCTGCATAAACAAGCATAACAATTAAAGCCACAACAACTGCTATTACCATTAAAATAAATTTATCCGTTAAGCCTATGGCGGTTAAAATCGAATCAAAGGAAAACACAATATCAAGCAAAACAATCTGAATTATGGCGGTTGAAAAGCCCATCTGCTTTTTTATCATGGTTTTCATATCCAAATCTCCACTTACTTTACTATGAATCTCAGTTGTGCTTTTTGCCATTAAAAAAAGCCCTCCAGCAAAAAGAATTAAATCTCTCCAACTTGCAGTATATTCAAATACTGTAAATAATGGCTTGGTTAAACCTATGAGCCAGGTTATTGCAAATAATAAAACTATTCGCATTAACAAAGCAAGAGTCAATCCAATTAAACGCGCTTTAGCCTGCTGCTCGGCAGGAAGTTTACCTGCAACAATAGATATAAAAATAATATTATCTATACCTAAAACTATTTCTAAAATAACCAAGGTTAATAGGCTAATTAAACCTTCAAGAGAAAACAAATATTCCATTATACTATATTTTTGAGCAAATTTAATACACTAAATTATATTTTGTTCTATTTTATTTATTTTTTTAACTGAATATCAACAACTAACAAATAATATAGTACTTTGTATTGCATAGTACTATAGTATTCCTATCTTTGTGAAATCAAAATGAATAAATGAATAATAATAAGATATGAACCTGGAAAATGTAAAACAACAAATGCGAAAAGGAATACTTGAATTTTGTATTCTTTCGATTTTGTCCAGAGGCGATGCATATCCATCAGAAATAATTGACAAGTTAAAAGATGCTAAATTAATTGTAGTTGAAGGCACTTTATATCCACTTTTGACAAGATTAAAAAATGATGCTCTTTTAGCTTACCGATGGGAAGAGTCGACATCTGGTCCACCAAGAAAATATTATAAATTAACTCCTTTAGGAGATGCTTTTCTGAAAAACCTGCAGGAAACATGGAGTGAATTAGTACAGGCAGTAGAATCAATTTTAAACAAACAACATGAATAAAACAATTATTAGTAATATTAGTGGAATGATTTTTCACTTAAATGAAGATGCTTACGAAAAGCTAAACACTTATCTTCAAACAATAAGCAGTTACTTCAGTGACTCACAAGGAAAAGCAGAAATAATGGCAGACATTGAAGCAAGAATTGCAGAAATGTTCAAAGCAAAAATCACTGATACGAATCAGGTTATAACTAAAGCTGATGTGGATGGAGTAATTGCCATCATGGGTCAGCCTGAAGAATATCTAGACGGACAGGAGCCGCCTGTGGCCCCTGCATTTGACAAAAACAAACACCGCAGAGTATTTAGGGATCCAGATGACAGAATATTAGGTGGGGTTTGTGCAGGACTTTCTGCTTATTTTGGAATAAAGGATCCTATTTGGTTACGTCTGTTTTTTGTTTTAATGTTCTTCTTTTTTGGAACCGGGCCATTAATTTATATTATTCTTTGGATAGTAATTCCTGTGGCAAAAACTCCTTCAGAAAAACTTGAGATGAAAGGAGAGCCAGTAAATGTAAACAACATAAGTAAATCTGTAAATGAAGAATTCGAAGGATTAAAAAAAAAATTTAATGAATTTTCCAATGAAGCCAAAAACTTAAATAAGTCGGCTAATTATAATAGTATTAGATTAGCAATTAATCGTTTTGTTGATTTAGTTTTAAATCTAATAAGACTGATACTAATTTCAATTAGTAAATTATTTGGAGTTTTATTGATCTTTTTATCTTTGGTATTATTAATTGTTATTGTTACATTCTTTGCAGGAAGTAACCTATTTATTTCTTCCGGAATTGATGGAGCTTCAGCATTTTCTTTTAATGAAGTATTTTCTTATTTGTTTTATTCCACTGATCAAATAAATTTGGCTAAAATTGGTCTATTCCTGGTTTTGTTTATTCCATTTGTATCCATATTAATTGCTGGAATAAAAATTTTATTTGGAATAAAGAAAAAGTTAGTTGGAATGGGTTCTGTTCTTCTTTTATTTTGGCTCTCTGGTATTGCAGTGCTAATTTTCATAACTTATGATTTATCTAAAGAATTTTCAAACAAAGCTTCTTCTGTTCAGGTTATTTCACCTTTACAACCTGATAATAGTACTATATATATTGGAATGAATAAAAAGGAAAAACCAAATTTCATTGTAGGCTCTAAAGGAAACAGGCATATTTTTAATATTCAAGAGGATAACTTGTTAGTTGGCTACCCGAAATTAAATATTATTAAATCAGAAACCGACAGCTTTACTGTTACAATAACAACCTCAAGTTTTGGATCTAGTAGGAAAGAAGCTCTTGAAAGAAGTAAAAACATAGGATATAACTATATGCAAACTGATTCATTAATTGACTTTGATGATTATTTCAGAATTTCAAATAATGATAAATACAGATTTCAACAGGTTTACATTACTGTAAAAGTCCCTGAAGGGAAATCTGTAGAATTAAGCCCTTTGCTTAAAAAAATGCTACATAATGTAGAAAACATAAACAGTGTTGATGACAGAAATATGGCAGGAAAAAAATGGAAAATGACTAGTGAGGGATTGACCTGCGAGAACTGCTAATTTTTTTCAGTTTTGATGTTTTTAATTTATTGGAATAACAGAAATTGTTTGCTATACTTAATTTCTATGTGCTACGCAAAAAATTATGGGTGATTGCCAATGCGCCCAGATTTTTTCATAAAAAAGATCAGATCACCTTTATAGGATTATTAAATTAACTCTCCCTCCTTTCTTATTATAGAAGAACTTTAAAAAGAAACTTTATAAAGCCATATCGAAAATAAGTTTTTTTTCTTAAGAAGAAAATCGTGAAACAAACTTCGTAGATAGTGGAAAAGTTAGTACAACTTTTCACATCAAGTTTTTAATGCCTCCTCCCGGTCTTTCCTATAAGCATTTGTAAATAACAAGTGGCATATATTTCACTAGTTGTTAAATGTTCAATTAAACCATTTAAAAACTATAATATATGAAAAAAACAAATTACTCTGGTAAATTTCAGCTTTTGCTTTACCTGGCTATTTTTACTTTTTTAACTTCGGCAAAGTCTTATGCCCAATTCAGTCAATGCGACTCAAGCGTTCCCTTCTTTGAAGTCGATTTTACAGGCAATCCCGGAGGGAGCTGGGAATCACCTTTGCATACAAGAAAGGGAACTTGCTGTTCATCAGCAACGAATTGCACCTCTTTTAAGGTAACTCTTGACCCACTATCAGCGGCTATAAAAATTGAGATAGTTGGAGGTGCAATGCCTGTAGGGTCACTCTTTTACCAGGTAGGTTGTGGAACCATGGTTGCAATAGGCGAAGAGATATGTATAAGTGGAGTTGGTCCTCATTATATTACCTTTTGCAAACCTGGAAACAATGCCAATGTTTATAAGGTTAGTTCCATATCAAGGCCTGTTTTTCCTGAGGATTTTAATGCAAGAACAATATGCAATAAGGAAATTGAAACATTGGGCTTGGATTCCATGTCAATTTATTCAATATATCCTGGAAACCAGGGAGACTATAACAATTATTTAAGCTGCACCGCAGGTTGCTCTACTATATTCTTTTCACCCGACTCTCTTGCTCCTGCTTATATTGATTATGCTATTTGCGGAGCTCCAAAAGCAGATAAATGTGGTTTTCAATCAATACTTTGTGATACTTTTAGAGTGTATGTTTTACCAGGGTTATCCACAGATGTATTACCATTAAATCCTTCAATTTGCCAGTTAGATTCAGGGGTGATGCTTTACAGTAATGCAAGTGGTGGTGATGGCAATTATTCCTATAGATGGATTGATTCTAATGGAATGGAAGTTTCTACATCTGCTGACTATTTTGCTACATCTCCAGGAACTTACACATTTTCATTAGGCGATGGGTTAGTTCTAGATAATTGTGATACACTTTCACAAACTGTTTCTGTTACAATTACGCCAAATTTTAATGCTGAAATAGTAAGCGTTGAAGATTTATTATGCAATGGCGGCAATAATGGATCTGCTACAGTTCAAGCAACAGGAGGAAACGGGCTTTATTCTTATTCATGGAACACCACTCCTATTCAAACTTCACCTACAGCAACCGGACTTACCGCAGGAAATTATGAAGTTGTAATTAATGATGGAAATGGTTGTTCTGCTCCTGTTACACTTTCAGTAACTATCACGGAGCCTGAATATTTAATGAAAGCTTCTGTTGCGTTGCAATCAAACGTTAAATGTAAAGGAGATTCAACTGGTGAAATTTCTGTGCTTGCTACTGGAGGTAGTGGGAATTATAAATATGTTTGGAATACTTCACCAGTACAAAACACCACTACTATATCAAATTTAATAGCTGGAACTTATACAGTTGAAATTTTTGATACCAATGGTTGCTCTACACCCGCCATACTTTCTGTAACAATTACTGAACCTTCAGATTCATTAGCGGCTTTTATTATTTCCCAGCAAGATGTATTATGTAATGGAAATGCAGACGGAGAGGCAACTATTCAAGTAACAGGGGGAAGTGGAAATTATATTTATGAATGGAATACTTCACCTGCTCAATATACAGCAACAGCCACAGCACTTTTGCCTGGAATATATGAGATAAAAGTCATTGACAATAATGGTTGTGAAAATGTTATCCTTAACACAGTTAAAATAAATGAACCAGAAAACCTAAATCTAGTAGCTTCTGTAGAACCTGTTATTTGTAACGAAAATAATGGAAGAATATCATTGGATGTAAGCGGAGGTACTGCACCCTACACATACAATTGGAGCAATGGTTCAACTGATAGTGATCTTCAAGAATTATCTAGTGGATCCTATAATGTAATAGTGTTGGATAATAATAATTGTGAACAGCAATTAATGATTTCATTAGAAGAAATATCTGCTATGCAAACTTTGGCGGAAAGTAAAAATGTAAGCTGTAATGGAGGAGGAGATGGATTTGCTTCTGTGGAAATAAATTATGGCACATCTCCCTATTCCTATGAATGGAATACTGGTGCAAAAGAATCCACTTTAACAGATTTAAAAGCAGGTACATATCATGTTATAATAACAGATGGAAATAATTGTACTATTTATAAAGAAGTTATAATTGAAGAACCTGAAATACTGGCTGTTGATTTAACTGCATCATTATTTACTAATAACAATAATATTAGTATTCCAAATGGTAATGATGGATATATAAGAGTAGAAATGCAGGGAGGAGCACTACCCTATTCATATCAGTGGTCATCAGGACAAATAACTGCAGATATTAATAATCTAACTGCAGGAGAATACACAGTTAACATTACTGATGCAAACGGTTGTACCACAACTGCAAGTGTAATATTAATAGAGCCAATGGTGCTTGAAATGCCTACTGGGTTTTCTCCAAACAACAGCGGAAGAAATGACAGTTTTGTTGTTAGAGGACTAGAAGAATTCCCTAATAATAATTTCACTGTTTTTAATAGATGGGGAAATGAAGTTTACCACAGGGAAAATTACAATAATGAGTGGAATGGTACCAACAATAAAGGTGAGGTACTTCCTACAGGCACTTATTTTGTTCTTTTAATTATAGATAATGGAGATAAAATTCTAAAAGGCTTTGTTGATCTAAGAAAATAATTAAAAGAAGGTTATTCAAAATTCACTAAAATAAAAACAAAATATATGAAAAAATTATTTATACTATTCTCCCTGGTTATTTTATCCGGAGTATTGTTTGCTCAGCAACAAGCCATGGTAAGTCAGTACATGTTTAACAGTTTATTTTTAAATCCTGGATATGCAGGAAGTCATGAATATTTAAGTACTAATCTTCAACACAGGAGCCAGTGGGCTGGATTTGAAGGTGCTCCAAAAACAAGCATACTTTCAGTTGATGGAATGCTAAAGGATAAAAAGAATGCTTTGGGAGTAATCTTAAGCCATGACCGCATTGGTGTTACTACTCAGAATGATCTATTATTCAATTATGCTTACCACATTAAAACTGGTGCAAACGGTCATCTTTCCTTAGGTTTAAGAGGTGGAGTTGGACATTATGCTGCAAATCTAAATTCATTAACAATTTGGGATTCAGAAGATGATATGTTCACAAACAACATTACCAATAAATTTTCACCTAAGGCTGGTTTTGGAGCTTACTATTATTCCAGTAATTATTTTGCAGGATTATCAATTCCAACTTTATTATCTTATGATAAAAATGAAAGCTTTAATTTAGATATTGAAAAGTCTTCTATCTACCACAGGCATTATTTTTTACATACAGGATATATTCATGAAATTAGTAAGGATGTAAAAATAAAACCAACAGTTTTAGTTAAATATTTGCCACAAGCACCAGTTCAAGCAGATTTTAATGTTAATGTTTTATTATATAATATGCTTTGGACAGGAGTTTCATACAGAACAGGAGAAGCTCTGGTTGCAATTGTTGAGTTTCAAACTGATTATGGTTTCCGTATTGGCTATTCTTTTGATTATACTTTAAAAAGAATAAGAAATTTTTCTTACGGTTCACATGAAATTTTATTGGGATTTGATTTAAGCAAATCAAAAAACTATAACAAAAACCCCAGACTATTTTAATTAAAAAACAATTATAATTTTTGTTTTTATAATGAGGCTGCTCTTAACTGAGACAGCTTCATTATTTTTTTATCACAATAGAGTCTGAATTCTTGATTTGATAAAATTTTGTTTTTAAATTAATCAAAACAATAACCTAAAAAAAACTAAAAATTCTGTTTTTTATTATATTTACTAGCTGAAGTTATTCTGTTTTCATATCTTTCCAAATTAAACTTTATTTTCAGCTGTAATATATTAGCAAAAAAATTCACCTCTTTATTAAAAGAAACAGCAAATAAATACAGATGAATTTTAACTCATCCATTATGAAAAGCAACTATTTTTTAAGATTATTCCTATTTTCATTTTTTTCACTGTTATTTATATATTCTGTTTCAACAGCACAGAATCAATCAGAAAAATATGTTCTGCTATTAAAATCAGGCAATATTAAAACAGAAGAAAATGTAGATGTTTATATTCAATCTTCTGTAATTGATGAAAATGAAGTATTTAGTAATAGATATTATAGAATTATTCAATTTCATACTATTCCAAACCAAAAAACAAAATTAGAATTTGAGAAACTTGGCATAAAGTTATTAGATTATATTCCCAATTATGCTTATTTTGCTTCTATTTCAACTCAGTTTAACACTAATAATTTTAAAGAATTACCAATAAGAAGCATACTTAAATTTAAACCTGAGTACAAACTATCTACTGCATTG
Organism: Bacteroidota bacterium; assembly: GCA_030856445.1. GTDB lineage: Bacteria > Bacteroidota > Bacteroidia > JACCXN01 > JACCXN01 > JACCXN01. The sequence goes on from JALYPI010000215.1 coordinate 13,368, forward strand.
TTAAATAAGGATTATCCTTCTTGGGCAATAACTGGAGAAGATAAAATTGATTTGATTATTAATTATTTTCCTGATTTATCATCAGCTTTAATAACAACAGCAATTTCAAAAAATATATTTATTGAAATTTTAAGTAAAAATGATTTTTCTAATCAATTAACAATACGAATTCCCATATCCAAAATAGAGGAAATTTCCCGCCTTTATTATATTTCATACATTGAATCCATTGATCCACCTGCAGAACCTGAAAATTTAGTGGGCAGAACAAGTCATCGCTCTAATGTTATTGCAAATGATTATGCTTCAGGAAGACATTATGATGGTACGGGAGTTAACATTGCAATGGGAGATGATGGAATTATAGGACCTCATATTGATTATCAAGGCAGGACAGATCAAGCTAATGTAAGCAGCAATAATGGTGACCATGGAGATCATGTTGCAGGAATAATTATGGGAGCAGGTAATTTAAACCCACTTGCAAAAGGAATGGCTTTTGGAGCTGATTTGTTTGTTTATTCAGTTTGGGATGCAATAAATTTCACTCCCACTACCTATTACAACCCTGGTATAAGAATTACCTCTCTTTCCTATGGGAATGGATGTAATGCCGGTTATACAAGCTTTGCCCGTACTGCTGATCAGCAAATTCGACAAATGCCTTCTTTAATGCATGTTTTTTCTGCCGGAAATTCAGGAACATCAGATTGTGGTTATGGCGCTGGCTCTTATTGGGGAAATATAACAGGTGGAATAAAAGTAGGCAAAAATGTTATTGCGGTTGGAAACCTTGATTATATTGATGGACTAGCAACTTCCAGTAGCAGAGGTCCTGCTCATGATGGAAGAATTAAGCCAGATGTTTGTGCTGTAGGTACAAGTGTGTTTTCTACTATAGATGAAAATACTTATGATACTAAGACTGGAACTTCAATGGCTTGCCCTGGTGTTACAGGAACCTTAGCTCAGCTTTATCATGCATACAGAGAACTTAATGGAGGTATTGATCCTGAATCTGGTTTACTAAAAGCAATTTTAATGAACTCAGCTGATGATTTAGGAAACCCTGGTCCTGACTTTAAATTTGGGTTTGGAAGAATAAATGCTTTAAAAGCAGTTAAAACACTCGAGGATGTTAATTATTTAACAGGCACAATTAATCAAGGAGACTTAATTTCTCATAGTATTAATGTTCCAGTTGGTACACAAGAAGTAAAAATAATGGTTTATTGGACCGACTATGAGGCTACATCAAATGCAAGCATAGCTTTAGTTAATGATATAAATATGCAGGTAAGTGATCCTTCCTCTTCCATTTTTAATCCCTGGGTACTTGACCATACTCCTAACTCTAATTCTCTTAACCTGCCTGCAACAAGAGGAGTGGACAATTTAAATAATATGGAACAAGTAACCATTGAAAGTCCACTTTCAGGAGCTTATTCAATAACTTTAAATGGTTTTCAGATACCACAAGGACCTCAAACTTATTTTGTGGTTTATGAATTTGTAAATGAAGATATTACAATTACATATCCCAATGGAGGGGAATCTTTTGTTCCAGGGGTTGCTGAAACTTTACGCTGGGATGCCTTTGGAAATTCAGGAAATTTTACTCTTGAATATTCAATAGACAATGGAACAACATGGAATTTAATTTCTTCATCAATTAATTCTGGAACACGTTATTATACCTGGGCTCCGCCTTCTTTAGTTTCAGGACAAGCTTTAATTAAAGTAAGTAGAGGCTTATCAATTGCAATGAGTGACTATCCATTTTCATTAATAGGTGTACCACAAAACCTTATGGTAGATTGGGCCTGTCCTGATTCAATTCAGTTATCCTGGAATGCTGTTACTGGCGCTACCTCATATGAAGCAAGTATTTTGGGAAATAAGTTTATGGATTCTACTGGTACTACAAATACAAACTCTATTATTCTCTATATTGCTGATCCTCTTATTGATCAATGGTATAGTGTTAAAGCTAAAGGAGCAACCAATGCAATTGGAAGACGGGCCATTGCAATAAAGAAAAATTCAGGAATATGGGATTGTCCAATTCCTTATGATGTTCAATTAACAAGTATTGAAAACCCTTCTGGCAAACTACAAAATTGCCAGGATCATTCTAATACAAAGTTAAGTGTAAATCTTAAAAATATAGGCTTATCGTCCATTTCAAACATTCCCCTAAATTATTCAATTAATGGAGGATCAACAGTTTCTGAAATATTTAACGGTACTATTCCTTCAGGAGATAGTATAACTTACATCTTCTCTGCTACTGCTGATTTTTCTTCAACCGGAAGTTATAGTATTTCAGCCTGGACTGCACATGTTTCAGATGACAATAATTATAATGATACTAGCAGTACTAGTGTTCAATTATCTTCAGGTACTACTGTAAGTATCCCATGGTTTGAAGATTTTGAAAACTTCACCTTATGCTCCACTTCAAACACTTGTGAAGCAATTAGCTGCAATCTTTCTAATGGATGGGTAAATCATGTAAATAACCTACATGATAATATTGATTGGAGAACAAATAAAGCCAACACTCCTTCTACCGGCACTGGCCCTACTGTGGATAATACACTGCAAACTTCTGAGGGAAAATACCTGTATATGGAGGCTACTGATTGTTTCAATAAAATGGGAATGGTAGAAACACCATGTATTAATATTGGTTCTATAGGTGATGCACAATTAAGCTTCTGGTTTTACATGTATGGGGCACCTTCAATGGGTGAGTTACATGTTGATATTTTAACTGATGGTATATGGACAAATGATGCAATACCAGCAAAAGCAGGTAATTACGGTAATCAATGGATAGAGGAAATGGTAGATTTATCAGCTTATGTAGGAAAAACAATTAACATACGATTTCGTGGAACTACCGGATTAAATGATAGAAGCGATATTGCAATAGACGACATTGCAATTCAATCAACAGTTTCTATAGCTGAGCAAATAACATCCAATAAAAAAGTAATTGTTTATCCTAACCCTAGCAATGGAAGGTTTAATTTAAATATTAAAAATTCACAGGAAAATTCTGTTGAAATAACAGTTACAGATTTAAGTGGAAGAAAAGTATATAGCCGAAACATTCCAAAAATAAATTCCAATTTCACTACTGAGATTGATCTTTCTGATTTTTCAACTGGAATTTATTACTTACAATTAATTTCAGGAGAAAATATATTTCATAAAAAACTATCATTATTATAATTTCAAATTAAACTTCAATTGACCATGTGATTAACATGAAGTTTTTACTTTGTAATAATTACTCTGTTTTTCAAAAGGATAAATAATTCATAGTATACAACTGATAATCAGGATCAATTTTTTTTTCAAAAAAGTTGATTAATTAGTATCTTCGCAAATTAAGAAAAACAACAGAAATTTCATTACATATGGCCTCAGATAAAGTAACAGAAAGCGTAGCAGAAGTAAAAGAATTCTCAAGAGAAGAATTACAACAGATAATACTAAATGATTATAGAATAGCAGTTGAAAGCCGCGAGACGAGTTTATTAGGAAGAAAAGAAGTACTCACTGGAAAAGCAAAATTTGGTATTTTTGGTGATGGCAAAGAAGTTCCTCAAATTGCTATGGCTAAACAATTTAAGAATGGTGACTTTCGCTCTGGCTACTATCGTGATCAAACATTCATGATGGCCATTGGAGAACTTACCATTCAGCAGTTTTTCGCTCAACTATATGCCCATACCGATATTCAAGCTGAACCAGCCTCTGCTGGAAGACAAATGAATGGACATTATGCTACTCGCAGTCTTAATGCAGACGGTACCTGGAAAGAAATTTCAAAAAAGAAGAATTCCTCTGCAGATATTTCCCCTACAGCAGGGCAAATGCCACGCTTATTAGGACTGGCACAAGCCTCAAAGGTTTACAGAGAGAATAAAGAATTAAAAGATTTTACAAAGTTTTCAACTGGAGGAAATGAAGTAGGTTTTGGAACCATTGGAGATGCAAGTACTTCTGAGGGATTATTTTGGGAAACCTTCAATGCAGCAGGTGTATTACAAGTGCCAATGGCTATTTCCGTATGGGATGATGGGCATGGTATTTCTGTTCCTAAAAAGTACCAGACTACAAAAGAAAGCATTTCTGGAATTCTCTCAGGTTTTCAACGTGAACAGGGTACTAATGGATATGAAATATTCAAAGTAAAGGCTTGGAATTATCCTGATTTAATAAATACTTATGAAGAGGCAATAGATATTTGCAGAAAAGAACATGTTCCTGTTTTAATTCATGTTGAAGAAGTTACACAGCCACAGGGACATTCTACCTCAGGTTCTCATGAGAGATATAAATCTAAAGAAAGACTGCAATGGGAAGCAGAATATGATTGTATAAGGAAAATGCGTGAATGGATGATAGATCAATCCATTGCAACAGCTGAAGAACTGGACAGTATAGAATCAGAGGCAAAGAAAGTTGTAAGAGATGCTAAAAGTGCTGCATGGCAAGCTTATTTAGAGCCAATAAAAAACGAAATAAAACAAGTGAATGAATTATTGGACACAATAGCTTCTTCCAGCACAAATTCTGAATTAATAATAAAATCAAAAGCAGAACTAAGTTCAAGTCTTGATCCATCAAGAAAAGATATATTTACTACGGTTAAAAAAGTATTACGTTTAACCAGGCAAGAGTCCTCTGTAAATGGTAGAGCAAACCTTATTCAATGGCATGAAAATGCAATTCAGGCTTGCTATGATCGCTATAACTCATTTTTATACAGTGAATCAGAATTTTCTGCTCTTAAAGTAGAATCCAATAAAGTAGAATATAAAGAAGACGCACAAGTTGATGGACGTGAGATATTACGTGATAATTTTGATGCAATTCTAACTAAATATCCTGAAGTACTTATATTCGGAGAAGATTCTGGTAAAATTGGTGGAGTTAATCAGGGACTTGAAGGATTACAAGCCAAGTTTGGTGAAACAAGAGTATTTGATACAGGTATACGTGAAGCAACTATAATAGGACAAGGAATTGGTATGGCAATGCGAGGGTTACGGCCTATTGCTGAAATTCAGTACCTTGATTACTTATTATATGCATTACAAATTTTAAGCGATGACCTTGCTACATTACAATACAGAACAAAAGGCGGGCAAAAAGCACCTTTAATAATTCGAACAAGAGGCCATCGTTTAGAAGGTATTTGGCATTCAGGATCACCAATGGGGATGATTATTCATGCTCTTAGAGGAATTTATGTATGTGTTCCAAGAAATATGGTTCAAGCATCTGGTTTTTATAATACGCTATTGCAAGGCGATGACCCTGCCCTAGTAATTGAACCTTTAAATGGGTACAGGTTAAAAGAAAACCGTCCAGCTAATTTCGGTGAATATAAAATTCCTCTAGGCATACCTGAAATTTTAAAAGATGGTTCTGACATAACCCTGGTTACTTATGGTTCATGCTGCAGAATAGCACTGGAAGCTGCTAAAAACCTCTCAGAATCAGGTATTTCCGTAGAGGTTATTGATGTTCAAACGTTATTGCCATTTGATTTACCTCAATTAATTCTTGAGTCTGTTAAAAAAACAAGTAGACTTATTATTTTTGATGAGGATGTTGAGGGTGGTGCATCTGGCTATATCCTTCAACAGGTAATAGAAAAACAAGGAGCTTATAAATACCTTGATTCTAATCCTAAAACATTAACTGCAAAAAATCACAGACCTGCTTATGGTACTGATGGGGATTACTTTTCTAAACCTGGAGTTGATGATGTTTTTGATACTGTTTACAATATGATGAATGAGGTAGATCCGAATAAATTTCCTCCTATTTATTAATTTAAATTCTTTTCCTTTTGATCTGAGTTTCAAAAAATTTATCCCTTATAAAAGCTGCTTTATTAACAAAGCAGCTTTTTTGTTTTTAATACTTTTTTATCCCCATTGATTTTTGTAATTTAAAGGAAATAAACCTGTAAGAAAATATAATGGATGAGTTACCACTTAAAAAGCGTCATTATAACGACATTAGTTCTTTTAAATCTCATACCTGGTATGATGTTACAGATAAATTCCTGGAAAAGAGAGCTTTATCATTACTGTTTTTAAAAGAGTACCTGGATAAAAAGCCTAAATATCCAAGCTTGATAAGCAGTGCAGAAGGAAAAATTAAAAAAATACTTTTCACTCTTCCAGATTATGTAATAAAAGGGGATAATAATCCTTACTGGAATGTTTTTAGTGATTTATTTTTAAAGCTTCCCTCTCATTCTAAAATCATTCTGCTTGCTCAAGAGGACTCTCATGAATTTTTAATTAATTGGTTTAAACAAAACAAAAAAGAGGAGCAGGTCCAATTAATTAAACTTCCCAATTATATTAATATCTCTATTTGGGCAGAAGATGCATATGCAATTGTAAGGGATTCTAAAAGTAAAAAAAACTATTTTATAGAGCCTCACTCTTTTCCTCGTTGGGAAGATGGATTTATTGCTGATTTTGTTTCAAAACATCTTGGTTGGAAGCGAACACAAATTCCTTTATATTTTGAAGGAGGTAATATACTCGTTGGAGATAATTTTTGGCTTCTTGGAGCAGATTATCCCATTATTTCTTTGAATTATTTAAATAACCTTGTTGTTTCTAAAAAAGCCGAACCAAAATCTAAACTGATTACTCGTTTATATAAAAAATACCTGGACAAATCCAGGGAATTAATTTATGTAGGTTGTACACTTCCTGTTCCTTCAAAACAATCAAGCAGTTTTCAATTTAATGGAGAAAAGTGGATACAAAATTATTACCGAAAAAATGAAGGCGGCACCGTTCAACCTATTTTTCACATAGACATGTTTTTAACACTTGCAGGACGAAATGAAAAGGGAAAGTATAGGATATTTGTTGGAGATCCTAAATTAGCCTCAAAAATTTTATCCTTACCTGTTCTCGCCTATGCTATGACTGAATTATTTGATAATATAGCAGAAAATTTAATAAAAGCAGGTTTTGAGGTTATACGTAATCCACTTCCCTTAATTTATCTTGACGATGAAAAAGAAAAGTTCAGAACCTGGCATTTTGCAACCAGTAATAATGCTATAGTTGAAATAATTAATAATGAAAATAAAACCGTGTGGTTACCTACTTATGGATATGGAAATTGGGAGGAATTAAAAAAAACAGATGAATATAATAAAAAATTGTGGGAGGATTTAGGTTTTAAAGTAATTTTACTGGGTGATTTCCACCCATTTATTGAAAATTCAGGTTCTCTGCATTGCATAAAAAAATATCTGGAAAGGGATTGAAATTAATAGCTTTATAATACCCCTATTTTATAAGCTAGGATACATAAATTAACATGAATAAATAATGAGTACAAAAGTCAATAATTCCTCTTCCCAAACAACATCATCCATTTTAATGATTCGGCCGGTTAATTTTGGTTACAATGAGCAAACAGCTCAGTCCAATGCTTTCCAAGTTGCACCTGAACCAAGTGGAGCTAAAATTATACAGGAAAAAGCACTTTTGGAATTTGATAGTTTTGTTTTAGGTCTAAAAAATTGTGGAATTGATGTTATTACTTTTGATGACAGCCACTCTCCTTACACTCCTGATTCTATTTTTCCTAATAACTGGATTACTTTTCATGAAGATGGAAGGGTTGTACTTTTCCCTATGGAAGCTCATAACAGACGCCTTGAAAGAAAAGCTGAAATAATCAGTAGTCTTCAACTGGATTATAAATTTAAAATCTCAGAAATTATTGACCTTAGTTATTTTGAAAAGGAAAATAAATTTTTAGAAGGAACTGGTAGTTTGATTCTTGACAGGGTAAATAAAATTGCTTATGCTTGTCTTTCTACACGCACTAACACTGAAGTGCTTAATGTGTTTTGCAAACTTTTTAATTACACATCTGTCTGTTTTAATGCCTTTGATCAAAACAAAGTACCTGTTTATCATACAAATGTTTTAATGTCTGTTGGAGAAAACATTGCCATTGTTTGTCTTGAAAGTATTTATGACAAAAAAGAAAGAGAAATTGTAACTGACTCATTGCAAAGCTCAGGAAAATCAATTATTGATATTAGTTTTGATCAAATGACAAAATTTGCAGGAAATATGTTGCAGTTAAAAACTAAAAAAGGGAATCTTTTACTTGTTATGTCGCAACAAGGCTATGAATCATTGACTTTAGAGCAAATAAACAAAATAGAAAAGTCAACTGCTATATTTCATTCTAATATTAGCCATATTGAAAAGTATGGTGGTGGAAGTGCCAGGTGTATGATGGCTGAAATTTTTAATCAAAAAGAAACAGATTAAAAGTTAAACTTCGCTTTTAAGATTAAAAAAAGGCTTGTGAAAATTTCACAAGCCTTTTTTTAAAGTAAAATTTATCGACTCTACTCTTATAAATTTATTAAGGCTTAATTAAACCTTTTAATTTCTTTTTAGCATCTTCTTTCGCTTTATCTTCTGCTTCTTTTTTCAAACGGTCAGCTTCAGCCTTTGCTTTATCAGCTTCAGCTTTAACTTTTGCTTCAGCTTCAGCTTTTGCTTTATTTGCTTCGGCTTCTGCAGCAGCTTTTGCTTTATCAGTTTCACCTTTTAATTTATCTTCAGCACCTTTTTTAAGTTTATCTGCTTCTTCGCGGGCTTTTGCTTCAAGTTCAGCTTTTTTCTTATCCAGTTCTTCTTTAGCTTTATCCTTTAAATCTGAAGCAAGATTACCTGCAGCATCTTTTAAACCTAATTTAATTGTAGGTGATGACACTGTACCACCTACAAGAACATCAACTTTAACTCTATCTCCTAAACTTACATTTGCACCCTTTGCATTTGCCTGAGAAACTAAACCGGATAAAGCTGTATTAGCAGCCCCTCCAAATTCTGATTGAGGAATATCAAGATTCCAGGTGTAATCAATGGTTTGATCAAATCCTGTGCTTCCACCTACTTTGGCAATTGTGTTTCCAATCTTCATGTCAAATGGCTCCACTATTACCTTACCCTCCTTAAATTCAAAAGAAAGGTTTACATCATTTAATGAAAGCTTTTTATATTGCTCCATTTTCAATGCATCAGCCATTTTACTTATTGGTTCAAAATTAGTAACCACAACATTTCCAGTTGAAAGTTTACCCCCTCCGTTAAGAGTATTAAGTACCGGTTCCATTTTTTCGTCTAATATGCTGTTAACTGTCATTGTAGTTGAAAACTTACCATGAGTGTTTTTAGCCACCGGAGCTAACTTTTCAACTGTATTAAATGTTTTGGCAGTTTTTTGAATGTCGAAGTTTTTAATATCAAGTGAAAAAGCTATGCTAGGCTTAGTCAGATCCTTAGTTTCATAGCTTCCGTTTACAACCATTATCCCATCAAGCAAATTCATGCGTAAATTATTCATGTCAATTTTTTTATCAGCTATTTTAATTGAACCGCTCACATTTTCCATTTCTATATTATCATATAACATTTTGGAAATACCCGCTGTTAATAAAAAATTAATATTCCCTGGAACTTCAATAACGCTCATTGGAGTTTCTTCTGCAGCTGGTGCCGAGGCAGTTGTTGTGCTTTCTTCCTCCATAAACTCATTTAGGTCCATAAATTTAGAGTTCATTGTAAAAGTACCCTCCAGCATCTCATCCTTGAAGGCATATTCCAAAAATTTCGTAATTCTACCGCTAGCATTAATATCACTTTTGCCGATTTTTGATTCAAAAGAAGATAGTTCTACAAATTTGGGTGAAAAATTAAGATAAGCCTTATTGATTAAAATATCATAAGGCAAATCCTTGCTTTTATATTCCATGTCCATTGCCATTAATGTTCCGGCAAGATTAAACTGATCATATTGCTCCTTTTCAATTGAAGACATTCTCCCTTTCATAGTAATGTCAGCCACAATAGTACCATTCATGCTTTCGCCCTGTTCAAGTGGAACGATATCTTTTATACTACTTAATAAAATTTTTCCTTTTACAACACCATCTATATTAGCATCAGAAACAGGAGTTGTTACAAGCATCTTCATTTCGAAAGGATTTTCTGCCATCTCCATATAGAATTTTTTAAGATTAATAATGGTATGGTCAGGGTTACCAGTCTTATTATCAACTTCTAAATTAATGTTGATATTATTAACTGCTTTAGGAAGATCAGGGTATTGAAACATTGCATTTTCAACAAGTAGTTTTGTTCCAAACCCAGGCATTGTATTGTCATTGAATTTTCCTTTAACATAGCCACTAAGAGCAAGAGTTCCGGAGGTCTTTACTGATTCAAAATCTCTGGAATAAACAACAGGCACAAGAGATAGGATATTTTTAAATTCTGTCTTTTTGGCAAAAAAAGTAATATCCATATCAATATCATCAGAAGGCATTGCAAGCCATCCATCAAAACCCATAAACAATTGATTAAGTTGAACTTCGTTTTCTTTAAAAACAAACTTCATGTTTTTCATGTCCATGTCTAAATCGGCTTTAAATTTGGTGTTGACCTTATTCAAAAGCGTAACTCCTTCTGATTTATAGCTTAATTCATCAATGGTTGTCATTGTTTGTAAAAGGAAATTATCCTGAGTGAAATCACCATTCCCTTTATGAGTAAAACCAGTTAATTCTGCATACATTTTACCCGGTGCATCATCATATACTATTTTGGCGTTTCTTATCTCATAGTTATTAAGGGATGCTTTAAATTCTGTAGGATCAGTGGAAGGCTCTGCTTCTGCTTGCTCATCTTCAAGTGCTATATCCCAATTGGCCTTTCCATTTTCCAGTACTCTTGCTAATATAGAAGGCTGATCTAATAAAATTGATTTAATTTCAATATTACCACCATTTATAACACTCATTATATCAATGGTAAATTCCAGGGTTTTAATTGATGCAAGCGTATCATTTTCAAATTCATCTATACCAACAACACTAAAATCATAAAGATCTAATGTAAAATCAGGGAAGCTAGTGAACAAGGTTAGATCAACAGTACTAAAATCAACCTTTGCCTTTAGGTTTTTATTGGCTTCAGTTTTAATTTTTGCTATAAGCTTATCTTTAAAAATAAAAGGTAATGCAACTGCTGTTGCTATTAACAATACAAAAAAACCTAAAAGGCCTAAAAAAATTTTCTTTTTCATAATATATGAGATTTCTTATCTGATTTACTAGTTTATTTACAGATTACAGATACAAATGTAAACTTTGTTTATAAGAATTTATTGGAATATGATAAAATTAAAATTAAGTAATAATAACTGCCTTTACAAATTTTTAATATTAAAATCAGCACTTAATTTTTAAAGCTCATGATTTTCTCATGAATCTGTATAATCTGAGGGAAAACTAAACAGTTATTATCATTAATAATAACAAAATCAGAATTTTGAATTTTATACTCATCAGAGCTTTGAAAAGACATGCGTTTTTTAATTTCAATTTCTAAAGCATTATCTCTTTGCATTGTTCTTTGAATTCTTAATGATTCAGGTGCTGTTACTGTAATTATTTTATCCAAATGTTTATTAGCACCCGATTCAAACAAAATTGCAGCTTCCTTAATAACATATGGAGCCTTAATTGTTTTCATCCATTGTTCAAAATCCTTTTTAACAGCGGGGTGAATAATTGAATTAAGATCTTTAAGAGCATCAGGATTATTAAAAACGATATCAGCCAGCTTTTTCCTATCCAAAGCTTCATTGGTGTACAAATCATTGCCAAACCTATCTTTTATTGAATCAGAAATAAGCTTATTCGAAGTTAAGAGGTATTTAGCTCTTGAATCGGCATCATAAACAGGCACTCCTAATCTTTGGAAAACAGAACATACAATTGTTTTTCCACTTCCAATTCCTCCGGTAATGCCAACTTTTATCATTTTTTAAGAATCAAATATTCTACTTTGGAAGGTTGCTTTTTAATTATACTAACAAAATCAGGATGCCTGCTAATTTCCACAGCAAGACGGTTGGTATTGTCTTTTTTTAAGTAATCAACCTTTGCTGTAAACATTTGCTCATTTACTTTATTAAAATCATCAAACCCAACTACATAATACACCTTAATTTTATCTGGAAATACTTTAATAGACAAATCATCAGGTAAATTAGCTACCTCAATTGGAATTTCTACATAGGCTTCGGTATATTTTTCCACGGGAATAGTTACGTGTACCGATTTAGCCGAAAGTTCAAGTAAAGAATAATTTTCAGGAATTTTAAGTGGAACTTCTTTAGTAACAGTACTGTTTAAATTTTCAAGAATAAGAGAATCAGTGTCAAAAAAATCAATAGCATCAACTAATTTGTCAAGTCCTTTAACTTTAATTTTTGAGGGAGTGAAAATTATACGGTCTTTGAGCCGGAACTGCTTTTCATAACTTATCAAGTACTTAAGATTTACAGGAGTTTCTTTTGACTTTTTATTTCCAAAAGTAAAATGTATAGTATCCGGCAATATCCTATTTAGCATTACATCGGTGCTAAATTGACGAGAAATACGGTGAAGCTTTGAAGAAGTACTCAGCTTGGCTTCATAAAAACTTTCTGTTTTTTTTATATCCAGGTTATCAGCATTGATTATAATTGAATCATTGAAAAATTTTAGCTGATAGGCTAATAAATGAAATCCCTGAGCATTTAATTCAAGGGAGATTGTCTCAGGCAATTTTCTTGTTAATATTTTATCTTCTGGGAGATTTTGATAAACAACAGGTAGACTGATTAAGGCATTATAATTTTTTGAAAGGGCTATTAAAAACCAAAAAATCCCAGCAACAGCTAAGCAAACAAGAAAAGCTGAAAACTTTTTATTGATCTTCAGCTTTTCCTTGTCTTTAAGTCTGCGAATAAATGTCAAGAACTTGGTATTCAAATTGTTACTGGTTTTTACTATTTAAAAGGAGAGCAATTTCTCTTAACAAACTAACACTAATTTGATTCATTTAGTGTTAAGTTAGAAATTTAAACTGAAAAGTTTTTCCTAATATTCTTAATGACTTTTTTAGAACCAATAATTAAGATTTACTTAATTTCTTTTATTTCTGTTGCATAATAGAGCCTGCATCCATTGATACAGCATTTTTCTCTATTTTCATTTTAACGCCATTTTCAACTTCAATAGTAAAAGTAGTTTCTTGTATATCAGTGATTTTAGCATGAATTCCACCAATTGTAATTACCTTATCACCCTTTTTAATTGCTTCTCTAAACTTCTTTTGATCTTTTGCTTTTTTCAGTTGTGGTCTTATCATAAAAAAATAAAACACAACCACAATAAGAATCAATGGCAATAAGGACATAAATCCTCCACCCTCTTCCTGATTCATCAATAATATACTTAATAAATTTGTCATTTTTTTGTTAATTGTTTAGTGATTAAAATTAATTTTCAATTTCTGGAGCTATAATTTCACCGGTTAAATTTAACACTGTGGTAGCCGGATAAGTGTTGGAAAGTATAGTTACTGTTTTATTTTGTTTTCCTGATTTACCATCACTATCAAATACGACTTCAATTTTACCTTCGCCATTTGGAGCAATAGGTTTTTTAGGATATTCTGGTACTGTACAACCACAGCTTCCTTTTGCAGAGGTTATTATCAGATTTGTTTTCCCGGTATTTTTAAATTTATAGGAAAAAGAAATTTTCTCTCCTTGAGTAATAACACCAAAATCATAGGT